>JACQBD010000031.1 GCA_016194665.1 Gammaproteobacteria bacterium
ATTGGAACGACGGCATGAACATGGTGGGCATACAAGGCAAAGGCGAAAGCGTGTGGCTCGGATTTTTCCTATACGACGTGCTGCGGCGCTTCAGCGAATTGGCGCAAGCGCGCGGCGATCACGCTTTTGTCGAACGCTGTCAAACACAAGCCGACCAATTGCAAAGCCGCATCGAACAACAAGCCTGGGACGGTGCCTGGTACCGGCGCGCTTATTTCGACGACGGTGCGCCCTTGGGCGCGGCCGCCAACAGCGAATGTCAAATCGATTCGATATCGCAAAGTTGGGCGGTGCTTTCCGGCGCGGGCGACGCGACGCGCGTGCGCCAAGCCATGGACGCGATGGATCGGCGCTTGATACGCCGCGAACACGCCTTGATTCAACTGCTGGACCCACCCTTCGACAAATCGCCTTTGAATCCCGGGTATATAAAAGGTTACGTGCCGGGCGTGCGCGAAAACGGCGGGCAGTACACGCACGCGGCGGTGTGGGCGGCGATGGCGTTCGCGGCCTTGGGCGAAGGCGCGCGCGCATGGGAAATACTAAATATGATTAACCCGGTGAATCACGCTTTATCGATGGCAGGGGTAACGCTGTATAAAGTAGAACCCTATGTCGTCGCCGCCGACGTGTACGCGGTCGCGCCGCATATCGGCCGCGGCGGCTGGACCTGGTACACCGGTTCGGCCGGATGGATGTATCGCCTGATTCTGGAATCGCTGTTGGGATTAAAACTGGAAATAGACAAACTGCACATCGCGCCCTGTCTGCCGGACGATTGGAAGACATTTAAAATCCATTACCGCTACCGCGAAACCATTTATCACATTACCGTGGTACGCGCCTCCGCCGAGGCCGCGACGCGCGTGACCGTGGACGGACTCGTCCAAAGCGAACCGACGATCCCGCTGGTGGATGACCGCCACGAGCATATGGTGGAAGTAAAATGCGCGTTCAAAAATTATGCGGTGCTGCAGCATGCCTTGCCGCCGCAAGCGCTACTCAAAGAAAAAATGTGAGTTCGATTTAATTAGCGGTCGAACGGCGGGCAATGCCCGCCCTACATTTTATTATTTATCATAAATATATGTAGGGTCGGCTGAGCGCAGCCCACCGAATTAAATATGAGACACATGACATTATCCTCTCTCCCAATCACTGTCGGCTCGCTCCTACAGAAAATTTCCCATACCTTGAAATCCACCAGCCCGACGCCGCAACTCGACGCCGAAGTTTTGATGATGCACGCGACCGGCCTCGATCGGAGCGCGCTAATGACCAGCGGCAATGCCGCGCTTGCAAACGGCCAAGAATTACTTTTAGAAAAATTACTCGCACGACGTCTGCACGGAGAACCTATCGCCTATATCACCGGCGTGCGCGAATTCTGGTCCATGGAACTTAACGTCACGCCGGCGACACTTATCCCGCGTCCCGAAACCGAATTGCTGGTGGAAAAAGCATTAACGCGCATTCCTAAAGACGCCACGTGGAAAATCGCCGACCTCGGAACCGGCGCAGGCGCCATCGCCTTGGCGCTGGCCAAGGAACGTCCTCATTGCCATCTGATCGCTACCGATATTTCATCGGCGGCGCTGGAAACCGCGCAAACGAATATAAAAAAATTGCGCCTGAAAAATATTGAGCTGCGCCAAGGCAGCTGGTTCGTTCCGCTCGCCGATGAAAAGCTGGATATGATCGTCAGTAACCCGCCGTATGTGAACCGCGACGATCCGCATCTTGAGCAAGGCGATGTGCGTTTTGAACCACAACAAGCGCTCATCGCTGGACTTGGCGGATTTGATGCTGTTCGTCATATATCGATGCACGCTCAGGAATATCTCAAGGACATGGGAAAACTTTTGCTCGAACATGGCTGGGATCAAGCGGTGAAAATCCACGGCATTTTGCACCATGATAACTGGCGCATGATTACACATTACCCAGATTTCGCGGGGCACAATCGTGTTATCGAGGCCGTTACTAGTAAATCAGCCGCTTTAATATGAACCACAAGTCGTCCGCTGAATACCCAAGTTTGTAAATTATTTCGACACTGTTTAAAGAAAATACAAAATTCGCTTGCTTAGACTTCGTTGTGCGAACTAGCATGGCTTGTTCTTAAATAATTAATAATTTGGTTAAGGGAGAGACATGCAACATCGAATTCTATCGCTACATCTTTTTGCAGCTGTGATGGTCGGTATTTCTTGGACAACGCCTACGCTCGCTGCCGCCCTATATACCATTACCGATCTTGGCACACTGGGAGGCACAACCACAGACGCTTGGGGCATTAATAGCAACGGTCAAGTGGTGGGTCGTTCGGACACAACTGGCGATATAACCTCACGCGCCTTTCTCTATAGTAATGGTGTCATGACTAATCTCGGTACTTTGGGAGGAATCAGCAGTTATGCCTACGGTATCAACAACAACGGTCAAGTAGTGGGTCAGTCGTATACCTCCGACGACGCAGCGCATGCTTTTCGTTACAGTGGCAATGTTATGACCGATCTCGGCACCTTAGGAGGCACGTACAGTTCTGCCTCCGGTATCAACAGCAATGGTCAAGTGGTGGGATGGTCAGACACGACGAACGACGTAGCCAGTCATGCCTTTCTGTATAGCAGTGGTGTTATGACCGATCTCGGCACCTTAGGGGGAGATTCAAGTTCTGCCTTCGGTATCAACAGCAACGGTCAAGTGGTGGGGCAGTCAAACATCACCGGTAATGATGTGTCGCATGCTTTTCTTTACAGTGGCGGGATCATGACCGATCTTGGCACTTTAGGTGGC
>JACQBD010000133.1 GCA_016194665.1 Gammaproteobacteria bacterium
CGACAAGCAAGAGTTTCACCGACTTTTAACCGCTATCGTCAACGCGCCGCAGGATCTCTACCCAGACATGGCGCTGGTCAATGCCGTCTCACAGAACAAAGCGAAACGCATGCTGGCGCAAGAGGAAGAATGGTTTTGAAAAAACTCGCCGCTATTTTTTTAGTCATTGTGTTTTTTTCCAATGCCCATGCCGAGGAAACCTACATCCTTAAATTCGCCACCTTGGCGCCGGTAGGCTCCACGTGGATGAACATCATCACCGACTGGGCCAAGCAAGTAGAAAAAGAAAGTCACGGCAGGCTTAAATTTAAATTATACGGCGGCGGCGTTTCCGGCGATGAACCGGATGTCTTGCGCAAAATCCGTTTCGGCCAACTGCATGGCGGCGCCATGACCGGCCATGGCATCGGTTATATTTTTTCGCCGACGCGCGTGCTGGAAATTCCATTTCTGTTTAAAAATTACCAAGAAGTCGATTACGTGCGCGCGCAGCTCATGCCCGAAATTCACGCCGGTTTTCGCCGCAACGATTTTGAATTATTAGGCTGGATGGAAGTGGGCTTCGTGCAACTTTTTTCGCGCGCGCCGATTTATTCGCTCGACGATATGAAAAAACGCCGCATCTGGCTGTGGCAAGGCGATCCGCTCGGCGACGCCTTCTTCGCCGCCAGCGGCATCTCGCCGGTGCCCTTGCCGATTACGGAAGTTTTCACCAGCCTCTCAACCGGTTTAATCGACACCACCATCGCCCCGCCGCTCGGCGCCATTGCGCTGCAATGGTTTTCCAAGACGCCTTACATGACCAACATTCCCATCATGGATGGCATCGGCGGTCTGCTGGTGTCGCGCAAATTTTTCGACGTCTTGCCGCCGGATTTGCAAGCTTTGCTGCGACGCAGCGGCGAAGCCGCGGGTGCGCGCCTTTTGCAGGAGACACGGCGCGATAATGAGAAAAGTTTAGCGGTGTTGAAAAAACAAGGTGTCACCTTCACCAGCGAATGGAAAGACAAGGAATCGGATTTATTTGAAATACGCGACCGCGCCGCCGCGGCGCTGGCTAAAGACGGCTATATTCCCGCGGATATTTATCAACGCGCGCGTCAAGCGCTGACCCAATATCGCGCGCGTAAAGGCGTGAAGTGACCGATCCCGAGACCCGCCCTGAGCGCAACCGCAACTGGAAAGCGAAGCTTGAGTTTTATCTGACGCGCACTGAAAGCGCTATCGCCATAAGCAGTTTGCTCCTGTTGTTGAGCCTGTCGCTGGCCGAAATCAGCGCGCGCAATTTCTGGCACACGGCGATTCCGGGCGCGGAGGTTCTCGATCGTTATCTTGTTTTGTGGGTAAGTTTTCTCGGCGCGGTCATGGCAGTGCGCGAGCGTCACATTAAGATTGACGCGGTCGCGGTATGGTTGCCGGAATCTTGGCGCCGCAAACTGGAACGCCCTATTTTTATTTTTTCCGCCGTCGTTTGCGGCGGTTTGTTTTGGGCAGCGGCGCGCTTTTGGCATGAGGAATGGCTGCACGCGCCGGCGGTTGAAAAATGGATTGCCGCCTTGGGAATTATTATCCCTGTCAGTTTTTTTCTTCTCACGTTCCATTTTACTTTGCGATTCATCATCGGCCCGCGCGTGCCGCGTCCTCCCTCGTGACTATCGCCATTCTTCTTCTGCTGATCGTGGTGGCATCATTAGGCGTGCCGCTTTTTGTCGTGCTCGGCGCCGGCAGCCTCATTGCCGCGCACAATCTCGGACTCGATCCGGCGGTGCTCATCGCCGAAATGATGCGCCTCGCGTCTTCGCCCAATCTCATGGCGATTCCGCTTTTTACGCTTGCGGGCGTTACTTTATCGCGCGGCGGCGCCGCGCGGCGATTGTTGAATATGTTCAACGCTGGTTTTGGCTGGATGCCCGGCGGGCTGGCGGTGGTGGCTCTGGCTTCGTGTGCTTTCTTCACCGCTTTCTCTGGCGCCTCCGGCGTTACTATCCTCGCGCTTGGCGGACTGCTCTATCCCATCTTGCTCAACGAGAATTATCCCAAAAATTTTTCGCTCGGATTACTGACTTCGTCTGGATCGCTCGGATTATTGTTTCCGCCGAGCCTGGTGGTATTGCTCTATGGAATTGTCGCCGGCGTCAGCATCGAGCAACTTTTTTTAGCGGGCATGATTCCCGGGGTGCTGCTGATGTGCATGCTGGCACTCTACAGCATCTTCACCTCGCGCAAGATTGGCATCCACGCACGCTCGTTTTCATTCCCGACCTTGATGACGGCGCTGCGTGTCGGTGTGTGGGATTTATTGTTGCCCGTGGGGATTCTGCTTGGCCTACTCGGTGGATATGTAACCGCGACCGAGGCCGCGACTTGTTCTGCGGCTTACGCCTTACTGCTGGAAACCGTGATTCATCGAAATTTGCGATCCTTCGTGCAGCTTTATGGCACGTTTCGCGAAACCATTGTGCTGGTGGGAAGTTTGTTAATTATTCTGGGAATCGCGCTGGGACTGACCAATCTGCTGATCGACGCACAAGTGCCGATGAAAATCTTGGCCTTGATGGAGCAGGACATACAAAGTCAATGGCAGTTTTTATTGCTCTTGAACTTGTTCCTGCTGGTTGTCGGATGCTTAATGGATATCTTTTCGGCTATTGTGGTGGTGGTACCTTTAATACTGCCTTTGGCGCAGCGTTTTGGCGTCGACCCCGTCCATCTCGGCGTGGTGTTTCTCGCTAACCTGGAAATCGGCTATTTAACACCGCCGGTCGGTATTAATCTGTTTCTAGCCAGCCAACGCTTCCGTGAGCCCATGCTGCGCTTGTTCCGCGCCTCCCTGCCGTTTCTTGGTATCATGCTTATTTGGCTGGTATTAATCACTTATTTTCCGCATTTGTCACTTTGGTGGAAGAAAATCTAGGTCAAAAACGTCTTTCTCACGGTAGTTTTTAGGAAAAGCACTAGGAAAAGATGGAATTTGAGAGGAAGGAGCCCCGCTTTTTTCTTCGCGAAACCTGAAAATTTATTTCAGAGCGATTAACGAATTATAAGTTGTTTGTCATAAAAAAATTATGCATCGCAAGGCAACCGTTACATGGCTTGTTGCGATCATTTTGTATGCGATCGCTGGGACGGTGGCGACACCGGCCGACGACAAGCCGCTGACTTTAGGAATTTTTCCGCGCTGGAGCGCACAAATCACCGTGCGCGATTTCACGCCGCTGGCGGAATTGTTGACGCGCGAACTCGGTCGGCCGGTGCGCATCGAAACCGACAAAGATTTTGATTCCTTCATGCGCCGGGTTTACGCCAAAGAATTCGACATCGTGCATTTGAATCAAATGCAATACCTAAACGCGCATGACAAAGTGCATTACCGCCTCATCGCAAAAATATGCGACAACCCGACCTGCGTCATCAAGGCAGTTATCATCGTGCGTAAGGACAGAAATATTAACAAGCTCGGCGATCTGAAAGGAAAAATAATCGCTTTTGCCGATCCCAATGCGACGGTCAGTTATGTATTGGCGAAATCGCTGCTGCGCGCCTCGGACATTCAGCCGCCGCAATATAAAACCATTTTCGTCAAGAATCCGCCCAACGCCGTGTTAGCGGTCTATAACGGCGAGGCGGATGCGGCCGGCGTGGGATGGTCGGTGCTGCTGAAACCCGAGATCCGTCAGCGCATCGACGTCAACCAATTTAATATTTTGGCGGAAAGTCGTCCGCTGCCGCACTTGCCCATTGCTGTTCGTGCCGACATGAATACGAAGTTAATGCGAAAAATTCAAAAAATTTTAATCACCCTGCGACAACGAGCGGACGGTCGCGCGGCGCTCCAAAAAATCGGCCTTGATCGTATCGAGGCCGCCAAGGATTATGAATACAACACGGTCAGGGAACTGATCCATGAAGAACATATCTCCCACTAAATCTTGGCGGCCTTGGCGTCACGGCATTCAAGCGCGTTTCCTACCGGTATTCGCTTTATTTCTCATCGCATCGATGACGATATTGGGGGTGACGCTGCTTTTCAATCAGCGCCAAATAACCTTGAATCGTTTCGAGCAAGACGCGCGCGATTTACAGCAAGTGCTGCAAGACAAAGGCAACGCCTATTCGACATTTCTGGCGCGTATCGCACCGCAAGGAATGCTGGCGCATGATTATTTATTACTCGATAGCTACACCGAGGAGCTTTCGGCCGATGCCGACATCGTCTATGCCGTCATTCTGAATCGGCATAATCAAACGCTC
>JACQBD010000134.1 GCA_016194665.1 Gammaproteobacteria bacterium
ACATTCCGGCTCAAGTGAATTGCGTACAGCCATAGATTGTCGTCCCAGTACACATCTCGGAACGCCAAAATCCTGCCATAGTTAAGCAGAGCGAGGACAACCAAAAAAGGTACTACACTATCCAGATTTTTTATGCGCATGTTTTTGATTGCGGCATGAGGCCAATGACGCGTAACCTTGTGGAATTCGATGAATTATTTTTGATGTTCTCGCCACGCCATTTGCCTACGATACGTGACTGACTGTGAGCTGCTGATAATACCGGGTCGGCCCATGCGCCTTGCCGCGTGAACTTCCCACATCAAAACGAGGTAACTATTGACTACCTGTAGGAACGACTTGAAGGTGAGCGCCTTGGTTTCACCGGCATTACGCGGCATGAGAAAATGCGGCGTCTCGGCGTACAAGTAACCCGCGCGAATTAAATTTATCAGCAATTCTGCCTGGTACAGAAAACCCTTGGACTTGAGCGTTATGCCGTCGAGAATCGCGCGGTTATAGATGACAGTGCCGTTGGTGTAATTAAGGTTGGTGCCGAATGACATGTTGATGATAAAACGATAAATAGACGATATGACACGTCGCCAAATGGATCTGACTTCGACGTTGTGAATAAATGGCACCACGATATCCACATCGGTAGTCAGGTGATAATAAACCAATGCGTCTTCTGGTTCGATTTCACCGTCACCCGGCAACAGCACGACAAAATCATTTTTCGCGGCGTGCACGCCATCCCAAAACGAGGCGCCGATGCCATGGGGCTTATTATGCTCAATCACTCGCACGCTAGAATGCTGTCGCGACAACTCAAGCGCCACCACGCCCGTATTGTCAGAACTGCCGTCGTTGATAATTATCAGTTCACCCTTGATTTCGTATTTTATAAACGCTTGCAAGGTACGGAGGGCGATGGATTTAAGATTGTCTTCTTCGTTGAGACAGGGAATAACGACCGACAAGCTGGGTAAGTTAGCGTGCGATGAATTTAACATTGATCCTTTATCCATTTTTTAAACAAATGGGATCGCTAGCCGCCGACCCCGAGTCTCCAACATCTCTTAATATAGTCAAATAAACGCACAAAGCGTCGCGCCCTGGCGGTAAGTCGGTAGCCGTTGTTTTCGGTGCAGGTCAAGTACCCGTTGAGATGCAGCGTACTAAGGCGGGCAGAAACGAATTCTGGTGAAGCGAACTGTGACGTTAAATCTTTTAGCTGGATGCTGTGATGAGGAGTATTTGCCATATTAATAAGAGTGGCGACCGATAGCGATGTCGTTAGCACATAAAAGAGAGGCAGGTAGAGAACAAACAAGCATGCCAACAATAACATCCCACATAGGAGCGATAACGCTGGGTTAAACGCCAGGCTCTGTGGCAGTGTCTGGGGCTCAATGGCGAGTAGCGCGATGCTTGCAATATGACCGGTGGTTGTAATGGCGATCAGCCAAATGATCAACTTTGATCGACGTCGTACCTTATGTCGACGAAAAATAATCAGCAGACTTGCCAGGAAGAGCAAGAACCACACTACCGCGAGAATCAGCCCTGGCGCCATGCCGGTTGATTCTTGGATTGTTGCGCGACGCCAAAAAATTTTCGCAGCCACGCCGCTATTTTTGCATAGCGGATACCTTTTTCGGTGAGAGTGGCGCGCGAGCTATCGACTTTGATCAGAGCCAGTCGAACCAGGTCATCCAAGCGTTTCTGATACATCCATGCCATGCCCTTGCCGTGACTGTAATTCTGAATGACGCTACTCGCGTCTATCCGTGCGGTTGAGTTTTTTTCAGCATCGATCAGGATTTGCAGCGATAGCCCGCGATCGGCCAGATTGTAAAGCTGTAGCCAACCGCCAAAAAACGACGCAGCAAAAATAAAAATCGCATACGCCAAATCAATCATCGGATAGCGTTCCAGCAAAGTTTCTGGTAGGAACCATAAATTCGATGGGGTCATGACGTGAATAACCGCGAGTAGAAATAAAAAAAACAAAAATAAACGCAGCATCCACGTAGCCTTGGCTACGGGTCTGACAAGACGGAATAAAATTGTTATGGCTAAACCGTAAGCAAAGAAGAAACTTGTCGCAAGAATAATGGCCTTCATGCTGCTGTGTAATTAAAACGGGCCGGTGAATGCAAGATTCGGCACATCATGCGGATTGATGCGCCGTATGTCGTGCAAAATCTGCGCGCGCGCGTCAGCACCCAGCTTGATGTCGGCGATTCGGCATATTTCTTCAAAGATATTCACCGCGTCGGGATAATAACCGTTGGCCAGAAAATGCGAAGTCGGGGCCGGATGATCCGGCAGCGCGATGCGCGTCGGCGGTTTACGCAGATGATCGAAACCCTGTTCGACGATGCGCGTAATTAACTCCGCGGTGATACCGCCGCTGGCGCGCGCTGTATCCGCCACTATCAGCAGTCCGGTTTTCTTTACGGAACTTAAGACTGTATCCGTGTCGAGTGGGCTGGCGCTGCGTAAGTCAATCACCTCGACCGCGATCCCGTGTTTGGCGAACGCCTGCGCCACATGCAATGCTTCCATCACCATGTAAGAAAAAGCCGCAATGGTCACTATATTTCCTGCATGGACGATGCGCGCTTTATCGAGCGAAGTCCGATAGGAGTCGACGGGCACAACGTCGTTAATATTATGCAGCCAGCGATGTTCGATAAACAGTACTGGATTGTTGTCTTCAATTGCAGCGATAAGCATACCTTTGGCGTCATAGGCGGTAGCGGGTCCTATTACTTTAAGGCCGGGGATGTGCGCGAATAATGCCTGGAGACTTTGAGAATGCTGCGGTCCTTGACCCCAGCCGCGGCCGACGATTAATCGCACCACCAGCGGCACGCTCTTCAGACCGTTAAACATGTAATGCCACTTCGCCGCGTTGTTGACGAGTTGATCCATCGCCAGCAAGGCAAAGTCGATTCGTTGATGCACCATCACCGGGCGTATTCCGCACAGCGCGGCGCCGATGCACACGCCGGTCATGCCGTTTTCCGATAGCGGCATGTCAAACACACGCTGCGCGCCAAACTGTTCGCGCAATCCCGCGGTGGTGCCAAAAATCGCTTTCGGATCGGGAACGCCTTCACCGATCACGACGACGCCAGGGTCGGCTTCCATCGCCTGTCGCAAGGCTTCTTGAATGGCCTGGGCGTAGGTCAATTTGCGTGCGGCGGTTTCACTGCGCATAGACTTTCCCGACGGCATCGGTATAAGTGGGAATGGGGCTGGAGAGGGCAAATTCGAACGCTGCGGCGATCTCACGATCAATTTCATTTTCCAATTGTTGCAGCTGATCCATCGACTGGGTTCCCGCTGCAAGAATATTCTTGCGTGACTTTGCTAAGGGGCAGGCCGCCATGCCGGTGGTAATTTCTTCGGCCGTGCGATAGTTCAATTCATTGTCAAAGTTTGGACCGCAATGTTCGCGCCAACGATACGTCGACAATTCGATAAATTGCGGCCCTTGTTGATTGTGTATTGCTTGCGTCGCTTGGCGCGCAATGTTGAAAACGGTTTCAACATCGTTGCCGTCGCCGTGCCACGAAGTTAAGCCGTGCGCTTCGGCCATCTTGTAGATCGGTTGATTCGGTTGCCGCTCTTTTAATGGCGTATACACGGAAAAATTATTGTTCTCGCAAACAAATAATACAGGTAGTCGGTGTAGCGCTGCGAAGTTCATGGATTCATGCACAACGCCTTCTTCGACACCGCCATCGCCAAAGAAGGCCACGCTAAGACGATCATCGCCCTTCAAGCGCGCAGCCCAGGCCGCGCCCACGGCGAGCGGAACGGTTCCGCCCACGATCGGAGTCGAACCGAGGAAATTTACATCGAGATCTACTAGGTGCATGGAACCGCCGCGTCCGCCGCAGCAGCCGGTGGATCGGCCATATAATTCGGCGATCATCCGTTTGAGATCGCCGCCTTTGGCTAAATAATGGCCATGTGCGCGGTGATTACTGAAGACCACGTCTTGGTTTGTTAATGTTGCGCAAACTCCAACGCTGATCGCTTCTTGTCCGATGCATAAATGCATCGGACAACGCATCTGTTGTTCGGCGTATTTCTCAGCCAGCGCTTCTTCGACGCGGCGTATCCGCAACATGGCGCGATGCGCCGACCAAAGATTTAATTGAGGAAGAGCAGCCATTGACGTTACTTTAATAGCGTCGTTACATATTTGTTAAGATTAAGTGAGCTTACCGGTTCGCGGTTACAAACAATTTGCACATCCAGCGCCGCCGCGGCACTGCCGATGAATGCCGCCACTTCCGAAGGAAGTCCCGTGCCCAGACAAAGACCTGTTAACGACAGAAACGCATCGCCGGCGCCGATTCGGTCGATAACCTTGGTCGACAGTGCCGGGACGGTGTGCATCACGTCACGCGTGCGATCCAGCATCACCACACCCCTCGTGCCGCGTGTCACGGCAAAACATTTGGCGCTGATCTGATCGCATACTTTCTCGGCCACCGTCTCGATCGGATCTTGTCGGTTGTACGCCGCGAGCCTGACTTCCGGTTCGTTCAATGAAGCAAAATCTACTCTGGGGTAGCGGTGAATAACATGATATCCACGGTTGCCGCTATTAATCTGTGTATTGACCGCCAGGTAAGGCGCGCGCTGGCATAAGACCTCGATCATTCGAGAAGAAATAAAACCGTTTCCGAAATCCGGCACCACGACAATATCAAAATCGCCGATACGTTTTTCCAGCCAACGGCAGACATCTTGTTCCATGGAGCCCAGCGCCGGATCTTCCTTATAAAAATAGACTTCGAATAGTTTCGATAAATCACCGTCGACAAATCGCCGCTTCGTTACCGTGGGCGCGCCTTTGATACAGAAAAACTCCGGAGTGACGTTGGGCAGTAGTTTGCTGCGTATGAATGTTTCGTGGCTATCGATTTCCCCGAGCCCTGTCACCAGCGTTACCTGTTCGCAGAACCCGGCAATGTGATTGGCTACCGCCATGGCGCCGCCGGCAAACTTTTCTTCCGATTCATAGCGCACGGCTAAAATATTTCCCTTGCCGGCTTGTCCCAAGGGAGCGGTGTAGTGGTACTCGTCGACGATGGCGTCGCCCACCACCAACACGCGTGCTTTGGAGAGCGACTGCAGCATCTTGCGCACATCGCCGTCGGACCAGTTTCTACGAAACGATTTGAGGTATTGCTTTGTTTCAGGAGGGAACACGCCAAAGTGTTCATTCAAGAGGCTGCTCGAACTGAAAGTAAGTTCGTCCGTGTAAAAGATTCGGCCGCGGTGCGTCTCAACCGCTTCTTTCTCGCGCGCGATATTGCCGGTGATGTCGTCGGTGTGAGTCTGGTAGTCGCTGCCTTTGGCGTAGATATTCGGCTGAATTTTATGCAGTGCTTCGACGGCGGTTGCGTCCTGAAACAGCGCGACATAATCGACGCACGCCAACGCCGCCAGATTTTCCGCGCGCAGCTGCTCGTTGAACACGGGTCGGCCGGGCCCTTTGTTGATATAGGCATCGGCGGTGATGGTGACCAACAGCACGTCGCCTTCTGCGCGCGCACGTTGCAGATGACGAATATGGCCCACGTGCATCAGATCGAAGGCGCCATGACATTGAACAACCCGAGCGCCTTTGTGTTTTTGCTTTCGGGAAATTTCCGCTAGTTCATCGAGAGAGACGATTTTGCCGCCGGACATGTTTATCGGGATTCCTTGTTGCGACCGAAGCGGTCAGCGAGATTGTGCAGAATAAATTGATGTCCAATTTCAACCAAACCATAATCGTGCGAGTCGAGCCAAATGTTGATCTCGCCGAGGCTGCGCAACGGATTCTGGGGTTTAAACCCGCTGAGCGTAATGACGGTGCCGCCCGCTTGTGTCACCGTAGCGGCGGCGTTTCGAATGTTGGCGGAATTACCGGAACTGCTGATGGCGATTAACACATCATGCGCGCGCGCCAGGTGCCCCAATATTTTGGCATAGCCGTTCTCGTAGCCGTAGTCGTTAGACATGCACGTGAGCAGCGACGGATCATGCACGGTGTGCGCACGCAATTTGGCGACGTGCACGAAGTCTACGGTTGCGTGGCTGGCGATTCCCGCGCTGCCGCCGTTGCCGACTAAAAAGACAGAGCTGTCACGTTTGCGTGCTGCAGTTAATATTTCCATCGCATGTTGCATGCCGGTTTCGATATCCACGGATTTTCCATTCGCCATGGTGAATTCACAGCGCGAAAGAAGCGTCCGAAACTCAAGCGTGCGCGCGTCGAGAGAAATTTCATGGCTACCCATCGATCGACTCCCGTGTCCCTAAATATTGAAACCATTTTGCCGTTGCCTGTTTGATCGAGGCCGGATCCCACACCGGCGCATCACGCCAATCTTCCAGCTGCGCCAGCATGCGGCGTACGCCGTCTTCAAAACTAATCTTGGGTTCCCAACGGAGAAGGCGCTTAATTTTAGAAGTATCCGCAAATGTGCAGTCCGGTTCGCCGGGGCGCTTGGGGATGTAGACGACTTCGCCGCCAAGCAATTCAACCAGCTTGTTTATGCTGTAGTGACCGCCGCTGCCGACGTTCAATGATTCTGCGCTCAGCGATGATTCGGCCGCACGAATAAATGCTTCGGCAACGTCGCTCACGTACGTGAAGTCGCGAGTTTGTTTTCCATCACCCACCACCGTAAAAGGTTTGCCTTTAAGTTTTTGCGCCAGGAAGACACCGAACACCGCGCCATAAGCGCCGGTCGTGCGCGAGCGCGGACCGTAAACGTTGAACAGTCGCAAACAAATTGCCGGCAGCCTATATGTGCGTGCCCAATGCAACACAAGTTCTTCACCCATGTGTTTGGTTAAGGCATAAGGATATTGCGGATGTATCGGTGCGGTTTCCGGCGTGGGGTAGATATCAGGAATGCCATAGCTTGAAGACGATGCCGCATAGACAAGACGCTTGACGCCAGCGGCGCGCGCGCATTCGAGCATATTAAAAGTGCCGCTGACATTTGTATCGTAATATTGCTCAGGATGCTCGATTGACGGAACAATGTCGGCCAACGCGGCCAAGTGAAACACCCAGTCGATGTTTTCGAACGCGGGGCGTATCGCGTCGATCTGGCGAATGTCGGCTTGAACGAACTTGAGCCGTGCATGGTTTTCGATCGACTTTAAATTTTTCATCTGCCCGCAAGCAAGACTATCGACGGCGACCACTTCATGGCCGCGTGCGAGTAGCATTTCGCAAAGATGGCTGCCGATAAAGCCGGCGCCGCCGGTGACCAATGCCTTCATGATAGTTGTCGGTCCTTCATTAAAATAACTTAAATGAAATTTACGTGTGGTATTGGGTGCTCATGAAACTGCGCCAAATAACGATTGACCTCGTCCATTCGACAATTCTTTCTGCATTCTTTAATGTCGAGTTCGTGCCGCACAAACCGAAAACTCTCGCGCCGTTTGTCGCTTTGCCACACTTCTTTAAAAGATAGTTGCTCAATATTTCCGTAATCAAATCGTTCATCGAGCAAGTAGGCGCTGCAACCATACACGGCTCCATCAGCCATGATGTACGCCCAGGT
>JACQBD010000159.1 GCA_016194665.1 Gammaproteobacteria bacterium
TGGAGGAAAGTCCGGGCTCCATAGGGCAGAGTGCCAGGTAACGCCTGGGCGGCGCGAGCCGATGGATAGCGCCACAGAAAATATACCGCCTAAGCCGAAAGGCCGGTAAGGGTGAAATGGTGCGGTAAGAGCGCACCGCGCGGGTGGCAACATTCCGTGGCAAGGCAAGCCCCACTCGGAGTAAGGCCAAATAGGGGAACAATGGTGCGGCCCGTACCGTTCCCGGGTAGGCTGCTCGAGGTGCGTAGCAATACGTATCCCAGATGAATGGCTGTCCACGACAGAACCCGGCTTAACGGCCGACTCCTTTTTTCTCTTTAACTTTACGTCTTAATTTTATGTTTTACTTACATATTTTAGGTTAGTTTTAGCATACAAACCTGGTAAATTTTAAGTAAAATTCAAGCTGTTCTTGATTCTCCTCCCCGATTTGCCCGTCAGTACCCCTAACCCGCTGTCCTGAAACGAAGAAATATTGCAAAACTCACAGTTTTTGCTTGACAGCTTGACGTTCAGCTATCTATAGTGTCATGAAGTGGGTAAATGTGGTTTTTTGTGGAATAGAGCGGGAAAAAGCGGGGAAAAATGTTTCGTGGTGTCAATGCATTAGCACTGGATAGCAAGGGGCGCATGGCGATCCCAAATGGTGCTCACCGTGGATCGCGATCACTGCCTGCTTTTGTATCCGCAACCGGAATGGGAAGAAATCGAACGCAAGATCATGAAGCTGTCGAGCTTCAACAAACAAACGCGCAAGTTGCAGCGCTTGTTGGTGGGGCATGCGACCGAATGCGAATTGGACGGCAGCGGCCGCATCTTGTTGGCGCCGCCACTGCGTGAATTTGCCGGGCTCAATAAAGAAGTGGTGTTGATTGGGCAGGGCAACAAATTTGAAATCTGGGACGAGACCGCGTGGAACGCGCGTCGTGCCGAATGGCTTGAGAGCGATGTCGAAGACGACGACGGCAAACTGCCGCCCGATCTCGAGTCGCTGTCGTTGTAGTGGATGCGCGTGAATGAGCACCCTCATGTACCGGTACTGCTGGAGGAGGCATTGCAAGCATTGCAGGTAAAGAAGGACGGTGTGTACATCGATGCCACCTACGGCCGGGGCGGGCATGCGCGAGAAATTTTGCAAGGTTTGGACGAGCGCGGACAATTACTGATGTTCGATAGAGATCCGCAAGCCTGCGCGGACGCGCGTCAACGTTTTTCCGCGGACGCGCGCGTGCGCATCACTCAAGCATCCTTTTCCACTTTGCCGCGCGTCATCGACGACGCCGGCCTGCACGGAAAAATCAACGGTATTCTTTTCGATCTCGGCGTGTCGTCGCCGCAGTTGGACGACGCCGCGCGCGGTTTTAGTTTTCGCGCGCCGGGCCCACTGGACATGCGCATGGACCCGAGCGTCGGCGAATCCGCCGCCGACTGGATCAACCGCGCCGCGGAAAATGATATCTTGCACGTGCTTCGCGAATTCGGTGAAGAACGTTTCGCCAAACGTATCGTGCGCAACATTTTGCAAGAACGCGCCGTCGAGCCGATTCTGACGACGCAGCGCTTGAGTGAAATTGTGGCGCGCTCGGTGCCCACGCGCGAAGTCGGAAAAAATCCGGCCACGCGCACGTTTCAAGCGATTCGTATCTACATCAACCGCGAGCTCGAAGAATTAAAAGAAGTGTTGCCGCAGACGATTGACATGCTGGCGCGCGGCGGACGCTTGGCGGTGATCAGTTTTCATTCGCTCGAAGATCGAATCGTGAAGCATTTTTTGCGCGCCGAAGCCAAGGGCGACGAACTGCCACCGGATTTTCCGGTACGCCAGGATTATTTCCAGCCACGCATTAAAGTCATCGGTAAACCGATTCGCGCCAGCGTCGCCGAGGCGCGCCGCAATCCGCGCGCGCGCAGCGCGGTGTTGCGCGTGGCCGAGCGCATGGAGGCCGCCAATGCCTAAGCGCTTATTAATCTTGCTGGCGATAGTAATGTTGGTTGCGATAGCGGTGGTGCAAACTCGGCACGAAAGCCGGCAATTGTTCGCCGCACTGCAAGCGCGTCAAGCCGAACGCGACGCGCTGAATACCGAGTGGGGAAAATTATTGCTCGAGGAAGCGACCTGGTCGCAGCATCGGCGCGTCGAAGCGATGGCGCGCGCGCGGTTAGGCATGAACACGCCCGATACCGCGAATATTCGCATCCTGCGCGTTAATGCGGAATCGATTCCATGAGCCGCGGCAAAACGCGTTATCCAGTGCGCAACCTAATCGTGCAATCGTTGTTTCTCGGCGGCATGCTGATGTTGGCGGCGCGCGCCGCGTATCTGCAAGTGTTCAATTCCGATTTTCTGCAAGACCAAGGCAACGCGCGGCATTCGCGTTTGGTTAAAGATAATTCGCATCGCGGCATGATCCTCGACCGCAACGGCGCGCCGCTGGCGGTGAGCACGCCGGTGGATTCGGTGTGGGCCAATCCCGACATGCTGGCGCTGCAACGCAAAAGTTGGCCGCGCTTGGCGTCCTTATTGAGCATGAATCCGCGCGACATCGCGCAGCTCACCAGCAAGCACAACGAGCGCGAATTTATGTATCTCAAGCGTCACGTATCGCCCGATGTCGCCGAAAAAATCATGGCGCTCAAGATTCCGGGCGTGGCGCTGACGCGCGAATATCGCCGTTATTATCCGCTCGGTGCGGTCGCCGGGCATATCCTGGGTTTTACCAACGTCGACGATCAAGGCCAGGAAGGCGTGGAGTTGGCGCTGGATTCGTCGTTGCGCGCGATTCCCGGCGCCAAGCGCTTGTTGCGCGATCTGCAAGGTAACGCGGTTGAGTTGACCGAGAGCGTGGTGCTGCCGAAGCCCGGCAAAGACTTGGTGCTGTCTATCGATAGGCGTATCCAATATCTGGCGTATCGCGAATTGAAAGCGGCGGTGATGGAGCATGGCGCAAAATCGGGCAGCGCCATCGTCGTCGATGCACACACCGGCGAAGTGCTGGCCTTAGTCAACGAACCGGATTTCAATCCCAACAACCGCGCCGGCTTGCGCAGCGGCACGTTTCGTAATCGCGCGGTGACGGATTTATTCGAGCCGGGCTCGACGCTGAAACCTTTTACCATCGCTTGCGCGCTTGAGAGCGGCAAGTTCGCACCCAACACTGTGATCGATACCACGCCCGGCACGATCCACATCGGCGACCGCACGATTCACGATGTACACAACTACGGCGTGCTGACGGTGGCGGGGGTGATTGAAAAATCGAGCAACGTCGGCGCTTCCAAGATCGCTTTGACGCTCAATAAAAAAACCATGTGGGATATGTTGCATCGTGTCGGTTTCGGTCAGTCCACGGGCGTGCAACTACCCGGTGAAGTAGCGGGCTTGCTGAATCCGGCGTCGAGCTGGGTGCCGGTCGAACAAGCGAGCATTTCATTCGGCTACGGCATATCGGTTACCCCTTTGCAATTGGCGCGCGCTTATCTGGTGTTGGCCAACGACGGCGAAGCTTTGCCGCTGACGCTGGAAAATTTATCCACACCGCCGCAGGGCGAGCGCGTGATGTCGGTCACCACCGCGCGCCGCATTCAATCGATGCTGGAGCTGGCCGTCAGCAGCGCCGGCACCGGCCGCGCCGCGCAAGTGGCGGACTATCGCGTGGCCGGTAAAACCGGCACCGTGCGCAAACTGACTGCCGCCGGTTACTCCGACGATAAATATGTCGCCTGGTTCGCCGGCTTCGCGCCGGCCTCGGCGCCGCGCTTGGTGATGGTGGTCGCGGTCGACGAGCCCACGCGCGGCGGTTATTTAGGCGGCGAGATCGCCGCGCCGGTGTTCGGGCGCGTCATGACCGGCGCCTTGCGCGTGCTGGATATTGCGCCGGATGCACCGCGTTTGTCGCCGCGTCTGATGACAGTGAAAAGCGAACAGGTGCTGCCATGACGCCGCAGCCCACGCGCGAGCTGCGCGAACTGCTCGCGGATATCGCGCGCGTGCCCGGCGTCGCCAATCGCGAAATTCGCGGCTTGCAAATGGATAGCCGCCGCGTGCAACACGGCGATTTATTTTTAGCTGTGTGCGGCGCGTTGGTGGATGGACGCAAATTTATCGGCGACGCCGTGGCCGCGGGTGCGGCGGCGATTGTTTACGAAGCCGATGACATGTCCGCGCCGGTGCGTGCGCCGGTACCGACGTTCGCCGTTTCCGGTTTGCGGCATAAGCTCGGTATCATCGCCGATCGTTTCTATGCTGCGCCGTCGCGGCGTTTAGTCGTCGTCGGCGTTACGGGTACTAACGGTAAAACTACTTGCACGCAACTGTTGGCGCAGGCGCTAGATCAAGCGCCCAAGCGTTGCGCCATCATTGGTACTTTAGGTTACGGTTTTCCTGGCGCGCTCACTGCTGCCCCGCACACCACGCCCGATGCGCTGACCGTGCATCGCCTGTTGGCGGAATTTGTCGACGCCGGCGCCACGCAGGTGTCGATGGAAGTTTCCTCGCATGCCTTGGAGCAAGGGCGCGTGAACACAGTCGCGTTTCACGTCGCGGTGTTTACCAATCTCACGCGCGATCATCTCGATTATCACGGCGACATGGTGACTTACGGCATGGCCAAGGCCAGCTTGTTCGCCATGCCCGGTTTGAAATACGCCGTCATCAATCATGACGATGCATTCGGACGCAGCTTGCTCGCCAGCATCGGCGGCGGCGTGGCGGCGCTGAGTTATGGCATCGACGGCGGCGATGTGCGCGCCCGCGAGATACAAGTTTCAGCCGCGGGCTTGTTGCTGCATATCAGCACGCCTTATGGTGACGCGGAACTGCGCAGCCCGCTGATCGGACGCTTTAATGTTTACAACTTGCTGGCGGTATTCGCGACCTTACTTGCTCTCGGCATAAAACTCGATGATGCGGTGGCACGATTGGCGCAGGCGCGCGCACCGGCCGGACGCGCTGAACGTTTTGGCGGCGCCAAAGATTTACCGTTGGTAGTGGTGGACTACGCGCACACCCCGGATGCGTTGGAAAATATTTTGCTGGCTTTGCGCGAACATACACGCGGAAAACTTTGCTGCGTGTTCGGCTGCGGCGGCGATCGCGATCGTGGCAAGCGGCCGATAATGGGCGCAGTCGCTGAGCGACTCGCGGACCAAATCATACTCACTGACGACAATCCGCGTCATGAATCGGGCGACGCCATCATCGCCGAAATTCTCGGCGGCATGCGCGCCACGCCGAAGATCGTGCGCGACCGCAAGAGCGCAATCGCGCTGGCCATCGCCACGGCGGCGGCGGATGACATCGTTCTCGTCGCCGGCAAAGGCCACGAAGATTATCAGCAAGTCGGCGACGCACGTCTGCCCTACAGCGATCGGCAAACCGTGCGCGAGTTATTGGAGATGGCGGCATGAGCAGGGAGCAGGGGCTCCGCGTAGTGGGGAGGCGACCGGCCGCGAATGCCGCCGGACGCCGACAACTCGGCCTATTGGTTTTGTTCAATCTTGCGGAGGCGGCGGCGTGATGTCCCTGGCGATTCTCTCGGATGCTCTGAAATCTCCGCTCACCGGCCACGACGTGGTATTCACCGGCGTGTGTCACGACACGCGCACGCTTCAACCTGGCGATTTATATGTCGCGATCAAGGGCGAGAATTTCGACGGGCATAATTTTTTAGCCGAGGCCATCACCGCCGGCGCCGCGGGCGCTTTGTTATCGCGCGACATGGAGACGCCTTTGGCGTATGTGCGCGTACCGGACACGCGTTTGGCGCTGGGTAATCTTGCCGCTTTTTGGCGTAATCAGTTTAAAAATATTCCCGTCATCGCAGTCACCGGTAGCAACGGCAAGACCACAGTCAAAGAAATGATTGGCGCGATTTTAGGCGAGATCGGTCCCGGTTGTGTCACGCGCGGTAATTTTAACAATGACATCGGTGTGCCGCTGACGCTGGCGCGTTTGCGCGGCGGCGATCGTTACGCCGTGATTGAAATGGGCATGAACCATTATGGCGAGATCGAATATTTGTCGCGCCTCACGCGCCCGAATATCGCTTTGATCACCAACGCCGGCGAAGCGCATCTCGCCGGTGTCGGCACGCTCGAAGACGTGGCGCGCGCCAAGGGTGAAATCTTCATGGGCTTGGCCGCCGACGGCACCGCCGTGCTCAACAGCGACGATCCGCATTTTCCGTTATGGAAAAGTTTTGCGGCGCTGAAAAAACAACTGACTTTCGGATTAGATCGTCCGGCGGACGTGAACGCGGAATACACGCTCACCGATGCGGGCAGCGCGATTTATCTCAAAACCACCACTCTAGGAGATATTCACATGCGTGTACCACTGCTGGGCAGACATAACGTGATGAACACTCTCGCTGCTACCGGCGCCGCCATCGCCGCCGGTGCTTCATTGGAGCAAGTAAAAACCGGTTTGGAAAAGCTGAGAACGGTGTCCGGACGCCTCGAGGTTAAGCAGGGCATCAGCGGCGCGCGCGTGATCGACGATACCTATAACGCCAATCCCGCTTCGCTCGCCGCCGGTTTGCAAGTGTTGAAGGAATTTAACGGTGAGCGCGTGCTGGTGATGGGCGACATGGCGGAGCTCGGACCGTCCGCGGCCGATATTCATTATCGCGTGGGCGAGCTCGCCAAACGCATCGGCATTCAACGTCTGTTCGCGATCGGCGAACTGAGTCGCGTGGCGGTGGCGGCCTTCGGCAAAGGCGCGCGTCATTTCGACAAGCATGAAGCCTTGATCGAAGCGCTGCACGACTGCATGCACGCCGAGATGACGGTGCTGGTGAAAGGTTCGCGCGTGATGCGCATGGAACGAATCGTCGCCGGCATCGTGAAAAAATCCAAGACAGTGGAAAGCGAGAGGAGCCGTTAAGTGTTGTTTTATCTCTTTGAATCTTTGACGCGCCACTTCTCGTTCTTCAATGTGTTTCACTACATTACTTTGCGCGGGATTCTCGGCGTGTTGACGGCCTTGACCATTAGTTTCTGGATCGGACCGACGACGATTCGGCATCTGGGTTTTCGTCAGCTCGGCCAAACCGTGCGCAAAGATGGACCGCAAAGTCACTTGTCCAAGGCCGGCACGCCGACCATGGGCGGGGCGCTGATCTTGATAGCGATTTTTGTCGCCACGCTGTTATGGGCCGATTTGTCCAATCGTTTTGTGTGGGCGGTGTTGTTCAGCACCGCCACTTTCGGCGTCATCGGTTGGGTGGACGATTACAAAAAAATCATCAATAAAGATCCGCGCGGCATCGGCGCCAAGGCCAAATTTTTTTGGCAGACGGTGTCGGCCTTGATCACCGCGATATTTCTTTATTCCACGACCAAGGTTTCTGCGGAAACGGCATTGATCGTTCCGGTATTCAAGAACATCATTATTCCGCTGGGTCCGGTATATATTCTGCTCGCTTATTTCGTCATCGTCGGTTCGAGTAACGCCGTCAACTTGACCGACGGCCTCGATGGTTTGGCGATCATGCCGACGGTGATGGTCGCCGGTGCGCTCGGCATCTTCGCTTACGTCATGGGCCATTTGAAATTTTCGGTTTATCTCGGCTTTCCCTATATTCCCGGCGCGGGCGAGATGCTTATTTTTTGCGGCGCCATCGTCGGCGCCGGTCTCGGCTTTCTGTGGTTCAACACTTATCCGGCAATGGTATTCATGGGCGACATCGGCGCCTTGGCGCTGGGCGCGGCGCTCGGCACCATCGCCGTGGTGGTGCGTCAGGAAATCGTGCTGTTCATTATGGGCGGTATATTTGTGATGGAAACGGTTTCAGTGATGTTGCAAGTGGCGTCGTTCAAGCTCACTGGCAAACGCATTTTTCGCATGGCGCCCTTGCACCATCATTTTGAATTGAAAGGCTGGCCGGAACCGCGCGTGATCGTGCGCTTCTGGATCATCTCGCTGATATTGGTGTTGATCGGCTTAGCGACATTAAAGATTCGGTAAAAAAGTTAAACATGGCAATGGCTGCGGCGATGAAAAGACCGGAAACCAAACGTGCATTGGTAGTGGGCCTGGGGCTCACGGGATTTTCCTGCGTGCGTTATCTGCATGCGCAAGGTTATCAAGTCAGCGTCGTCGACACGCGCGCGCAGCCGCCGAAGTTGGATGAACTTCAGCGCGAATTTCCCAGCGTAACGGTACACACCGGCGGTTTGCCGACGGCGTTGTTTAATCATCCGGGCTTGTTAGTGGTCAGCCCCGGCGTTTCACTTAAAGAAGCGGAAATCGCGCGCGCGATTAGCAACGGCGCCGAAGCCATCGGCGACATCGAACTTTTTGCGCGCGCCGCACGCGCACCGGTCATCGCCATCACCGGCGCTAACGGTAAAAGCACGGTGACCGCACTCACCGGCGCGATGTGCGCCGCGGCGGGATTGAAAACCGCGGTCGGCGGCAATATCGGCGTGCCGGCTTTATCCTTGCTTGAGGAAGATGAGCCCGATGTTTATGTGCTGGAGTTGTCGAGCTTTCAGCTGGAGACGACCTGGAGTTTGAACGCGCGCGCGGC
>JACQBD010000160.1 GCA_016194665.1 Gammaproteobacteria bacterium
GGCTTATCAGCACCTCGGCGGCGCGCCGACGTTTCATATTCGGCATTGTCGCGGCGCTGGTGGCGGTCGCGCTTTTGCCCGCTTTCAGCGTGGTGAAATTCAAAATGTTGCCAAAAAATAATAACAACACTTTCAACGTCACCGTCGATATGCCGGAAGGAACGACACTGGAGGAAACCGATCGCGTAACGCGTCTAGTGGGCGATGTGCTGCGTCAACATCCGCAAGTGGAAACTTATCAAACTACGGTCGGCGAAGCCGGCATCATCGACTTTAATGGATTGTTGCGCGGCGCCAATCTGAGAAAAGGCCCGCATGTTGCGGACCTGCGCGTTAACCTGCGCAACAAGCATGAGCGTGCCGATTCGTCGATCGACATCGTGCTCGGCTTGCGCCCGGCGCTCGCGGAAATTGCCAAACAAACCGGCGCAAATATTAAACTCGTGGAAGATCCGCCCGGGCCACCGGTGCGCGCGACTATTTTAGCAGAGCTATACGGACCGGATTACGCACAGCTGCGAAAAATCGCGCGCGAATTGCGCCGCGAAGTATTCGAAAAAACCGCCGACGTGGTAGATATCGACGACTCGGTGTCGCATGACTGGACCGAGTACCGCATCGTCGTCAATCGCGAGAAAGCCATGCTCGCCGGCATCGCCCCGGCGCAAGTGGCGGAAACGCTGCACGCTTTCCTGGCGGGCGTCGACGCCACGACAGTGCATTTGGAATTCGAAAAAGAACCGGTGCCGATTCGTTTGCGCGTGCCCACGGCCGATCGCACCGGCCCGGCCGATCTGTCCAAGGTTTTCTTCACCAGCCCGCAAGGTCGGCAAGTGGCGCTATCGGATATCGCGCGCGTGGAAAAACACACGAGCCCCAAACCGATTTATCACAAGGATCAATATCCGGTGGTATATGTCAGCGGCGAATTGGCGCAGACCAGCCAAGTATATGCGGTGTTAAAGATGTGGAATTACTTAGGCACGCACGCATTGCCTTCGGGCACGAAACTAACTCAATACTTCATGGCCGATCCCGACACCACGGGCTACTCCGTTCGTTGGGACGGCGAAATGCGCCTCACGCTCGACGTGTTCCGCGATCTCGGTTCAGCGTTCGCGGTGGCGATCATTCTGATTTATTTGGTGCTGGTCGGTTACTATCGTTCGTTCGCGATTCCGCTGATCGTCATGGGCGCGATTCCCTTGACCGTGATCGGTGTGTTGCCGGGCCACGCGCTCATGGGCCAATACTTCACCGCCACCTCCATGATCGGCGTCATCGCTCTCGCCGGTATCGTGGTACGCAACTCGCTGCTGCTGATCGACTTCATTCTTGAATACCGCAAGGCCGGGCACGGTCTCGATGAAGCGGTATTACAAGCGGGCATCACGCGCTTACGACCGATATTGTTAACCGCGTTCGCAATTATTCTCGGCACCTTTATCATGGCTTTCGATCCGGTGTTCGGCGGGCTCGCGGTTTCACTCATCTACGGTACTTTCGCTTCGACCGTGCTGACCTTATTGGTGATTCCTCTGGTTTATTTTGTCTATGAAAGCCGGCGCGCGCGTACTTAAACCGGGCTGCATATTGATTGTTCAGTCCCAAAGTTTGCGCCACCAACGCTTACGCCCTGCCGGTAAGTGTTGATTGCTATCCAAGCTCTGCGGTGGCAATAAACTCATCACCCAACCCGGCAACGGCGGGTTGTCGCTGAAACCGCATTGCACGCCGAGATTGTTCGGATCGAAAATCTTAATCATCGAAGGCAATGTTTTGCTGTCGGTATAAACGATGCCGCAATAATCTTCTTGATGTTCTTGACGCAGCAAGGCGTCGATTTTATCCAGAAAAAGCTTAAGCTGTTCCGCGCTGAGCGCTTGCATCGGCAGCGGTTCGCCGATGGCGTACACATACCAGCCGGCGGCGGCGTTTTGGCGCAACACTTGCCAAAACACATCCAAATCCTCCCATTTAAGCAAGCTGGTAAAACTGCCGCGAAACGCGGCGTAAAATAAATTTTCTCTTGGCGCGGGCTGCATGATTTATCTCCCCCTCTACGAAAGAGCAACGATTTGTTTCTGTGACGGTTTGATGCGTTTATTTAGAAATCGCACAATGCGTGCTGCGACTTCCGCGCCGGCGTCTTCCTGCAAAAAATGTCCGGCGTTGCGCACCAAATAAAATTCACCGTCGGGGACCATCTGCGCAATGCGCGCGCCCTCGTCCGGTTTCCACGCCATGTCGCCGTCCGGCCAGATGACCGAAACCGGAATATCCCAGGTTTCCAGTTCGCGGCGAATTTCATCGATCGCCTTAGCGTTGGGATGCTGGGCGCAATTCGGAATCATTTTCGGAAACGCGGCCAGACCAGCGCGTTTCGCGGGCGTGTCCTGCGGCATCCAATAATTTTCCATGGCGCGCGGATCGACCGGGCGGCGGAAACCGGCGCCGAGAAGCTTGGAAGGATTGCCGCGGCGCCATTTCATCCACACGAACTGGCGGAAAAAATCCAGACGCTTCACCAAGAAACTGGAATACGCGCCGCCCTTGAACAAAAACGTGAATCCCGGCGGCAACGGACCGGTGATGATATCGCGTTCGCGCCGTTCACGCTGATTGGCGGGGAACCTTTCGACAAAAGTATTTAGCAGCACCAGCGCGCGAACATTATTTTTGTGCGCGATGGCGTAGCGCAAAGTAATCGGGCCGCCCCAATCCTGGCCGACCACGGTCAATCCTTGCAAGCCCAGATGCTCGATCAATGTTGTCATTTGTAAAACATGCCGGGATAGACTGTAAACGTTTTCGTCTTGCGGTTTATCCGATAAACCGAAGCCCATGAGATCCGGCACGAAACAGCGATAACCGGCGTTGACTAAGGGCGGAATTATTTTTCGGTAAAGATAACTCCACGTCGTGTTGCCATGCATCAGCCAGATGGGCGGGCCTTGACCTTCATCGAGATAATGCAAGCGTACGCCATCAATGCTGGCGTAACGATCTTTGAATGGATACTTGAAACGTTGGTTCATAAATATTCCTTGCGCATTCGCCCAAACACTACAGGGCGCCAAGCAAGCTTGCAGCCAGCGTCATCTGCGCTGCAAAACCGACAAGAAACACCGCGGTTCGAAACGGAATCGGCAAACCCCCTATGCCGATGGTGAAATGGGCCAGGCGTGCAAAAAAATAGATCATGCTGGCAGCGGCGGTAATGCGCGTTCCGCTGTTAGTGGCATGAACGGCGAGCGCAAGCGGTGCAAATATCGCCAGATTTTCGACGGCGTTCAGGTGCGCCTTCACCGCACGCGCCGCCCACGCCGCCCGCGGCGGGGGATCTGGCCGCGGATACCACGACATCGGCGGCGGTCCCAGCTCCATCACCCGATTAACGATGTATGGCATCCATAACATGCCGGTCATTAGCGTTGTCCACACGAGCCAATATAGTTCGGGCGTCATCGTCGTTGACATGTCATCTCCTTATTTTTTTAGCTAACAATGACCGCATACCAAGTCACCTGGTGTTTGCTTAACAAGCCATTAAACAGGTTGGAAACGCGGCCATATCATGGCCTTTTGTAGTCACGAGCGATCCTCAGCAGTTCGTCCACCGACCAGTGATCGTCGGCGTGAGTTCCATATTTGCACGCCATCACTCGCCCATCGGTGGCGATCAAAAAATCAGCAGGGAATCCCAGCGCGCCTTTGCCCCATGGCGGTATCCCTGGAAGTTTCGGCAAACCACCGATGAGATGCGGCAGCGCCATCAACAGCGCACGCGGATGTAAGAGCGCGCGTAAACCGGAGCCAACGCCGAATTCCGTATAAAGTTCATTCTTAGGATCGGCGATCACGGCGAAAGGAACATCGCCGTGATGCCGCAGCAACGCAGTGGCGGTCGAGCGAAAAATCACCGCTTCACAAATACCCGCGGCATTAATTTCGGCGTGCCGTCGCGCAAACGATCGCAAGTGCACACTGCAGAAAGGACAACCTGCGAAGCGCCGGAATTGAAGATGGAGAATATTTTTCGCATCTGGAATTTCCAGCGCCTGCGCCTGGATCGTGGTCAGTCGGCGCGGACGAACCGTCTGCCCTTTCCGCATGTTCTGCATTGGCGTGAGCTAGATGAACAGACACACGTCAGATTTTTGCGCGATCGGCAAGAAAGTTGCGGCGCCAATCCAGTCCTTAACCTCGGGAATGAAATCCGCGTGCGTATAGCCGAACAAATCCACCGTCATCTGGCAGGCTACCAGATTAACGCCGCTTTCGATGCAGGCTTCGCGCAACTCGTCGATGGTGGCGACGCCGTTGTTCTTCACGGTTTTCTTCATCAGGCCCGTGGCGATTTTTTCAAAGCCGGGCACGCTGGCCATGACCGCGTTTGGAATATTCCAGTTGATGCCTTTGAACCATTTCGGCCCGAACGGCATTTTCATGGGCATGCCCGGATTGCCCAATGGGCTGACTTCCAGATGCAGTTCTTTTTTAAGCAACTCGAGTCCGTAAAACGTGAAGAACACCGACACATCCCAGCCGAGCGCGGATGCGGTGGAAGCCAAAATGAACGGCGGATAGGCCCAGTCCATAGTGCCTTTAGTGGCGATGATGGCGAGCGCGGGGATTTTGCTTTCTTCCAGCTCCTTGGTCTTTTGGATAAAACGTTGGTCGAACCACGCATCGAGCGCCGGGCCGTATTGTGTCAGCATATCGGACGGAAATTGCGCGGATGAAATAACTTTGGCTGTGTTAGACATGGCTATCTCCTTGTTTGAACGTTCACTGGTTTGGCAAATCCCAACTTCAGTTTTTCCTAATCTGGAAAATATATTCACCGCCGGTCTGCGATGAAGACACCAATTCATTTCCGGTTTGCTTGCAGAAGGCGTCGAAATCCTTGACCGCGCCGGGATCGGTGGCGCGTACTTGTAACAACTGTCCTTGTTGTAATCCGTTCAGCGCTTTCCTCGCGCGCAAAATGGGCAGCGGGCAATTCAATCCTCGGGCATCGACTTCTTGAGCGGTTGTGGTCATGGTTTAGCTCCTGCGGGTTGAGAGTGTTTGAATTTCGGTCAGGCCGGCTGACACAGATGTGGCCAGGGATAACCTGCCGTTTTGAGATCGGCCAAGTGTTCGCGCGCGGCCACGTGCCAATCTTTTTTCGGGAGGTAGCCGATTTTTCGCTGCGCATAGTCGCTGGGGCAAACCCAGTTTTCGCACAAATGCACGATGGAGCGCGTCAGAAACGGTGACGAGCCCGGCATCACCGGCTTAAGCTTTTCCATCAACCAGCCGAAGGCATAACCGGCGGGATAAGGCACGCTATAAAGCGGTTGCGGGCAACCGGTTTCTGTAGAAATAAATTGAATCACTTCACGGAGTGTCGGAAATTCCGCGCCGCAGATATTGAACGATTCATAATCGTTCAAATTGTCAGCGACGGTGGCTAAAGCAAAGGCCTTACCAAGATCAGTGTCGGCTACAAGCGGTAAACGTTTGCGTCCACCCGCCAGCCACGGAACCAAATAAGTTTTCAGTCGCGGCACCAGCGCCGGCAGCATGCCCAAACGATTGCCCGCGCCGATAAAATGGCCCAGCCGCATTGTCACCATTTGCGTGCCGCGCTGGCTGTTGTCGCGCATGAAACGGTCGAGATCGATCGTGTAATCCAGATGCGGCCAGAAACCGGTGTATTTTGTTTCTGAAAAATCGTCGAGCGATTCGTTATGCTGTGCGACGGCGCCGATCACCACCGAACTAGTTTGAATAAAACGTTTAACGCCCTGCTGCACCGCCTGCTCGATGAGATCGCGTCCCGGCTCGAAAAAACGCTGGCGTTCCCAGTCTTTGTGATTCCACATTGACGCCCAGTTACCGGCACTGCATACAACATCCACATGTTTCACGACTTCGCGTCGATACTTGGCATCCAGCAAATCGCCCGTGCGCACCTCTCCGTTAAAATTCCGTGGCAGTGCATCGCGTCGCCGGCAGGCCGCTATCGGCTCGATGTCGGAATGCGTCATCAGTGCTTTTAAAATGTTGCCGCCCAAAAAACCGGTCGCGCCGGTCACCACGACTCGAATCTTTTTTTGTGCTTTCATTCGCTCCTCCTCCCATTAATCGCTGTATTGTTATTGATTTTCATAAAGCATCCAGCCATTCTTTAAGCTGCGTGGTTTCGCGTTTAACCAAATCCGGTTGTTTGAAGCTATGAGTCAGCAGGCTGACGCCTTGCAACACCGAAAGTAAATGCAAGGCGAGATCGGCGGATTGCGCGCCTTTACCGAGCGCCAGAAATTGTTGCTCTAACCACGCCAGCATGGCGCCCAGCAACGATGCGGCTTTATCTGCCAGCGGTCCGCCGTCTTTATGCAGCTCTTGGCACAAACTACCGATGGGGCAACCGCTGCACGCCAGCATCTCGCGTTGATTCTCGACTTCTTGAACCAGCGCCAGAATTCTTTTTTTGGGATCGGCGGATGTTTCCCAGTTAGCGATAAGTCCGCCGTAATAATTGGCGCGCTGCTCGATTAAAGCGTGGCCGATGTCTTCTTTGGTTTTGAAGTAGTAATAAACGTTGCCCAAGGGCACTTGGGCTTCTGTGGCGATATCCGCCAAGGTGGTCTGATTGAATCCTTGCTGATAGACCAGCTTGTTGGCCGCTTCGAGCAGCCGGACGCGTTTATCGGTCGATTTATTTTCCATGTATATCAATAAATTATAATATAAGTAAGTTATCTAACTAAATTATGGGTTGCTTATGTAGAAGTGTCAAGAAAAGTTTTGCTGGGAAGCCAATAATTAAACTCTCGCCGAATTATCGGGGGCTCGTAAAGTCCAACCAGAACCGCGCGATATACTTAACGCGTTAGCTACATAAAAAATTTAAAAAATATGGACACACTGACCCATGCCCTGAGCGGTGCGCTGCTCGGACGCGCGACCGAGGCGAAAACACCGCGCGCGGATCAACTTCCCCGGCGCACGCGCATGTGGGTGGGGTTTGTCGCCGCAGCGTTTCCCGACAGCGATTTTGTTGCCAGCTTCATCGACCCGCTCACTTACCTCACTACGCATCGCGGTATTACGCACTCCGTGATTTTGTTGCCGCTGTGGGCAATCGTGTTGGCACTGCTGTTCATGTTGTTGGTGCGCAAAAAATATTCTTGGCGTGCGTTCGTGGGTATCTGTGCGCTCGGCATCGGCGCGCACATCGCCGGCGACGTCATCACTGCCTTCGGCACCATGATCTTTGCGCCGTTTTCGGATTGGCGCGCACAATTTCCGGTCACGTTTATCATCGATCCTTACTTCACGGCGATTATTATCGCCGGACTCATCGCTTCGGCATACTGGAAGGACACGCGCAAACCGGCGGTGATCGGCTTAGTGCTGCTCGTGAGCTATGTCGGATTCCAGACGCTGCTGCATCAGCGCGCGATTAACGTGGGCAAAGATTACGCCGCCAAACATCAACTAGAAGCAGTGCGCGTCGAAGCCATCCCGCAACCATTGTCACCGTTCAACTGGATGATCGTCATCTCGCAAACAAATGGTTACTACCTGAGTTACATCAGTTTATGGCGCGATCAAATCCCGGAATTTCCAGCGCCACCGGTCAATTGGTTTGCCGAAGTGAACGCAGCTTATTTTCCGGTTAAGGATGCCATGTGGAAACACGTTGCACGTTTCGGCGCCGCCAGTGAAGCCAATCTCGCGCAACAACTCTGGTATTCCGATGTATTCAAACCCTACCGCCGTTTCGCCCAATTTCCCGCGGTTTATCGCGTAGACCGCGAAAAAAATAATGTATGCGTGTGGTTCAACGATTTACGCTTCGCCTTGGCGGGACGCACTATGCCGTTTCGTTACGGCGCGTGCAGACAAGGCACTGATTCAGCATGGCACAGGTATTTGCTTGGCAACGACCATGGCCAGGAAATTTTAGATGCGATTCCGCATTAACGCTGCAGCCCTTAAATCCAACTCAGTACATATCCGCTGGATCCACATCCAATGACCAACGTGCTTTCTTTGCAAATTTGGCTTCGGCCAATTCTGCGACCCACTGTCTGAGAAAGACATGTAAGGGCGCACGCTGAACCGATTGCACCAACAACTGCGCACGATAACGCCCAGCGCGGCGCTCCATGGGCGCCGTCATGGGTTTCATGATTTGCACGCTTTCAGCGCGCGATAATTGCATCGCCACGTTGCGCGCTTCGTGGAGAAATTTAAGCGCCGCTCCCGGCGCCGGCGATTCGGCGCGCAACAAAGCCAGGTGGCTAAAGGGCGGATAAGCTGTCTCGCGGCGTTCGTTTAAAGCCAAGTCGGCAAAACCGTGAAAATCGTGTCTTTGCAAAGCGGAAAATACCGGGTGGTCGGGATGCCACGTTTGTATCAACACTTCGCCGGGTTTTTCGGCGCGGCCGGCGCGGCCGGACACCTGCATGATGAGCTGGAACAGTCGTTCGCTGGAGCGGAAATCGCTGCCATACAAGCCTTGATCCGCATTCAAGATGCCGACCAGCGTGACGTTCGGAAAATCGTGACCTTTCGAAAGCATTTGCGTGCCGACCAGAATGTCAGCTTCGCCGGCATGCACACGGCGTAATTTTTCTTCCAGTGCGCCTTTGCGTTGCGTGCTGTCACGATCGATGCGTTCGATACGCGCGTGCGGAAAAAAATTTTGCAGCGCTTGTTCGACGCGCTCCGTGCCTTCGCCGAGAGCATGCAGGCCTTCGCTTTGGCACGCGCCGCAACGCCGCACGATTTCTTGCTCGGCGCCGCAATGATGACAGAGTAATTTTTGTTTTTTTTGATGCAAGGTGAGGCGTGCGTCGCAGCGCCGGCATGGAACCACCCAACCGCAGTCGTAACACATCCAGATCGGCGCGAACCCGCGGCGATTTAAAAATAAAATACTTTGCTCTTTTTTTGCCAGGCGCACGCCGATGGCTTCGCGCAAGGGTAAGGACAGACCGTCGCTGGGTTTAAGCCGGCGCATGTCTAAAAGTTTTACACTGGGCATGCCGGCGCCGCCGGTCCGGTCGGGTAGCTCCAATAGCCGGTAAGCCCCATCGCGAATATTTTTAAGGCTCTCCAGCGCCGGCGTGGCGCTGCCGAGCACGATAGGAATTTTTTCGCGCGCCGCGAGCATCACCGCGATATCGCGTGCCGAGTAACGAAAACCATCTTGCTGCTTATACGAGGCATCATGCTCCTCATCCACGATAATGACTCCGCAATTTTTTAGCGGCGTAAATATCGCCGAGCGCGTGCCCAACACAATCGAGGCTTTGCCGGAGCGCGCCGCCAGCCAGGCGTTTAAACGTTCTTGATCGTTTAATCCCGAATGAAAAATAGCGATGGTTTGATGAAAACGTTTGGCAAAACGCTCAATCACTTGCGGGGTGAGTCCAATTTCAGGCACCAACACCAAAGCCTGCTGACCACGAGCTAAAACTTGCTCGATAACACATAAATACACCTCGGTTTTGCCACTGCCGGTTACGCCGTGCAACAAGTAAGCAGCAAAATCGCCGAGGCCCTGAATAATAGAATCGACGACGACTTGCTGCGCGGCATTGAGCTGGGGTGAAGGTGATGCAGCAATACCCGCCTGCCTGGGTTCAGATAAATCCTCGCGCTGTTCGCTGCTTATCCAACCTTGGCTGTACCATTTTTTTATTATCGTTGACCATTGGAGGCTAATTTTTTTCAAGCGGCTGGCGTCAAGGCCATTAGAAGCGCTCAAAAAAATTTCATATAACCGCAGCTGAACCGGCGCTTTGCGAAAAATTTGTCTGTCGATATTCTTGCCGGCGTCAGTCAGGACCCAATGCGTGCTGGTGTTGGCGCAAGTGGAGCGGCCTTGGCGCAAAAATGCGGGTAAGGCCGCATGCATGACTTCTCCCAGCGGATGGTGATAGTAATCGCTCGCCCACTGCAGAAGCTTAAAAAGTGTCTCGGGGAAAAGAGGTTCATTGTCTAGCACCTGCACGATCGGTTTCAAACGATGACGCGGCCATTCGCTGTCGGCGATTTGCTTTAGCGCTATGCCAATAAGCTCACGCCGACCAAAAGGTACGCGGATTCTGGCGCCGATGGGGACCACGACGTCGGCAGGAACAAGATAATCGAAGCTGCGATAAAGCGGGGTCGGAACAGCCACTTGATAAACGCGTGAAGGCACAGCCATGTCACCGACTCTAGCATATGAAAATCCAGAAAAATCTTTAGGCGCCGTCCTAAAAAGCCGTGAAACACTAAAGCTTCACGTTAATAATTCTGTAATGAATTGGTCGTAAGCACTTGTATCTGAAAGGCGGAAGGTTACGCACAGAAACTGTGGATAACAATGTTGATGACTATCTTAAAACGGTTTGGGGCTAGTGCAATTTCAGTAGTTTTATTAATTTGATTAAAAAATAAACTAATACTTTTAATTAATACGAATCAATGGATTACAGATAAATTGAAAGGCAATCTAGGGTCTTTTTGCGGCCTGCCAGAAAAAAATTCTCCGGCAATTTTTTTCTTGTGCATAAAACAGACCCGTAAGAAAATTTTTTTGGGAAAATCGCGGGTTTTACTCGAATAAAACAACGTTCAACGGGGCTAATGCTGCAAGCGCACGAGCTTAGGATTGCGCTTGAGCGCCCAGGATGACTGTTTCAGCCACACATTAAGTTCTTCAGCGGATAACGGCCGACTCATGTAATGTCCTTGCGCGGTATCGCAGCCTAGTTCGGCTAAACGCTTCAAGGTTTCTTCGTTTTCTACGCCTTCGGCTACGACTTCCAAGCCCAGGTTATGGCCCAGATCGATACTGGTGCGAACGATCGCCGCGTCATTTTCATCGCGGCCCATGCCGATTACAAATGATTTGTCGATTTTAATGGTGTTGCCCGGTAATTTTTTAAGATATGACAAAGATGAATAGCCGGTGCCGAAATCGTCGATCGCCAGTTTCAATCCCATTTTGGATAAACGCGTCAAAACTTCAAAAGCACGCTCGGGATCCGTCATCACCGCGCTTTCGGTAATCTCGAGTTCCAACCAGCGCGGTGAAATTTGCAGCGCGGCCAGCTGTTCGGCGAAGGCTTCGGCCAGATAAGGATCTTGCAAATCGCGCACGGATAAGTTCATGGAGATCGTGATCGGCATTTTCTGGTCCTGCAGCGATTGGCCTTCGCGCAAAGATTGATTGAGCACCCACGGAGTTAAGCTGCGAATCAAACCGGTCTGCTCCAAC
>JACQBD010000146.1 GCA_016194665.1 Gammaproteobacteria bacterium
CACGCACGCGTACGTGAAAGACGCCGACAGCCGCGGCTGCGCGGTGTTCATCGCCGCCGCCGGCATGGCCGCGCATCTCGCCGGCACCGTGGCCGCGCTCACGCACAAACCGGTGATCGGCGTGCCCATCGCTTCCGGTCCGCTAAACGAGCAAGACGCTTAGTTGTCGACGGTGCAAATGCCCGGCGGCATTCCGGTCGCGTGCGTGGCCATCGGCAAAGCCGGCGCTAAAAATGCGGCGTATCTGGCGGCGCAGATTCTGGCCTTGTCGGATCCAGACATGGTTAAACGCCTGGCGGACGAGCGCAAAGCCAACACCGCCGAGATTCTCGCCAAAGATAAAACCGTGCGCGAAAAATACGCCAAGTAATCGCCCGTGATCTCCGCCGAGCTGCAGCACGCGGCGCGCGTTATTCAAAACGGCGGCATCGTCGCTTACGCCACTGAATATTGTTTCGGTTTCGGCTGCGACCCGATGAATCGCAGCGCGGTATTGCGCCTGCTGCGTCTCAAGCGGCGATCGATTAAAAAAGGTCTCATTCTTATCGCCGCAGATGTCGAACAACTGGCGTGTTACACGCATAATATTCCGGCGCAAGTGCTCGCCAGCTGGCCTGGACCCCATACTTGGCTGTTGGAACCGCGTGAAAATATTCCGCGCTGGATTAAGGGCGAGCATCCGCGCCTGGCCACGCGCGTGACCGCGCATGCGCAAGCCGCGGCGCTGTGCCACGCGGCGCGCATGACGATTGTTTCCACCAGCGCCAATCGCGCCGGCGATAAACCCACACGCAGCTTTCGTGAAACCGTGCGGCGTTTTAAAAGCGACGTGGATTATGTGTTAGCCGGCAGGGTCGGTAAGGCGTCCGCGCCGACACCGATTCGCGATGCGGTCACACTTAAACTTATCCGCGCAGGATAAGTATTTTTATTTCCAGACACCCAGGCGCAAACTATGTCAGCTCCGGATATCCAAGCGGTTAAAAATTATCTCCTCGGTTTACAGGACCGCATTTGTGCCGCATTGGAATCAGAAGACGGCAAAGAAAAATTCCGCGAAGACGCGTGGGAACGGCCCGAGGGCGGCGGCGGGCGTTCGCGCGTGCTCGCCGACGGCGGGGTGTTCGAACAAGCCGGGGTAAATTTTTCGCAGGTGCATGGCAAAGATTTGCCGGCCTCGGCCACGGCGCATCGGCCGGAGTTGGCGGGCCGATCGTTTCAAGCTTTGGGTGTCTCGCTGGTGATTCATCCGCGCAATCCGTATGTGCCGACCACGCACTGCAACGTGCGCTTCTTCATCGCTGAAAAAGCCGGCGCCGAGCCGGTGTGGTGGTTCGGCGGCGGTTTCGATTTGACGCCTTATTATGGTTTTGAAGAAGACGCCACGCATTGGCACCGCACGGCCAAGTCCGCGTGCGATCCATTTGGCGCGAATTATTACGCGCGCTTTAAAAAATGGTGCGATGAATATTTTTTTCTCAAGCATCGCCATGAAACCCGCGGCGTCGGCGGATTGTTTTTCGACGACTTAAATGAAAACGGTTTCGCGCACAGCTTCGGTTTCATGCAAAGCGTGGGCGATCATTTTTTACCCGCTTATTTGCCGCTGCTGCAAAAACGCAAAGCCACCGCCTTCGGTGAACGCGAGCGCGATTTTCAATTGTACCGGCGCGGTCGCTACGTCGAGTTCAATTTGGTTTACGACCGCGGCACCTTATTCGGTTTGCAAAGCGGCGGGCGCACCGAATCCATTCTCATGTCGTTACCGCCGTTGGTGAAATGGCGTTACAACTGGAAACCGCAGGCAAATACGCCCGAAGCAAAACTTTACGAAGTGTTTTTAAAACCGCGCGACTGGCTAGGAAACCTTGATTAAATAAGAAAGTCTCTAAAAATTGAAAACTCCTTCTCCCTCCGGGAGAAGACGGGGATGAGGGGGATAATAAATCCATGTGTTGACTCACCCTCACCCTAGCCCTCTCCCGGAGGGAGAGGGGATTTATGATAATTTTTTTAGCGTTTGCCTAGCCTTTAATTACTCGCCGCGCGTGCCGTGGAGCGCCGGAAAGCCGCCAGGCGCGGGATCTGCGCCACGTTCGAGTATCGCCAGACGCGCGCGCATAGCGGCGATTTCGGCTTGCTGCGACGCAATAATTTCCTCGGCCAAACGCCGCACCAAGGGATCGCGTCCGTACACCAACACCAGCCGCGCCATGTCGACCGCGCCCTGGTGATGCGGAATCATCATGGCCAGAAAATCGCGGTCCGGATCATGACTCTGCGGCGCGTCGTGCATCGCGCGCATCATGCGCGCCATGCTCGCATCCATCGTCTGATTAAACTTCGCTACCGAAGACGGTGTGTCGTCTGCCGCAGCGATAGACAGCGCCGCACACCCTGCCACGATCAACCAAAGCGCACGCATGGCTAGCCCGTTTGGCTGCGTGCGCCGGGGCGCACGTAAACCAGATTGATGCTCTTTTTGTTGCGCAGCTTTCCGGACGGCAACGCCAGCTCGCCGAGCGCAATCTGCGCCAGAAATTGCGGAGCGAACGGATCGGACACGTCGAAGGCGCTGCACACGGTCTGACCGGCATTGGGCGTATCGGGCAACTCGTCTTGCTCATGCGCCACGTACAGCAGCGTGTGCTCCGGATTGGTCCACAAGCCATGCGCTTCGCGGCCGTGCGAAAAGAACGTGTCGACCAGCTTGCGCCTGCCGAAACCGGCGCTGCGATCGATGATGGCGATGCGGCTCGAGGCCACGCCATTCGGTCCGCCATCGTCGACGCGCGCGAGACTCGCGTACACCACTTTGCCTTTGGCGTTGTCGACGAATTCGACGTGGTTCGGGCGCGCTTTATCGCCGAGCGAAACCTGATCGAGCAAGTGCACGTCGCCGGCGACGCTGCGCGCCGACAGTGCATCGGCGAGTTTGTGCGAGAACCAAATCTCTTTACCATCCGGCGTGGTTTTTTCAAACGGCGTAAATCCGAAAGGATCTTGCGCTTGAATGTCGAGGCGCAGACGGCGCTGCGGATGACTCAAACCTTTGGCATCGGGATTCACATCAATCACGTCGATGGTCGATTCCTTTTGCGAAATGACAAACGCGGTCTTGCCATCGTTGGAAAACCATACTTGCGCCGGACCGTTCACGGTGTCGAAATAACGCCGCGCGATACCGTCAGATTTTCCGGTGCTTTCTTGCAGTGCCGCAGTCACATCCAGAATGGCGATGCGATTTTCGCCACGCACCGTAACCCACAATTCCTTGCCGTTGCGCGTGAACGTCGGCTCGTGCGGTTCGCGTCCGAGCAAGATGCCACTCGTTATTCGTTCAGGGTTGGTGTTGGCCGCGGCTTGCGGATTCGGCTGATTACCAATGACGCGCTTTTTCTCGACGTCGATGAAATAAACGTTACTGCTGCCGCGACCGGTGACCGCCAATAGCCGCGAGTCTGGCGACGGCGCGGCGCCGTGAATCAGAATCGCACCGTGATACAGCGGTTTGGTCACCATGGCCAGGTGCGTCGGTTGTACGCCGCCGGTGATGTATTGAAACGGCGGGCGCGGATCTTCATCGAAGCTCGTCAGATTGACGCTGGTCTCAACGAGATTGGTGCGCGGATCGATAACCGTGAGCGTGTTCGAGTCCTCGTTGCAAATAAATACGCGATCGTTGCTGGCCGGCGTGGGACCACTTTGCGCGCGACTGCCGGCGGCACGCAGGCCGCTGGCCGCGGCCAGCGTGCCGAGCGCGCCCAATTTAAGTAACTGACGACGGGTGATAACCATATTGTTCTCTCCTTATTGATTGTGGCTCCCTAAATTGATTAATTATTTTTCTATTCATGCAAACAGTGTGCGTGTAATCACGCTGAGTGCTTGGGAATTTTCCGCCAAGGCGAGCACGCTGAAGCCGCTATGGCTGGTGAAGAAGCGCCAGTAACCTTCGAGCGCGCGTCCTTCGGTGACGCTCACGGCTGGCGCATCACGCAGCGCGAACAGGTGCACGAAGCCATGATCATCCAGATAAAGGTTCACGTGCCAAGCCGATTGATCACCGAGTAAGCAATCCTTGCAAAGTTGCAGAGTGCCCGGAAAAGCTTGTTGGCTGGTAATTCCAAAAGCGGCTTGCGCCGCGGCCGCATCGCGCACATGTGTACCGCGTACTTCAGCTTCGTCGCGCGCATGCGCAAACGCCACGCGCACTAACGATGGCATCGAAAGTTCGCGCCACATCGTCCAACCGCCCGCGATACCGACGCCGGCTAAGCCCGCCGCCCAAGCAAGACCGACGCGCAAAAAACGCCGGCGCGGCGGCGCCACCGCAAATTCCGCGGGCACGGGCAAATCGCGCAGCGCGCGCCGCAGGCGGGCATCGAATTCATCGTTGTCAGAATAATCTTTCTTCATTTCATGTATTCCTCACCCAGTAGCTGACGCAAGGCGGCGCGGGCGCGATTGAGCCGGCTCATTACCGTACCGGCCGGCAGCTCAAGCGCCTGCGCCATTTCTGAATAATTTAAATCCGCCAGATAAAACAACACTAGAATCTCGCGATGCTGTGGACTTAACGCTTGCAAGGCTTCCATCAGATCGAAGCGCATGCTTCCGTCCGTGGCCTGGTCCGGCGCGCGCTCGCACTCAGCCGCATCCCAATTTTCCGCCTGCTCGCGCGCGCGCCAGTTGCGAATCGCCTGGCGCTGCAAAATGCGATACAGCCAGCCTTGCACCGCCGCGCCGTCGCGCAGCTGATGGCGCGCGCGCCAAGCGAGCGCGAACGTCTCTTGCACCAAATCTTGCGCCGCGGCGCGCTTGCCGGTGATGGCCCAGGCAGCGCGATACAGAAAATCCCTGTAATCCTTGACCCATTGCACAAACTGGGTTTGCTGCCGATCACTCATTCCGACTTGCATCCTTTTATAGTTAAGAGCAAAGATTTCATGGAAATATTCCATTGCTTTGGCCGACACTGCTAAGCTCGGTTTCAGCGTGGAATACTCAGTTCAAGACCCACTCGCGATCGTATTTATCATTTAAGGAGCACCCATGGTCAATGAAACCCAGCTGCCCCCGCGCCATGCGACTTTACGCTTGGTGCCTATGCCCAAAGACACCAACGCCGCCGGCGATATATTCGGCGGCTGGATCATGTCGCAGGTGGATATCGCCGGCTCCATTGCCGCGGCGCGACGCGCGCAGGGGCGTGTGACCACGGTCGCGGTCAATGCGTTTCATTTTGTCGCGCCGGTTTTTGTCAACGACTTGGTGAGTTTTTACGCCGAGGTCACGAAGATCGGCACCACCTCGCTGACGGTGAACGTCGAAGTGTATGCCGAGCGCGGTTTACGCACGCCGCAACCGGGTGAAGTCGTGAAAGTCACCGAAGCGGTTTTGACCTATGTCGCCGTCGATGAACAGCGGCGCAAGCGCCCAGTGCCGCGGGAGGGCGCCTAACTAGACAGCCTGCAACGCAACTACTAGGCTCTATTTCATGAAACGATTTATTGTTGTCATCGCTTTGGCATTTTCCCTATTCAACGCGCACGCCGCGAAAGCGCCGGTGCTGTTAGTTTTGGAGCACAGCCAGGCGGACAAGATTATCCAGACGAAATTGGAAATTAAACCCGGGCTGGTGCCGTCGCCGTATCCAGGTCAAGTTCAAACGAAATGGATTATTCGCGCGGGCGAAGCCGTCAAATCCGCGGTCGAGCCGCCGAGCCACAACGTAAATTTCTTTAAAAAAATTTCCAACACTCAATACATGCCGCTCTTTATAGTGAACGTGCGGTATTTTTTAGATGCGGCCGGCGCTTGGTGGCCGCGGTTTCAACTGAATCAGGAACCGCTGGTAATGCGTCAAGGCAATCGCTGGATACCACTGACGACGACTCAAGGCGTGGCCAGTCTTATTGTGCAAACCGGAACAGCGCTGCCGAATGCGCAGGGTTATTCGGCTTCCCTGGAACTCGGCTTTACCAACGGCGCCACCCCCATCGACGCGTGGTTGGTGCAGTAAATCTATTTCAATCGTTTCGCCAATTCCAAAAACGGCGTAATCAAATCCATCGGCAGGGGAAAAACAATCGTGTGGCTCTTGTCATTCGACATGCTCGCCATGGTTTGTAAATAACGCAGCTGTAAAGCCTGCGGACTCTTGCTCAAGAGATCGCCCGCTTGCACTAATTTTTCCGCAGCCTGTAATTCGCCTTCGGCATGAATCACCTTGGCGCGGCGCGTGCGCTCGGCTTCGGCTTGCTGGGCGATGGCGCGCACCATGGTCGGATCGATATCGATGTGTTTGATTTCCACGCTTGTGACTTTGATGCCCCAGGCGTCGGTGGCGGCGTCGAGAATTTTTTGAATGTCGGTGTTGAGCTTGTCGCGCTCGGCCAGCATCTCGTCGAGTTCGTGTTTGCCGAGCACGCTGCGCAAGGTGGTCTGCGCCAATTGACTGGTGGCAGAGTAATAATCTTCCACTTGAATGATGGCGCGCTGCGGATCGATCACGCGGAAATACACCACGGCGTTGACCTTGACCGAAACGTTGTCGCGCGAGATCACGTCTTGCGGCGGCACGTCCATGACGACGATGCGCAGATCGACTTTCACCATGGTTTGAATGCCGGGCCAAATAACGACCAAGCCCGGTCCTTTCACTTTCCAAAAACGGCGTAATCAAATCCATCGGCAGGGGAAAAACAATCGTGTGGCTCTTGTCATTCGACATGCTCGCCATG
>JACQBD010000138.1 GCA_016194665.1 Gammaproteobacteria bacterium
CGGAAAAACCACGCTGATTCAAAAGTTATTGTCCGAGCTGGACGAGAACGTGCTGGTCGCGAAAATATTTCAGACTCAGCTCGATGAAGTAGAATTTTTGCAAGCGGTATTGGTCGAGTTCGGCCTGAATCCGTTCAACGCCAAGAAAGTCGAGTTGATCGACATGCTCAATACTTTCTTGATCGACAATTTTTTGCAGCTGAAGCAGTTGCTGTTGATCGTCGACGACGCGCACAATCTCAGCTTGAAGGTGCTGGAAGAGATCCGCATGTTGTCGGGACTCGAGACGCGCAAGGAAAAAGTGTTGCACGTGATATTGGTCGGCCAGCCGGCGCTGAAGGACATGATCGAAGCGCCGGAGATGGAGCAGTTGATGCAGCGCGTGCGCTTGCGCTATCACATTAAATCGCTTTCCGAGAACGACACCCGCGACTATGTCCTGCATCGTCTGCGCATTGCCGGCGCCAAGGATCCCGAGAGCCTTTTTACGGCGGATACCTTTCCCATTATTTATAAATATACCGGCGGCTTGCCGCGCTTAATCAACACATTGTGCGACACAGCCATGACCTGCGCGTTCGCGGATAACGTCCATAGCGTATCGGTAAATTTGATCAATACTGCGGTCGATGAATTGCAGTGGCTGCCCTACGCTAAGCGCGCTAATAAGCGCCGTAGCGAAGTCAGCGTTCCGGGTGGCAGCGAGACGCACGGTCTGCTGCACGATAACGCCAAATCGCTGACGCACATCAGCCAGCAGTTGGGCAGAATGGAAAATTTAACGCCGGCTCTATCTTCCATCTCCGGCAAGATGGCCAACATCGAATCGCTGCTCAAACGCGTCGTCGATGCATTGGAAGGCGGTCGAGCGGGCATGGAGACCGGCGAAGCCAAGCGCCTTCGGGAAAAATAGTCCATTCGGACTTTCCTCATGTGCGGTATCGCCGGTATTTTTAATATTTCTTCCGGGCCGGCTCCCACCGAGCCTGAGCTCTCTCCCATGATCGGCATATTGCACCATCGCGGCCCGGATGGTTTTGGATATTATGCCGACGATCGCGTGGGACTGGCGCACGCACGCTTGAGCATCATCGATCTCGAAGGCGGATGGCAGCCAATCCACAACGAGGATAAAACCGTCTGGGTGGTATTTAACGGCGAGATATTCAATTACATCGAGCTGCGCCAGGCGCTCGAAAAAAACGGCCACCGTTTTTATACCCACTCCGATACCGAAGTCATCGTGCATCTCTACGAACAACACGGCGCTGACTTCGTGCAGCATTTAAACGGTCAATTCGCCATCGCTCTGTGGGATAAAACCAAAAAACGCTTGATCTTGGCGCGCGACCGCACCGGTATCCGCCCGCTTTTTTACACGCAGCTGTCTGGGCGTTTGTTGTTCGCCTCGGAAGTGAAATCGCTGTTTCGTTATCCCGGTGTGGCGCGGCAATTGGACTTTCAGGCGCTGGCGGAAATTTTCACCTACTGGTCGGCGTTGCCACCGGCGACTATTTTTAAAAACGTGCACACGTTGCCGCCGGGACATTATCTGGTGGCGGAACAAGAAAAAATTCGCACTGTGCGTTATTGGGATTGGGTTTTTCCCGAAACTCCGATCGCCGCAAAACCCGCGCAAGAATACGCCGAAGCGCTGCGCGAATTGCTGGTGGATGCGGTGCGTTTGCAGCTGCGTGCCGACGTGCCGGTGGGGGCGTATCTTAGCGGCGGATTGGATTCGTCGATCGTCACCAGCGTGATCAAAAATTTTACCGACACGCCATTGCGCACTTTTTCCGTCAGCTTCGACGATGAAGAATTCGACGAAAGCCAATACCAGCAGGAGTTGGTGAAATACCTCGGCACGAATCATACCGAATTGCGCTGCAGCCGCGCCGACATCAGCGCCGCTTTCCCCCAGGTCGTGTGGCACACCGAGACGCCGATTTTGCGCACCGCGCCCACGCCTTTAATGTTGTTGTCGGCACAAGTGCGCGCCGCCGGATATAAAGTGGTGTTGACTGGCGAGGGCGCCGACGAAGTTTTCGGCGGTTACGATATTTTTAAGGAAGCCAAGATCCGGCGTTTTTGGGCGCGCTTTCCGCAATCCACGCAACGTCCGCGGTTGTTCGACAGATTGTATCCCTATCTTAAGCATTCGCCGGCCGCGACACGCGCTTTCAACCAGAAATTTTTCGGCCAAGGCATGGAGCACAAAGACAAACCGTATTTCGCGCACATTCCGCGTTGGACAACGACCCGACGTCTGTTGCAGTTTCTGCATCGCGATACGCTGGCGCAATTTGGAAGTTGGGATCCATTCGCGGCGATTATGCAAACGCTTCCCGCCGGCATCGAACGCTGGGCGGGACTGAATCGCGATCAATATATCGAAGCGCATACCTTGATGTCAGGCTATTTGCTTTGTTCTCAAGGCGATCGTGTGGGCATGGCTAACTCCATTGAAGGTCGTTTCCCGTTTTTAGATCATCGCTTGATCGAATTCGCTAATCAGCTGCCGCCGCGTTATAAGATCATGGGTTTGACTGAAAAATATTTGCTGAAAAAATCGATGCAAGGCCTGTTGCCGGAAAGCATACGTACTCGCACCAAACAGCCGTATCGCGCGCCGGATTGCCAAAGTTTTTTTCAAAACGGTCAGCCAGCAGACTATGTCGCCGAGCTTTTCAGCGAAACGCATTTGCGCCAAGCCGGTTTTTTGGACGCGCCGGCGGTGCGCAAGCTATACGAGAAATGCCGCGCCGGCCGCGTCATCGGCTTTGCCGACAACATGGCTTTCGTCGGCATTTTGTCGGCGTTGCTGGTCGAGAAACAGTTCATCCAATCCTCCACGTTCAATCAGCAGCCGGAATCAAACATCCGACCGGTGCGCGTGGCTTAAAAATAAAATACTGCGTGAGATAAACATGAAAGCCGAAACCATTCCGTCGAATTTTCTCGATATCGACTGTAAAAAAGTTACCGATGAAATATGCCAGCGTTTGGTAGCGGTGTTGACCGAGATACACAAGCGCGGCCTCGTAGTGGCGGTGTCGGGCGGCGTTGACAGCGCCGTGTGTGCGGCGCTGGCGGTGAAGGCCGTGGGCGCCGGCAAAGTTTTCGGTTTGTTGCTGCCCGAGCGCGACTCTTCTTCTGCCAGCGAGAATCTCGGGCGTCAATTAACCGAACAATTGGGCATTGAATATCTTAAGCAAAACATCGCCCCGGCCCTGGATGCTATCGAATGCTATCGTTGGCGCGACGATGCCATCCGCGCCGTTATTCCCGATTATCAAGCGCATTGGAAAAGTAAATTAGTCATTTCCAAGGGGCAGGAGGGCGGATTCAGTTTTTTTAAAATCATCGTGCAGCGCGACGACGGTTCCTTGATCGAGCAGCGCTTGCCGCATAAACAATATTTGCAATTGGTGGCGGCCACCAATTACAAGCAGCGAATTCGCAAAACCATCGAGTATTTTCACGCCGATCGCTTGAATTATGCCGTGATCGGTACGCCCAACCGTCTTGAATATGACCAAGGGTTCTTCGTCAAGAATGGCGACGGTTCCGCGGACATCAAACCCATCGCGCATCTGTATAAAACCCAGGTCTACGCACTGGCGCGTTATCTTGGATTGCCGCAGGCCATTTGCCAGGCCTTGCCCACGACCGACACCTACAGTTTGCCGCAAGGGCAAGATGAATTTTATTTCACTTTGCCGTATCAGCAGATGGATAGCGCCCTGTGGGCGTATAATCATGACTTGTCGGCGCAAGCGCTGGCCGCGCATCTGGACATAAATGAAACCGCCGCCGCATCGATCTACCGCGACATTGAACTTAAACGCCGCAGCACGCGTTACCTGCATGCGCGGCCCTACTTGATGGAACAGGTTAACATTGAAACTCAGGCATCAACCGTACGAGGATCCGATAAATGAAGCGTTTACTTTCCAGATTTTTTTTGATCGGGGCATGTTTGCTAGGAACCTGCGCCATGGCCGCCGATAAAGTCTCTAACGCTAAAGAAAAAGAAATCGTATTGGTGGGCGCTTCCATCGGCAAGGCCTGGCAAATCGAGCAATTGGGAAAACGCGAAAGCCTTCCCGGTTATTCCTTCGGTTATGTCGGCGTCAACGCTTTCGATAAAAGTCCCTTGGTCGAGCAAATCATCGCGCGCAAGCAGAAGCCGGATTTTGTAATGTTAAAAGAATGCTCGACCTATTTTCCGGGCAATACCGAACAATACCATCGCGGCGTGGAAAATTGGGTGGCGCAATTAAAGCGCGCCGGCATCCGTCCGGTGTTGGTCACGACTGCGCCGGTGGCTGAGCCCGCGGGCGTCATCGCCAAAGGCAAGATCGCGCTCAAGCATCTATTTGGCATGCACGCGTGGATGGACGAAATCAGCGCCTACAACGCCTGGCTGCGTGAATATGCGGCGCGCGAGCAATTGCCGCTGTTCGATCTGGAGGCGGTGCTGCGTATCAGCGATACCAATAAATATCTCAAAAAAGAATACGATATCGGCGATATGGTGCACTTAACGCCGGCCGCTTATAAGGCCATGGACCATGAATTCGCTGCTTTCTTACGCCGCTTGGATGCTTCTGTTGTATATTTACACTGACCAAGTCTTCTTTACTCATTCTTATAAAATATGTTCGATCTTCTTAAGCGCGACCTGCAGCGGTATTACAGCGTCGACAGCAACGACGGCCGGCCCGGTTTCTTCAGAAAACTGCGCATCATTTTCGACGCGCCGGGTTTGCATGCCGGCATGGTGTATCGTTTCGGCTCGTGGATAAATCGCACGGTGCGCTTCAAGCCCTTGCGCAGCCCGCTGAAACTTATCTACCACATCCTCGATAAACTCTGCATCGTTTTATGGGGGATTCACATCGATGAGAAAGCCGAAATCGGCGGCGGTCTTTATATCGGCCACTTCAGCGGCGTATTGATCGGCCCGGTAAAAATGGGAATCGATTGTAATCTGGCGCATCAGGTCACCATCGGCAAGCGCGCCGACGGTATCGGCGGGGTGCCGGTGATCGGCGATCGCGTGTGGATCGGCGTAGGCACAGTCATCTTCGGCAGCATTCATATCGGCGACGGCGTCACCATCGGACCGAACAGCGTGATTTCGCACAACCTTCCATCGCGGGTACTGGTCATGGGAAATCCGGCGCGGATTTTACGCAAAGATTACGATAACAGCGCCGAGATTTACGGCCATAAGGCCGCGGCCGCCTTGCCACCGGACGCACCGGGTTAAAATAAATTTCAGATTGCTCTGAAATTTTTTAATTAAAATAATTCAACAAAAAACCATCATGCCAGAAGAGCTATCGGTTTCCGTCATCGACACGGGCGCAGGCCTGGCGGCGTGCGCTGAGGAGTGGAATCGTTTACTCGAGACCGCTGCGCAGCGCAGCATTTGCTTGCGTTGGGAGTGGCTGCAGACATGGTGGAACGTTTATGCCGATTGCGGCGTAAAACCCTACGTGCTGTTGTTGCATGACGCCGGCAGATTAGTCGGCATCGCGCCGTTTTTCTGTCAGCTGCAAAAAATATTTTGGATTTTGCCGGTACGCACTTTACGTTTTCTCGGCACCGGCGAACCGGAGGCGGAAGAAATCGCTTCTGAATATCTCGATATCGTGGCGCAAACGGGTTACGAAGCGCGGGTCACGCAGGCGGTATGGGCGCATTTGCGCCAAGCGCAATCGTGGGACCAATTGATTTTCAACGACGTGCTGCAAGATTCATTGGTATTAACGGCATTGCCGGCGAAAGCGGCAGCAGAAAAACTAGTGACGCAAATCGAACAAGTTGGGATTCGCTATTTTATCGACTTACCGCGGACCTGGGAGGCTTACATCGCCATGCTTGAGCCCGGCGCCGCCAAACGCATTCCTTATAAACAGCGCAAGTTCGAGCGCGCCGGGCGCGTGACAGACAAAATAGTTGACGCCGCCGACCAGTTGCCGCAAGCATTTGCGGAATTGATTCGTCTGCATACGCTGCGTTGGCAAGCGCGCGGACGCGGGGGTGTCTTCGCCAGCGGACGTTTTACCGCGTTTCACCAAGCATTGGCGGCCAAATTACTGCCGTTGGGAATGCTGAACATTCGTTTACTATCGCTCGATGACGTCAATATCGCGGTGCTCTACAACTTTCGTTATGCCGGCACGGATTATTTTTATCAAGGTGGCTTCGATGTGGCGAGTGCGGCCAAGCATTCGCCGGGTATTATGGCGCATGTGTATGCCATCGCCGACGCTCTTCGCGCCGGTTTACAGCGCTATGATTTTATGAAGGGCGGTGTGATTTCCTATAAAACAGAATTCGCTTGCAACGAAAGTCTCATGCACGATGTGCTGATTTTTTCCGATACGCTGTGCGGCAGGATCTTAACCTGCAAAAATAAAATATACCGTAGGTTACGCCGCATCAAAGTTAAATGGGCCAGGCCCGCAAAAACCGGCGCCGGTTCGTCACCGCCGCCAGAATAGCAACGATCTTGACGTCCGTTTATATCGTAAGCCACATGAAAAATTATGCTATGCTGAATGAAATTTCATCGCGTAACTTTTATAAGCAAGAATACCGATTTGGCGCGCGCCTTTATCGAACTTTAATATCGCTATAGCAAGACCCTCACATGAAGAATGCCTTCACTATCGATGTCGAAGATTATTACCAGGTCGAGGCTTTTGCCGGCGTCGTCGATAAAAAAACCTGGCCGAGTTACGAGTCGCGCGTGGAAAATAACACGCGGCGTTTATTGGATTTGCTCGAAGCGCGCGCGGTGCAAGGCACTTTTTTCGTGCTCGGTTGGGTGGCGCAACGGCATCGCGGTCTTATTCAGGAAATCGCCGCGCGCGGACATGAGATCGCTTCGCACGGCATGAGTCACACGCTGGTGTACACGCAATCGCCGCAAGTGTTTCGCGAAGAGACGCGCAGCAGCAAAGCCTTGATCGAAGATATCTGTCAGCGGCCGGTCATCGGTTATCGCGCGGCCACGTATTCGATTACGCAGCGTTCCTTGTGGGCGCTGGATATTTTGCACGAGGAAGGGTTTCAGTACGATTCAAGCATTTTCCCCATGCGCCACGATCGCTATGGGATTCCCGACGCGCATCCCTATCCGCATACACTGCGCACACCCGCCGGCTACTCATTGGCTGAGTTTCCGATTTCAGTTTCGCGTTTCGGAAAATTCAAATTGCCGGTCGCCGGCGGCGGTTATTTTCGTTTGTTTCCTTATGCCTTGACCAAATGGGGCCTTGGGCAAATCAACGCCGCCGGTCACGAATTCGTTTTTTATCTGCATCCCTGGGAAGTCGATCCGCAACAACCGCGCATTGCCCGTGCCCATTTATTGTCGCGCGTGCGTCATTATTTAAATCTTGCACGCACGCATCCACGGCTGGATCGTTTGTTGCAGGATTTTTCGTTTACCACCATGCAGGATGTACTGCGGACCAAGGCGCTGCTGTAAACATTATTTGGCTCCGAGTAAATAATTCGATGGCTATTTCATGACCTCCAGCACATCCTTAGGCGGCTTTTTCAAGCATTCGTCGATTTACGCTTTCGGCAGCATCCTCAATCGGGCCGCGGCTTTTTTATTGTTGCCGATTTACACCAATTATCTCAGCGTCGCCGAATACGGCGCGCTGGAATTATTTTATGTCATCGCCACCGTGGTGTCAGGGTTGCTATCCGTCGGCATCGCCCATGCCACGTTGCGCTTTTATTTCGAATACGAAACCGAGACCGAACGCAACGCGGTCGTTACCACCAATTTAACGGTTTCACTGTTGATTACCTCCGCCGGTGCTTTGCTTGTGAGCTTCTGGCACGAGCCCTTGGCGCGGTATGTCATGGGCAATCCCGAATACAGTCGCGGCGTGTTGATTGTGTTGGCGACGCTGGTGTTGGAATTATCCTCGCAAGTCAGTCTGGCTTATTTGCGCGCCAAGGAATATTCGAAGCTTTTCGTTATCATCATGTTCTTCAAACTGGTCCTGCAATTCGCCGCCAATACTTATTTCGTGGTTTTTCGACACGCCGGCATCGAAGGCGTGTTGACGGGTAATTTGCTGGCGGTGGCTTTCGGTTGGATAATTCTGACGATTTTTGTATTACGCCAATGCCCTTACTGTTTTGAATGGAGCAAGGCGGTGCCGGTGCTGAAATATAGTTTTCCCTTTCTGCTCAGCACTATCACTGGCCTGATCTCCGCCAACATCGATCGCTTTCTGATTAACAGTTTATTGAGCCTGCAGGCGCTGGGTATTTATGCGTTAGCACTTAAGTTTTCCGGGCTGCTCGATAATTTAATCGGCGAGCCGTTCAATCGTTCGTACGGCGCTTACCGTTTTTCCATCATGAAACGAGCGGATGCGGCGGCGGTGCAAATGCGCATCGTGCGTTATCTGTTGATGGGTTTGACCGCGCTGGGTCTGGGCATTGTTTACTTTGCGCACGATCTTTTGGTGATCATGTCGGATAAAGCCTACTGGCCGGCGGCCGATATATTGCCTTTGCTGGTGCTGGGCAGTTTGTTGCAAGTGATCAATTATCCGATGCAGACCGGTATTTTTTATGAAAAGAAAACCCGCTACGTCTTTTATATTGGTCTGCTAGCCGCCGTTGTCAGCAGCGCCGCGAATTTTGTGCTGATACGCTGGTTGGGTATTCTGGGTGCATGTGGCGCGCAAGTCGTCACGGCCGGCGCGGTGCTGTATATCACCAATCGTATTTCGCAGCGCTATTTTAGCGTGCGTTATGAATATCCACGTTTATTTGCGATTTTACTCGTGACTGTGATTTTTTACCTTTTATCCCTGCCGCTGATGAATCAGTCTTTATATTGGAGTGTGCCGCTCAAACTGCTGCTGTACGCAGGTTTCTTGGCGACGCTGATTTATTCCGGGGCATTGCAACGCACCGAAATATCCTGGTTACGATCCAAGCTTTACGCGCCATTTCAACGTAGCGCCAGCAAAGCTTAGGACTTATTGGAAACACAACCGTGTTGATAATTTTTATATACCTGACAACGCTGTTCATCGCGCCGCAGCTGTGGATCGAACCGTTTGTGGATCTGCGCGTGGATTACTACGTGTACCCGCTGTGGATGGCGGCGGTTTTTTTTGCCAAGGAAAAAAATCCTCTGACGTTGACCGCGCAGGATAAGTTTTTTTTGCTGATGCTGTTGTGGATCGTGTTATCCATGACTTTAAACGGCGGCTTTCACGAGCGCAGCACCGATATCATCATGGATTACACCAAATGGTTTGTCATGTACAAGCTGGTGTCGGCCACGGTTTCTTCCGATGGCCGTTTCAAAGCCGTCGCGCTGATGCTGGTGTTTTTCGCGCTGGTGTTGGCGGTGGAGGGCATTCAACACATCACCAATGAAGCGCAGCTCGGTTGGGCCGGGCAAACTTTGGCGTGGATCGATCCCGAGGCGCAAGCGGCGGGCGAACCCGGGCGCACGCGTTGGATCAACATCTTCGACGGTCCCGGCGTGTTCTGCGTCGTGTATACGATCGCGCTGCCGTTCTTGATGCAATATTTAGTCGCGCCTTTCAAATTCGGCACGCGGTTTATCGCCGTGGGTTTATTGACACTTTTAGTGACAGCCATTTATTACACCGGCTCACGCGGCGGTTTTTTAACCACACTGGGAATATTTGCTTTGTTTATGGCGCTGCGCTTTAAAATCTCGCCACTTAAAATCGCTATCACCGGTGCCGTGGTTTCGTTCGCCTTTATGCTGGCGCCAAGCTACCTCACGACCATGGACGATCCCAGCAAGTCGGCGAAACATCGCGTCGACATGTGGATTGAAGGCGTGGAAATGGTGCAAGGCAATCCCGTGTTCGGCATCGGCAAGGGAAATTTTCTGCGTTATACGAACAAGCTTATTGCGCACAATTCAAGCATTGAAATAATGGGTGAGACCGGTTTGCCGGGGCTGTTTTTCTGGATCGGACTGATCTACATGGCGCTGAAGAACGTCGCCGCTTACACCCAAGAAACTGAAAGCGAAAGTAACCGTTCCTACGCTATTGCCTTGGGTTTAAGCGTAATCGGCTATATCATCAGTTCGATGTTCGTCACCTTGGAGTACGAGACGTTTTATTTCCTGCTGGGGCTTTGCGGCGCCCTGGGTTTTCGTTTAAAACAACCGGTGCAATTCGCCGAAAAGGATTTTTGGCGTTTAAGCATGGCCACGGTTGGCTGGGTTATCGCCATTAAAGCTTTTGTAATACTTTATTAGCGACGAGCGATCGGCAATTTATGCGCAAAAAAGAATACTTGGCGAAAATATTATCGGTCAGCGGCGTCCACGCTGCATGCGCTCGTTTTCGAGATTTAGCCGTTAAAGAATTACCCATTCTCGGATACCACCGTATTCTCGATATCGAACATACGGCATTTCCCTTCGATCCGTCGCTGGTCAGCGCATCGCGCGCGGATTTTGCCTGGCAGATGCAATATGTGAAAAAAAATTATAATCCAATTACTTTTCAAGCTTTACTGGACGCCTTGGACGGTAAGAGCGATCTGCCGAAGCGGCCCGTCATCGTCAGCTTCGACGATGGCTTCGACGACAATTATCATCACGCTTTTCCAATCCTCAAATCCTTGGATATGCCGGCAACTTTTTTCGTGGCCACCGGCTATATTGGCAGTGAAAAACCGTTCTGGTTCGATTTAATCGCGCATATTTTGTATCAAGCCCCGACTGGACCCATGCAGGTCGAGCAACCGGCGTTAAGTTTGCAACTGGATGACAACGTTGCCTCGAGACGCGCCGCCACTTTAAAACTTATCCGGGCGTTGAAAAAAATTACCAACCAACAGCGTTTGGATTTTTTCGAACGGTTTACCCGCGAGCACGATTCAGTCATCGATTTGACCAAACAGAAAATGAGCCGGCCGATGAGCTGGGCGCAGGTGCGGGAAATGAGCGCCGCCGGCATTGAATTCGGCTCGCATACCGTGACGCATCCGATCCTATCCACGGTCGACGACAAAAATCTGCATCGCGAGCTGATCGATTCGCGCCAAAAACTAGAACAGGAGCTGGGTAAGCCGATTTCGCTCTTGGCCTATCCCATCGGCGAAGCCACGGCGTTCAACGACAACGTCATTACCGCCGCACAATCGGCCGGTTATCGCATCGGCGTGTCTTACGTCGAAGGCGTTAACCGGCTGCAGGACATCAATCTTTTTCGGCTATGCCGTCAGCATGTCGAACTTCATACTTCGCGGGATTATTTTAAAGGACTGTTGAGTTTGCCCGAAGTGTTTTGGTAACAAAGCTTTCTTAATCGTTATTTTTCTTTGTAGATTATTATTAATGTAGGTTGGGTTGAAGGCGCTTGCGTCGAAACCCAACAAAGGCGTCGATCTGTTGGGGTTCGCTGCGCTCACCCCAACCTACATTGATTGAATTCTTAAAACGGTGACGAAATGAACTTCGACGCGACCATTCACCGTGAGTTAATCAGCGGTTTTTAATTTTTGTTTTTCTTCTCAGTTGCCGCCACGGGCTGGTACGGATTCGCCGGCATCGGGTGGCCTAAGTATTCCCAAATATAATGGGTGAGCGATTGTTTTTGGCAAAACCCGCGTGTTACCTGAACGCGTTGGCACATTTCTTCTTTGATGCGTTTTTCATTCGGCCAAGGCCATAACGGAACAGTGGATAAAATGTTAAATCCCGTTTCGCCGTAACGCGCGCCATCCGCGCCATAACGATACAGCAAATTGGCGCCGATATCCGCACCTTGAAAGCCCTTGGCTTTCAAAAATGAATGCGGTTCGATGCGCACCAAATATTTCAAGGGAGGATTTTCTCCCGCCAACGGATTGAGCGCATAGCAGCCCACGCTGCAAGTGGTCTGGCGGTAAGGACCTAATTTTGCGTTGAAGACATTCACGTAGCTGGGAACATAGTTAGAGTTGATGCCATAGCGTTCGGCGTTCACCGAAATCACATTGCGCAAAATTCCGGAATCCAATTCCGGCGCGACGCGCACGCCATCGCCGCCCAGGGCGCGCACCGTTAGATTTTCCAAAAAATTGTTGGTGCCGGCGCGCCTTAGGTTAAATCCCAGCTCCGCCGAATCCCAGGCGATGGCGTTGACGATGCGAATCGTGGGATCGATCGTGCCTTCGCGATCCGGTTCCATGTAATAACCCGTGTCCGGCGCGCGCAAAGATAAAGTGCCGAGCCATTCATTCTTGCCGAAAAGATACGCTCCCGGCGTGTGTTGCGCGACCGCGAAATCGGCGTACGGATCGTCGCCCTTTGCCAGAATGCGATCGACCACCATCACGTTTTGCAGCGAGATGTTGCTGGAATCGTAAACCGTAATGCCCACATTGGGGTTGCCACCGCCGCGGCATTCGGATCTGTTGCAACCGTCGCCGCGCACCAGCACGCGCCGCCATACATTGAAGCGCGAGCGATAGTTGATGGCGACGATGCGCACGCCCGCGGCCCATACCCATACGTCTTCGATTAAATTGTAATCGCTGCCTTGATCGTGGTCGTTGGAACCGATGCCGAAGGAACCGTGAAAACCGCAGTCTTTGATGGTGACGTAGTTGGCGTTGAATAAACTGCCGCCGCCCTCGAAGGTAATGCCTTGAATCTTGATAAAACTATCCTTGCGAAAAGAACGGCCGATAAATAATTGCCCGACGACGGTGACTTTGCCTGGATTTTGTGCGTGCACGTAGGTGGGGCGTGCCGCGCTCAAGCCGGAAGGAATTTGATCGGTATGCGCGCCGCCGCTGTGCGTGCTGTAATCCGTGTAACCGATGTAGCCGGTGTCGGCGGCCTCTGAATAAGTACCGTCGAGCAATACCAATTCATCGCCCGCGGACATTTTATTGAAAGCATGCTCGAAGGACTTGAAGGGCGCGGCGGAGGATTTGCCGTTATTCCAGTTGCTACCGGTGGGAGAAATATAATAAGTGGTGGCGCTTGCGTTGTCGTTCTGCGTCGCCAGCGAGGTGCACGACAAACTTAGACAAGCCAGCGTTAGCGCTAGAAACAATCCGCTACTTTGAAGTAATTTAAACCGTTGCACGAAGCCGAAGTAACAGCGCATCAGACGCGCTTTTCCAGGCCAGGAAGCAAATAAAAAGGATAGCTGTATTGCAAGGCTTTGATAAATTTTCGTTGCTCGATGTATCCTTCTTGCGCTTCCTTGAACATGTGCGCGACCATTTCCTTGCGGCGTTGCGTCCAACCGATTTCCTGGAAGATCGGATTGGTTTGCGCCATGGCGCTGAGTCTTTCGATCAACAATCTTCTGCCGCGCAAAAGCTTGTCGGCGTTTTTTGACATGTTGCTGGCATGCACGCGGTATTGAGCCACGGTTTCATTTTGGTAATAAAATCTGCAACCGTTGGCAAGCAAAGCCATCCACAACATTTTATCTTCGATGCTGGTAAAAGCGGCGTCAAAGAAACCAACCGCTTGGCCGCTGCGGCGGCGGAACAGGGCGGTAGGACAGGCGACGAAATTGTTGCGCATCATTCTGACAAGACCGTCTTTATGGCTTTCCATGGCGGGAAAACTTTTAATTTTGGATTTGCCGGTGACATGTCCGAATGAATCAATGATGTCGACGTCCGCATGCACCAAGCCGACATCCGGGTGCTTTTCCAAAATCGCGATTTGCGACGCCAGTTTATGCGGATACCAGGCATCGTCGGAATCCAGCAAGGCAATATAAGGAGAGTCGGAGGCTTTGATGGCGTTGTTGCGCGCCGCCGCCAGTCCCTGGTTTGCAGTTTTCAGGTAAACGATTTTATCGTCGGGAAATTTTTTAAGCAGCGCTTCCACCTCCGCGGTGCTCGCGCTATTCGATCCGTCGTTCACGACGATGGCTTTCCAATCGGCATAGGTTTGCGCGCAGGCGCTGTCCAAGGCCGTTTGCAAATATTGAATCGGAACGTTGTAAAACGGAATGATGATGTCTACTTGTGCCATAACAGATTCTCTGATTGTTTACGCCTGTATGCGTAATATTTTTTTTCTTAATTTTTACATGCCATCGATTTTAGAAAAGCCCAGCGATCGCGCACTTAACGACTGCAAAATCGTCGGCAAGGCGGCGACCGTGTGCGCATAATCTTCGTGCAATAATACTATATCTCCGGCGCTAATTTTAATGGTTTCCACGTGCGCAACCAGCTCGGGAGCGGTGCGAATGAAGGAATCGCGGCTATCCACGGACCAAAACACAAACAGGTAGCCGGCCAGCGCCAGCGGTAGGAACGCCGCGCCGGTGATGTTGCCGTACGGCGGCCGGAAAATCTTGTCGATTTGCGCGCCGACGATGTTTTGCAGCGCTTGCTGCGCACGCTCGACCTCGGCGATGTACTCGCGTTTCGCGACGCGCTTGGCGTCGAGATGGCCGTAACCGTGATTGCCGAGCTGATGTCCGCGGCTAAAAATTTTTCGTACCAGCGCCGGATATTTTTCCGCTTCTTTGCCCTGTAAAAAAAATGTCGCCTTGGCGCCGCCACGATCGAGGATATCGAGGATAGACTCAGTGTGTTGCGGATGCGGCCCATCGTCGAAAGTAAGCGCCACGCGTGCTGCTTGCGGCTTTCCTTTTATCAATACCGTGCCTGGCAGCAATTTGGCCAAACCGTATTTGATGGCTTTGCCGGCGCTGAACACGTTAAATTTTATCCCGGCTGACCGAGGAAATAATGAAACGCCGCTTGCCCGATTCGGGCACCGCGATCTCGGCGACTTTTTCCAGCTGCACGCGCACTTGTTCGCCGGCCATTTTCTTTATCGAACTGAGGACGTATTGTCCGACCTCTTCGGTGTAATCGCTGTCGGCTACGATATAAACATTAAGCTCATCCATCGAATCCTGGCGTATTTGATAGGACTTAATGCCGCGAATGTCGCTCATGAGAATGGTGAAATTAGGCGGGGTCAGCAAGCGGTCGCGCAGCACCACTACGTCGGCGATTCTGCCTTCGATTTTGGCGAGCTTGGGTAATGTAATGCCACAGGCGCAGGGCGCGTCGTCGCTCATCACGCCGACGTCGCCGATTTCGTAGCGAATAAAAGGAAACGCATGATTCGCCAAATCGGTGATGAGCAGGCGTCCGAGCTCGCCGGGCCGGCAGGGTTTGTTGTGCTTGTCCACCACTTCGATCAACAACACCTCGGCGTGTAAATGATAGCCGTTGTGTTCGCGGCACTCGGAGCCCATGTACATTTCGCGGCTGCCGTATTGATCGTAAACTTTGGCGCCGCCGAATACTTGATTGATACTTTCGCGTTGTTCCGGCCGTAATGTTTCCGAGCTGGTGAAAAGTCCGCGCAGGAAATCGAAAGACGCGCCCGGATGATGCTTTTGAATGTACCTGGCGAAGGCGTGAATGCCGCTGGCATAACCCCAGATGCTCGAAGGGCGCCACGCGCGTACGCCTTGATAGTAGCGTTCGAGCAGTTCTTCGGTCAGCACCGCGACGGAATAATCGCGATAGCGCTGCAGCAAATAAACGATGCGGTTGAAAAGTTTTTGCGATTGGGTTTCGTCGTAATGCGAACCGGACATCTGCACCGTGCGCTCGCCCAAGTTGACGCCAGCCCATTCGGCGCCGCGATAAACGCTGGCGCGATTCCAATCCATACCGCGCTTGTCCCAGAAATAATACGACGGCTCGCCGGTGGAACCGCCGGTGCGGCTCATCACGAAACGTTGGCGTGGAATGTTGCGGCACTGCAAGGGTTCGAAGTTATCGCGTATCTGAGTTTTGGTGAGCAGCGGAATATTCTCCAGCGCGTCGAGCTGCGTCAGCGGCAGGCGCACGCCGTTTAAGGTGCGCCGATAATAATCGGAATGATCGTGCGCTTGCTGCAATAAAGCATTGAGTCTCTGCAACTGCCAGGCACGCAAGTCGGCGCGATGCCAGTGTTGCGATTGGCGCAAAAAATGCAGACGCTCGATGGTGCGCCGGCCGCGCAGTACGTCCAGACTGCGGAAGAAAACGTCTTGGTACAGGTTCATGCAGGAATTTCGCCGTGGTAAAGCCGCGCCAGTTTACTATAGATAGGTTCCCAAGAATGCTCCAGCGCGCGCCGCCGGCCGTTGCCGATCAGGCGGGTGCTGAGCACCGGATCGCGCAGCAGGCTCAACATGTGCTGCGCCAGTTGTTCGGCGTCATTGTCCGGCGCCAGCATCGCGTCCTCGGCGTGCGTGGTCATATAAGGTATGCCGCCGACCGCCGTGGTCACCACCGGCAAGCCGCAGGCAAACG
>JACQBD010000139.1 GCA_016194665.1 Gammaproteobacteria bacterium
AAATAGCGGCGGATCAGAAAGATGCGATAACCGAGGCCGTCTTCGGAGGCAATCGCCTCCGCGGCGATTAAAAACAACCACGCTGCACCCAACGATAAGCGCAAGGCATCGAGCAAGCGTGGCAGTATCTGCGGCAATATTACGCGCACGATGAGTTGCCAAGAGCTGGCCCCCAAGGTTTGCGCTTTGATGATTTGCTCCGAGGGAATTTCAGTCACGCGCATCGCCAAGTCGCGCATTAAAAACGGCGCCACGCCGATGACGATTAAAACCACTTTTGATAATTCGCCTAAACCGAAGACGATAAATAAAATTGGCAACACCGCCAGCGGCGGAATCAACGACAGCGTGGCGATGAACACGGCGAATAAAGCGCGCGCGTACGGCAGGATGCCGGTGGCGATGCCCATTACCAAGGCCAGGCCAGCGCTGATCGCCAGACCGATGCCAAGCCGTGCGAGGCTCGCCAGAGTATCGGCCCATAGTAAATATTTTCCCGAACGTTGATCCGGCTCGAAGGCGTATTGCTGAATGCTGGCGCCGATGGTGCTGAACGCCGGCAATAATTTATCGGTCGGATTGCTCGCCAGGCGCGCCTGCGAGCCGATCAAGTACGCCGCCAAGACCAAAATAAAAGGCAGCGCCGCCAACAATATCGCGCTGCCGCGCGCCGGGTGTTGATTAATAATCCGGCGCATACAGCGTTTACAGTTTGCCTTGCGCCGCCATGTCCATGAAGCTGGGATCGTAGCGCAATTTAATATTTTTCGGATCGCCTAGCATTTTGCCGCCGGGGAAGCTGATGCCGACCACGTCCACCGTTTTCGCGTCTTTACCGAGCAGACCGTGATCAAACGAAAATTTGCGCACGTAATCCATCGTCTTAATAAGATCCGGACTTTTGTTGAAGGCCACCGCTTCGCTCGGCTTATAAAACATGCGCGTGGTTTTCAGTTGCGCTTCAAATCCGGCCAAGTCAGTGCCGGAGGCTTTGGCCATGGCTTCGCGCGCGGCTTTGCCAGTGGCATCGTCTTTGGCCATGATGCCGATGGATTCGAACCAAGCGCCGATCAGAGCTTTACCGAGTTTGGGATTTTCCTTAATCGTTTTGGTGTTGACCATCATCATGTCGATAATTTCACCGGGGATCTGCGCTGAATTAAACACCAAGGCACTGTCCGGCGTGGATTTGATAGTGGCCAACTGCGGATTCCATGCAACCACCGCTGTGACTTGCGGCGTGGCGTAAGCGGCGATGATGTCGGCATCCGAGGTATTCACTACGGTGATGTCTTTTTCGCTTAGTTTCACCGATTCGAGTCCGCGCCCCAACAAATAATGCGACACCGACAACTCCACCAGATTTATTTTTTGGCCTTTGACGTCGGCGAGTTTTTTGCCCGCGCCTTTAAGCACGATGCCGTCGTTGCCATTGGAGAAATCGCCGATGATGAGCGCGGTAGTGTCCACGCCACCAGCCGCTGGGATCGTCAGCGCGTCCATGTTGGTCATGCCGCAGGCGTCGAACTTGCCGGCGGTGTATTGGTTGATCGATTCGATGTAGTCGTTGACTTGCACCAGATTAATCTTGATACCGTATTTGTCCGCCCATTTTTTGAGAATGCCGGTCTTCTGCATGTAATCCCACGGCATCCAGCCGACGTAAATGCTCCACGCGACATTGAATTCTTTTTTCTCCGCGGCCACGGCGTTGGCGCAAAAGCCCACGCTAACGAGACCGATGCTGAATACCCAGAGAGTAAGACTGCGAATTAAGCGTTTTATAAAACCGCGCATGACACACCTCGCTGTGCGTGAGACTGAATGATGATTACTGAAGTGGGGAGATGTCGACACACAGCGGAGCAAGGAAGCACCGCGGATGTCTGCACCTCTTCCGCCGATCTCCCGGGCTTTTGTCCCGCCGTGTGTCCAGCCAGAGCTGGATTGCATCTCTTGGACCAGCGTCTCGACGTGCAAGCAGACCGGAACCCTAGATGCATAGGAGCTTTAGCAATTTATATGCCTGGACCTTGTGGCGGATTTAATAATTAAAAAATTTTGATGTGCAGGTAATTCAACAGCTGTATTCATCGTAGATTTTTATCAGCCGATGCTTATAAGTGAAAATAGCTTGCGGCGGTTCAAACCGCTGCGCATAAATATTCTGCACCATGGAGGTGCGATGACAGTATGGCTTGCTCCCGGATGGAGCACCTGCGAGTGTTGCCAAAACAAGAGAGCTTGTCGCCGCCGCAAATAATTGCCAGCATCACCCTGGTATAAGACTTGCTACCGCGTTGAACACGCGTGGAGAGAGGAAGCATGACGTCAACGCCAACACCGATAGCACCGCAACGAATCTTGTGGGAAGAAACCCTGCCCGGAGGCCATCACTGGTCGTGGGTGTTGAAGCGCGGCACCAGCTTGCGCCTGATAAACCGGGAAGGCCGCGCCAACGCCGCGGCGCTGTTCTATAACAGCGAAGAAAAGCTCGAGCGTTATAACATGGCCGACACCTTGAAGGCGCAACACACCGCGCATCTCACGCGCGGTCATGTGTGTTATTCCGACATGGGGCGCGTATTGTGCTCGATCACCGCTGATAGCGTCGGTTGGCACGACCCCATCGGCGGCGTCGCCAACGCCGCGCAAGTCGAGCAAAAATTCGGCGCGCGGCGTTACCAAGAAGAGCGCAACGCCATGTACCGCAACGGTTACGACAGTTTCTTGATCGAGTTAGGTAAATGGGGCTTGGACCGGCGCGATTTAATCGCCAACATAAATTTCTTCAGCAAAGTAAATGTCGATGATAGTGGCGGTTTGCAATTCCATCCGGGTCATTCTAAAGCCGGCGATTATGTCGACCTGCGTTTTGAAATGAACGTGCTGGTGGTAGTGGCTGCCACGCCGCATCCGCTCGATCCCCATCCGCGTTATACGCCGGGAGCGGTGCAACTGATCGCGTGGCGTTCCGACCCGCCCGGCGACGACGATTATTGTCGTAATTTTCGCCCGGAAAATCGGCGCGGTTTTTATAATACCGAATTGCTGTTTCGTTAAACGATGAGCGCGACGCGTCTAACGCAGAGTCATCTGGATCCGATGCACGCGGTTTACGATTTCGTGTTGCCAGCCGGCGAGCCGTGGATGCACGAGATCAAGCAAGGCCAAATATTTCGGATTCTCGATCTCGAAGGAAATCAGGCGGTGGACACTTTGTTCTACAATGCGCGCGATCCAAGCGAGCGCTATAGCGCGCAGGATACGATCATGCAGCAGAAAAATATTTATCTCACTACAGGGACGTCGTTAATCTCGAACCAAGGCCGCATCATGCTCACGATCCTGGCCGACACCTGTGGCCGGCACGATACGTTGGGCGGGGCCTGTGCCGCCGAAAGCAATTCGGTGCGTTACGCGTTGGAAAAAAAACACATGCACAGTTGCCGCGATAATTTTCTCATCGCCCTGGCGCGTTCCGATTCCGGTCTAAGTAAACGCGACCTTCCCAGCAACATTAATTTTTTTATGAACGTGCCGGTGACCGGCCACGGCGGGTTAACTTTTGCCGACGGCGTTTCCGCGCCCGGCAAATACGTCGAGCTGCGCGCCGAGATGGACGTGCTGGCGCTGATCTCGAATTGTCCCCAGCTCAACAATCCGTGCAATGCTTATAATCCAACACCGGTGCGCTTGCTCATCTGGGATTCGAAATAGCACGCACCCCGACCGCGGGACGACCCGCGGCGCTTCCGCTAACGCCGGGACGGCCCGGCAGTTAAATTAAGGAAACCTCTAAAAATTGAAAACGACTTCTCGCTCCGGGAGAAGGCGGGGATGAGGGGATAGTAAATTCATGTGTTGACCCCCTCACCCTAACCCTCTCCCGGAGGGAGAGGGGATTTTTAGAGGTTTTCTTAAGGTACAGGGAAGCGATGTTTAAAAAAATTCTGATTGCCAACCGCGGCGAAATAGCTTGCCGCATTATTCGCACGTTGAAAAAAATGCGCATCGCCTCGGTCGCGGTGTATTCCGCGGCCGACGCCGACTCATTGCACGTGTGCTTGGCGGATGAGGCCATCTTGATCGGCCCCGCGCCCGCCGCGGAAAGTTATCTCAAGGTCGAACGTATCTTGGCCGCCGCCCAACAAAGCGGCGCGCAGGCGATTCATCCCGGTTACGGTTTTTTAAGCGAAAATCCTGCATTTGCCCAAGCTTGCGCCGACGCCGGCATAAGCTTCATCGGCCCCACGCCAGCGCAAATGTTGGCCTTCGGTTTAAAGCACACCGCGCGCGAACGCGCGCAGGCTTTAGGCGTACCGCTATTACCCGGCAGCGATTTGTTGGCCGACAGCCAGCAGGCCGTGGCCGAAGCCGCGCGCATCGGTTATCCGGTGATGCTCAAAAGCACCGCCGGTGGCGGCGGGATTGGCATGCGCTTGTGCTGGCAAGCGCATGAATTGGTCGAGGCGTTTGCCGCGGTGCATCGATTGGCGGCGTCGAATTTTAAAGACGCCGGCATCTATTTAGAAAAATTTGTACAGCAAGCGCGGCACATCGAGGTGCAAATTTTCGGCGATGGCCGCGGCGCCGTGGTCGCGCTTGGTGAGCGCGATTGTTCGGTGCAACGGCGCAATCAAAAAGTCATCGAAGAAACTCCTGCGCCGGATTTGTCCGAGCAGCAACGCCAACAACTGTTCGACATGGCGATACGCTTAGCGCAATCGATTAACTACCAATCCGCGGGAACCGTGGAGTTTGTCTACGACAAAGCCAACCGCGAATTTTATTTTTTAGAAGTGAATACGCGTCTGCAAGTTGAGCACGCGGTCACTGAGCTGGTTACGGGCATCGACTTGGTCGAAGGCATGATCAAGCAGGCCGCCGGTGAAATGACGCTAGCAGAGCTGAAAATAAAACCGCGCGGCGCTTCCATTCAAGTACGTCTGTATGCCGAGAATCCGGCCAATCAATTCCAACCCTGCCCCGGAATTTTGACCGAGGTTTTTTTCCCCGCGGACGTGCGCGTGGATACGTGGGTGGAACGCGGCACGGAAGTATCGCCCTTTTACGATCCGCTGATCGCCAAACTGATTGTGCACGGCGACGCGCGCGCCACGGCGCTGGCGGCGTTGCGCCGCGCGTTGGCGGCGACGCGTTTAGCCGGCATTGAAACCAATCGGGTTTATTTGCAACAGATCGTCGACGACGCTGTATTCCGCGACGGCGCTCAAACCACGCATTATCTGAATAATTTTAATTACCGGCCGCACACAGTGGATGTGCTCGAAGCCGGCGTGCAATCGACCATCCAGGATTTCCCCGGTCGCTTGGGTTATTGGCAAGTAGGCGTGCCGCCGTCTGGGCCGATGGACGATTTGGCGTTTCGTTTGGCCAATAGATTGCTGGGTAATCTTGAAGACGCCGCTGGTTTGGAATTTACAGTGGCCGGTCCCACCTTGCGATTTAATATGGATTGCGTCATTGCCCTGACCGGCGCCGATATGCAACCGTCATTGAACGGCAGCGCGCTCAAAAACTGGACAGCCATTTCAGTTAAAGCCGGCGATGTGCTGCGACTCAAAAATATTCATGGTCAAGGGCTGCGCACTTATTTGGCGGTGCGCGGCGGTTTCGATGTGCCGCGTTATCTCGGCAGCCGCGCCACGTTCACGCTCGGCCAATTCGGCGGCCATGCCGGTCGTACCTTGCGCACCGGCGATGTATTGCATATCGAGACAAGCACAGCGACAACGTCACCGGCCAGCACGCTGGCAACGTCGCTAATTCCGGAGTATCGCGATCATTGGGAAATCGGTGTGCTTTATGGCCCGCACGGCGCGCCCGATTTTTTTACACCGGAAGATATCGAAATATTTTTCAGCAGCGATTGGCAAGTGCACTACAACTCCAGCCGCACCGGCGTGCGTCTCATGGGACCAAAACCCAACTGGGCGCGCGCCGACGGCGGCGAGGCCGGCTTGCATCCGTCGAACATTCACGACAACGCCTACGCCATCGGCGCCATCGATTTCACCGGCGATATGCCGGTGATTCTCGGCCCCGATGGGCCGAGCCTCGGCGGTTTTGTGTGCCCGGCCGTGGTGGTGCGCGCGGAACGTTGGAAGTTGGGGCAGCTGCGGCCAGGCAATCGTGTGCGCTTCCGGCCACTCACGCGCGCGCAAGCAGCTGACAGAGAGACTGCGCAAGAGCACATGCTTGCGACGCTGCAAGCGACCGATGTGCCGCGCGTGGCAGCGAGTCATGCGCCGTTACAGGATGCGGTGCTGGCGCGCATTGCCGCCGACGCGCATCAAGTTGAAGTGGTATATCGCCAAGCCGGCGATAAATATTTATTGGTTGAATACGGTCCACCGGTGCTCGATCTGAGTTTGCGCTTTCGCGCGCACGCGCTGATGCAGTGCTTGCAGCAACAGCAGCTGCGCGGCATCGTCGATCTCACGCCCGGTATACGTTCTTTGCAAGTGCACTTCGACAATCGCGTGCTGCCCTTGGCGCGTTTGTTGGATGCACTCAGCGCCGCCGAGCGCGAGTTGCCGCGCATCGAGACGATGCAAGTGCCGAGCCGCATCGTGCATCTGCCGCTCGCCTGGAACGACTCGCAGACGCAACTGGCGATTGAAAAATATACGCAGTCGGTGCGGCCGGACGCACCCTGGTGCCCGAGCAATATCGAATTCATCCGCCGCATTAACGGCCTCGCTGACGTGGACGAAGTTCGTCGCATTGTGTTTGACGCGAGCTATATGGTGCTCGGTCTGGGTGACGTCTACCTCGGCGCACCGGTGGCCACACCGCTCGATCCGCGGCATCGTTTGGTCACGACCAAATATAATCCAGCGCGCACCTGGACGCCCGAGAATGCGGTCGGCATCGGTGGCGCTTATCTATGCATCTACGGCATGGAAGGCCCCGGTGGTTACCAATTTGTCGGGCGCACTTTGCAAATGTGGAATCGCTACCGCAGCACCGTCGATTTCAAACCCGATGCGCCGTGGTTGCTGCGCTTCTTCGATCAAATTCGTTTTTTCCCGGTGAGCGAAGCCGAGTTGATGCAAATGCGCGCCGACTTTCCCTTGGGCCGTTACCAACTCCAGATCGAAGAAAAAATTTTTCGCCTGAGCGAATACCAAACCTTTCTGCAAAAAAACCAAAGCGCCATCGGCGCTTTCAAAAACAAACAGCAATCGGCGTTCGAAGCCGAGCGCCTGCGTTGGTTGCAGAGCGATCAAACCGCGACTGATTCAGTCAGCGTTGTCGCCGCGCCCGAGCTCACGCTCGATTTGCCGCCGGGAGGACGTTCGATCACGGCGCACGTGGCCGGCAACTTATGGAAGATCGAGGTCGCCGAAGGCGATAGCGTAGAAGCCGGCGATGTGTTGCTCATTATCGAATCGATGAAAATGGAAATTAACATTACCGCGCCCTGCCGCGGGCGGATACACAAACTCATTTGTCGCGCCGGCATTCCGGTGAGCGCCGGTCAAGATTTGCTGGTCATGCTGGAGTCGGCCGCATGACCGGGGCTGATTTCAGTTTGGACATTCAGAGTTTGCACGAACGTTATCGCGTCGGTTCCTTGACGCCGACGAAACTGGTGGATGAATTATTAGCGCGTATGGCCGGTACGGACTCACACCACATCTGGATCACGCGCCTGACACGCGCACAAATGTATGTCTATGCACGCGCGCTCGAAACCCGGCACAGAGAAGATTTGCCGCTGTATGGCATCCCGTTTGCGATCAAAGACAATATCGATTTGGCGGAGATTCAAACCACCGCGGCCTGTCCCGATTATGCCTACACGCCGGCGCGTTCGGCGACGGTAGTGCAGCGTTTGATCGATGCCGGCGCCATCCCCGTCGGCAAAACCAATCTGGATCAGTTCGCCACCGGCTTGGTCGGCACGCGCACGCCCTACGGTGCTTGCCGCAATAGTTTTAATCCGGCTTACATCGCCGGCGGATCCAGCGCCGGTTCGGCGGTGGCAGTGGCCCTCGGCCAGGTGAGCTTTGCGCTCGGCACCGATACCGCCGGCTCCGGGCGCGTGCCGGCGGCGTTTAACAATCTTATCGGTCTTAAGCCGACGCGCGGTTTGCTATCCACGCGCGGCGTTATTCCCGCTTGCCGCACGCTCGATTGCGTATCGGTGTTCACGCTGACCGCGCAGGACGCGCAAGCGGTTTACGAAGTCGCCCAAGCCTTTGACGCCGATGATCCGTACTCGCGCGCAGTTCAAGCACCGCGGAGCGCTTTTTCGCCGAGCCAATTTCGTTTCGCAGTGCCGCGCGCGAGCCAACTGGAATTTTTCGGTAATGACAATGCGCGCGCATTATTTAATGCCGCGCTGGATCGTTTAGAAAGCTTGGGCGGCGAAAAACACGAGATCGATTTCACGCCGTTTCTAGAAGCGGCGCGCTTGCTGTATGAAGGACCGTGGGTGGCGGAACGTTACGCCGCCATCCAAACGTTTATCGAAACCAAGCCCGATTCCTTGCATCCGGTAACGCGCCAGATTTTACAAAACGCTCAGCGTTTCAGTGCGCAGGATGTTTTTACTGCGTATTATCGTTTGGCGGAATTAAAGCGCACGGCGGAAAATTTGATGCTCGAAACCGATTTTGTCGTGACACCCACCGCCGGCACTATCTATCGCATCGACGAGGTCGAAGCCGAGCCGCTGCGGCTCAACACGAACTTAGGTTATTACACCAATTTTATGAACCTGTTCGATCTAAGCGCTATCGCCGCGCCCGCCGGTATGCAGCAAAACGGTTTGCCTTTCGGCATCACTTTTTTCGCTCCAGCGTTTAGCGAGTATTCATTGCTGATGTTAGCCGCGCGTTGGCAACAATCGTGCAAGTTTTTACTCGGAGCTACCGGCAAATCTTTGCCGCCTGCGCCAGAAAAAAATTTATTGCCGGCGGGTTATGTGGCGCTGGCGGTGTGCGGCGCGCATCTTTCCGGTTTGCCGCTGAATCATCAGCTGCGCGATCGCGGCGGCTGGGTATTGGTAGCGACACGCACCGCGGCGTGCTATCGGCTGTATGCATTGCCCGGCGCCGCACCGCGGCGGCCGGGCTTGGTGCGTACGCAAGATGGCGCGTCCATCGAAGTCGAAGTGTGGGCGTTACCGATCGAAGCTTACGGTTCGTTTGTACACAACATACCGGCGCCCCTTGGCATCGGCACGATCGAACTGCACGACGGCAAACAAGTGCAAGGCTTCGTTTGTGAATCGCATGCGCTGATTGATGCCACGGACATCACCAATTTTGGCGGCTGGCGTGCTTGGCTAAAAAAATTTCCCGCTTAAAATTTTTTTCTAAGTTCCGTTGTTTTTTATTCATTGCTGTCTCGAAATCCCCAGCTCCGATCTAGTGCAGCGTTATATCCAGCTGCACTAAAAGTGTGCAGATTTATCTAGCCGTGTTGCGTCAATAATCGATAACTGTTTGTTCACAAAGTTGAAAACAACATGGCACGTCGATTGCTGAATGACAGCGTGCGAACGGATCCTGACGCTGAAAAATGGAAGAAATTGATACAGGGTGAGTTGCGGAGGGCGTATCGATCTCAAGCTGGTTTTTTTAAACATTTACAGGAGACAAAGCAATGAAACAAGCAACATTAGTGATCCGTCCCATCGTTGCGGCCATGACGCTAGCTGTGGCCGCACTGGCGTTGTCGCCGGTCGCGGGGGCCGATCTTACCGGCAATATCAATGTGGTATCGAAGTATGTATTACGCGGCATCACCAACGGCACCGGCTATGGTACCGAAAACAACGGCAGCGCCGTGCAAGGTGGCTTTGATTACAGTAGTGCCAGCGGTTTGTATGCTGGTTATTGGGGATCAAACTTAAGTTATGTCGGCACGCAGAACGGCAACATTTTTAGTGGATTCGAAAGCGATCTGTATGCCGGTTACAAAGGCAAAGCGGGTGCGTTTACGTTTGGAGCGGGACTGATTAAGTATGCCTACACCGCCGTAGACAATTCCGACGGAACTGAGCTTTCACTCACCGCTGGTATGGGCAATCTCAGCCTGTTAGTTGATTATCTGCTGCAGGATGTTGTCTGGGGAAATAAAGGCGACACCTATTTCAATTTAGGTTACAGCCAACCGCTGCCTTCCGATTTTACCGTAGCGGCCAATGCCATGTACTACATGTATAAAAAAGATGGCCGATTCATCACCGATACCTCACCTTCGACGGAAGAAAAATCAGCCTTTCGTGGATTGAGTCTGGGCATATCGCATCCGCTCGGTAAAACCGGCGGAACCATGGGTCTGACGGTGACCGGCGGCGGTAAGGATCGTTTTGGTGTTTATCAGAAATATATGCCAGTGCTCAATTTCGGCATGACGTTTTAAACCTCTCTTAAAATATTTTGAATCGGTGGCAATCGTCCACGGCGTTTGTGGAGTGGTGGGTTTCGCAACAACAGACGCGCGTGGATGCATTCGATGTTTTGGATAGGCGAAAGGACGCGATGAAGGAGCCGTAAGGGTGGGCGGTGCCGCAGCGGCGGTGTCCCCGGTAGACAAAAAATTCAGGAGGCAATATGAAATTAGTCACAGCCATTATCAAGCCTTTTAAGCTCGATGACGTGCGCGATGCGCTCGCCGAAGTCGGGGTGCAAGGCGTGACCGTGACCGAAGTGAAAGGCTTCGGCCGGCAAAAGGGCCATACCGAACTTTATCGGGGTGCGGAATACGTGGTGGATTTTCTTCCCAAGGTGAAGCTTGAGGTTGCTATCGACGCTAAGATGCTCGACCGAGTTATCGAAGCGATCACGAAAGCGGCCCGCACCGATAAAATCGGCGACGGTAAAATCTTCGTTTTCGATCTTGAACAGGTCGTTCGCATCCGCACCGGTGAAGCCGGCAAAGATGCGCTTTGATAACAGGAGAAAATTCCATGTTTAATTTATTAAATCTGAAAAAGCTGTGTGGCGCTCTTGGCGTCATGCTGCTGTTGACGCTGCCGATGCTGGCCGCCGCGGCTGATACCGCTGCTCCCGCTGCGGCGCCGGCTGCGGCTGCTGCAGCTCCCGCCGCCGCGCCGGCGCCGACTCCGAACAAAGGCGATGTGTCGTGGATGTTGGTATCCACGGCGTTGGTGCTGATGATGAGTGTGCCGGCGTTAGCGTTGTTCTACGGCGGCATGGTGCGTTCCAAAAACGCGCTGTCGGTGCTGATGCAAGTGTTCGTGGTATTTTCCTTGATCACCGTGCTGTGGTGTATTTACGGCTACAGTTTGGCTTTCACCGAGGGTAGTGGTGCGCTCAGTGCTTACTTCGGCGGATTCGATCGTTTATTTTTGAAGGGCACGTTTGACGCCATCAAAGGCGAGTTCTCGATGGCGGCTACTTTTAGTAAGGCAACGCCGCTACCGGAACTGGTGTTTGTGGCGTTCCAAGCCACTTTCGCGGCGATTACCTGCGCCTTGATTCTCGGCGCCTTTGTGGAACGCGTGAAGTTCTCGGCGGTGCTGATCTTCATGATCATCTGGTTTACTTTTGCCTACATTCCCATCGCGCACATGGTTTGGTTCTGGCCCGGTCCGGATGCTTACACGGCAGCTAACGTGGTGGATGCGCAAAACGCCAAAGCCGGCTTGTTGTGGCAATGGGGCGCGCTCGATTTCGCGGGCGGTACCGTGGTGCATATCAACGCCGGTGTCGCCGGTTTGGTCGGCGCTTACGTGATCGGCAAGCGTGTCGGCTTCGGCAAAGAACACATGGCGCCGCACAACGTCACCATGACCATGATCGGCGCTTCACTGCTGTGGGTCGGTTGGTTCGGTTTCAACGCCGGTTCGGCGCTCGAAGCCAACAATTCCGCGGCGCTCGCCTTCATGAATACCTACCTGGCCACCGCTTGCGCAGTGTTATCCTGGATGCTCGGCGAATGGCTATTCAAGGGCAAGCCGTCGATGTTGGGCGCGGCTTCCGGTGCAGTCGCCGGTCTCGTCGCCATCACGCCGGCTGCCGGTAACGTTGGCATTCCCGGTGCATTCATCATCGGCACCGGTGCTGGTTTTGTCTGCCTCTGGGGTGTCAATCAGCTGAAGGGCTGGTTGAAGGCCGATGACTCTCTCGACGTCTTCGGTGTGCACGCTGTCGGCGGTATTTTCGGCGCGCTGATGACGGGCATATTCAACGCTCCGTCGCTGGGTGGACCAGGCTTTTACAACAACTGGTTCGAAATGAAACCCGGTTATGGCGCGATCATGGACCAGTTCATCATCCAAGCCAAGGCGGTCGGTGTAACGATCGTTTGGACCGCGGTGGTGGCGTTCATCGCCTACAAAATCGCCGATCTCATTGTCGGTCTGCGCGTGAGCACGGAAGAAGAACGCGAAGGTCTCGACACGACGTCGCATGGCGAGTCGGCCTATCGTATGTAAGCAAAGCTTCTGGTTAAAAGCTTAACGGGCGCGACTAGCGCCCGTTTTTTTTTGCGAAATAATTAAATGCGAGTTTGGTTATGCCAAACCTTGCCGTTGACGAGCAATTGTCCGCGCTTAATCGAAAGCTCGAATTTATATGCGTCGCCTTGCTCTACCAATAGACGCGCGAAATCGTTGCGCAATAGATATTGTGGAAAGGCTCGGTCGATAATTTCATTCATGGCTTGTGGGCTTAACTTGGCCATGTCTTGCGCGCTGAGCGCACCGTTGCGCTGGTAAGTTTCCAAGTCTCGCCGGATCGCCGGCGCGAGCGCGCGCTTGAGCACGGACCTGGGAATGGAAAGCGTTAGTTCGCCATTCAGTGCCGTCAGCAGCCGCAGCGGATTGTCTAAATTACTAGCGTTACGTCCATCGAGCACGAATTTGGCCTGGCCGCGAATGTCGCCGTCTGGAGTATTGAAACTCAAGCGCGTTATTTCCAATTCGGGGCCTTTTTTCGCCAACGTCGCCAGCAGATTAAGCGTTTTCCCTGTGACCATCATGTTCGCTTGCGCCGGCGGTAAATTGCCGCGATAAATCGCATCGACTTCTTTTTTGAATTTAACCAAAGCCGCGGCATCCAGCCGATGCGCTTCGATGCTCAATTCCGCCGGCCCGAAACGCTCTTGCGCCACGCGCGCTTCTTCGAGCTTATAACGCAAAGTAAAATTAACGTTGTCACCGTCGGGCTGCGCCGAGCTGGAAATTTCCATGCCCTGCAAACTGAAGCGATCCGCTTCCTTATCGAACCCAAGTTGCCCGATCCGAAACGCGCCATCGCCGAAAAAATAACCGGCCACGCCTTCATGCATGTTGAAGCGCAAGGAAAGCTGTGACAAAGACAAAACGCCCTTGTCGGCAGCCATGGTCCAATTCAAGCTGGGCATGCGCACATCGAAACGAAATTTTTTAAACTCGCGATCGAAACTGAAATCGGCATCGATGCCGCGCCAATCGAGAACGTCGCCGTGCGTGGTGGTTTTTTTAACCGGCGCTATTTGCGCGCGCCCTTTGCCATCGCCGCTGAGTTGAAATGTCAGCTCCGATGTCAGCGGTGGGAAATCGAAGGCATTCGCCGCGCCCGGCGAATTTAAAGACAGCTGGCTGACAATGCGCGCCTGCACCGGCGTGAAACGAAATTCATTCAGCAAACGATCGATCGGTATCGGCCCATGAATGATGTGATGGCGCGCGACAATTTCCAGCGCCAGCCCCGGGTAACGAATACTGGTTTCAGCTTCGGAAGTTAACCAGCCGCGCGTATAACTTTTAGGAGTGAGCTGAACGCCGCTATCGCGCGACAGCCGCTCGAGCAAGGCATGATAAGTTTTTTCGGTTTCTTGGCCAAACCAAAACGGCAGCGCCAAGGCGGCGATAAGCAGGATCACGAACAAGGTCGCGCTGACGGCGACAACGAATTTTTTCATGGCGCTATCCTATTCGCCTTTCGTTGGGGCGGCGGATTAATTCAATATAAAATTTACCCGCCGCCGAGTACCGCAGAAATCAGAATTTTCTGTGAGTGCCGTCGCAAAAGGGTTTTTTGGCGGAATGTTTGCAGCCACACAAGGCGACTTTACTTTTTTCGGTGAGTTCCATTTTGACCGGCTCCAGGCCGCTGCCTTTATGCGAGCCGTCGCAAAAAGGCTGAGTTTTAGAACGACCGCAGGCGCACCACCAATACGTGCCCGGCTCGAGCTCTAAAAGATAAGGACCTTTTTGTGCAATGTGTGGTTCCATGATGCATCCCGTTAGTGAAAGAATGAATAGCAATTAAACTTGGCAGCGTTTATACGCTGAACCGCGCCACGGTTCAAATGTCATCACCGGCGCGCTTCAGCGAAAAACCTAGGCGGTCAGCGCAGAAATTCCGGGCTGACTAATGCGGCGCCATGGATGTCGCGGTTGTAGTAGCGCGTGCTAAAAGTTTTAGCAGCCGCGTCTGACGCACGAAAATCCTTAAGCGTGATTTTTTTAGCCGCCATGGTGGCGCTCCACCAACCGGAAGGATATGTGCATTGCGGAAAGAAAAGTGTCGCGACCTCGCCAAAGCCCGCGCTCTTCAGAGATTTTTGCACCGAGCGAATCAAGTCGGCGTGAAACAGCGGCGACTCGCTTTGACCAACGACGATGCCCTGCGCACGTAATGCGCGGAAGCAATTCTTGTAAAAGCTTTCCGAGAACAGCCCAGCCGCTGGCCCCACCGGATCGGTCGAATCGATAATGATGACATCGTAACTTTCAGGTTTGGCGTCCGCGACCCATTTGATGCCGTCGGTGAAGTGCAGCCGCGCGCGCGGGTCGTGGTTAGATTCGCACAGTTCAGGAAAAAATTTTTCCGAGACGCGCGTCACGCGCTCGTCGAGCTCGACTTGTTCCGCCAGCTCCACCGACTTATGCTTCAACACTTCGCGCAAGGTGCCGCAATCCCCGCCACCGATGATCAACACGCGCTTAGGCGCAGGATGCGTGAACAACGCGGGGTGCGTCATCATCTCGTGGTACACGAAATTATCGCGGTCGGTGACCATTACCAGGCCATCCAGCGTCATGAGCGTACCGAAGGTTTCGGTCTCGTAGACCTCGATCTTCTGGTAGCTGCTTTGTTCTTCGT
>JACQBD010000151.1 GCA_016194665.1 Gammaproteobacteria bacterium
CACCGGAGGCGTCATGTGATCGTTGCCGGTGCAGAACGGGCACGTGGCCACATGACTGCGCGTATCGCGCGGCGCCGGTTCCTCGGCTTTTTTCGGGCGCATGCTGCGCGCGGTCGCGACCAACACCGACTCGCTCGGCACGATGGGATTGATACGGATTTCGCGGACGATTTTCTCTGGCGGTGTAGTCATGTGCCGGAGCTTAAAACAGCTGCTTAAATCACGCCATCAAAAACCACTGATTCGCCTATAAATGCCGTAACGTCTGCGTGACCTCATTAACTTGTCATCATCGAGAGGCGCAAGTACCATGCGCTTTCTGCGTAATCTTTTCAGGTCAGCGGCTTATGTTTCACGGCAGCATGGTGGCTTTGGTCACGCCCATGAACGAGGACGGTTCCTTGGACGTGGGCGCGTTGCGGCGTCTTATCGATTTTCACATCGAAAGCGGCACCGATGCGCTGGTCATCGTCGGCAGCACCGGCGAGTCGGCGACGCTCGACATGAAAGAGCACTGCGAAGTCATCCGCCTGGCGGTGGAACATTGCCGTGGCCGCCGGCCGGTGATCGCCGGGACCGGTTCCAATTCCACGACCGAAGCTATCGAATTAACGCGTTGCGCCGAGAAAGCCGGCGCCGATGCCTGCTTGCTCGTAACACCTTATTACAATAAGCCCACGCAAGAAGGTTTATACCGCCATCACCAAGCCATCGCCGCGGCCGTGTCGATTCCGCAGATACTATATAATGTGCCCGGACGCACGGCCTGCGACATGCTGCCCGAAACCGTCGAGCGTTTGGCCGCTATTCCTAATATTGTCGGCATCAAGGAAGCGACCGGCAATCTCGACCGAGTGCACGAGATTTTGCGGCGCTGCGGCCAGAAATTCGAAGTTTATTCAGGCGATGACGCCACCGCGCTCGATAGCATTTTGTTAGGCGCTAAAGGCGATATCTCGGTGACGGCGAATGTCGCGCCCAAGCTGATGCATGAGATGTGCAAGCTCGCTTTGGCCGGCAAGGAAAACGAAGCGCGTGCGGTCAACGATCGGCTGATGGATTTGCACCGCAATCTTTTCGTCGAGGCCAATCCGATTCCGGTGAAGTGGGCACTTAAAGAAATGGGTTTGGTCAAAGCGGGTATTCGTTTGCCGCTGACGCCGTTATCGGCGCAACATCACGACACCGTGCGCCAGGCATTACGCGTCGCCGGCGCACTTCACTGATTGGTTCATTAGAGGTAATAGACAGACCATGACGAAACGATTCGCCACACTTACTATTTGTTTGCTGGCGGCGCTGGCCGTCGGCGCTTGTCAGACCATCGCCGAAAAGCGCAAGATCGATTATAAGTCCACGCGCACTTTGCCGTCGCTGGATATTCCGCCCGATCTGTCGGCGCCGGAAGGCAGCAAAGACGCGCAAGACAATACCCCGAGCTCGGCGACGTACTCCGGATTCGTCAATGACAAATCGCCGCAAGCGAAATCAGTCAGCGGCGTGCTTCCCGATTTCGACAACCTGCAGCTGCAACGCGACGGCCAGACTCGTTGGCTGGTAGTGAAAGCTACGCCCGAGCAAGTGTGGCCGAGGGTGCGGGAATTTATTCTTAATCGCGGCCTGATTATCGATAAGGAAAATCCGCTCACCGGCGTGATCGAAACCGATTGGGCCGAGAATCGCGCCAACGTCGGCACGGGCACGCAGCGCTTGCTGGCCAAATCTTTGGGCACGCTTTACTCCACTGGATTGCGCGATAAATATCGTATCCGTCTCGAAAAGGGCGCAAGCCCGGGCACCACCGAAATTTATCTCAGTCATCGCGGCATGCAAGAAACCATCGTCGAAAGAAATCCCGGCACCGAAATCGGTTCTACCATGTGGCAAGCGCGTCCGTCCGATCCCGATTTGGAAGCGGAAATGTTGCGCCTGTTAATGGTATCGCTCGGCGCTAAGGAAGATAAAGCCAACAGCATGGTGGCTTCGCTGGCAAACACACCGGCGCCGCAACGCGCCAAACTTTCCGGTCAGGAGGGCGATACCACGCTCACCCTGCAAGACGATTTTGAACGTGCCTGGCGCCGTGTCGGGCTTTCTTTGGATCGCACCAGTTTCACCGTACAAGATCGTGATCGCTCGAAAGGCATTTACTATGTGCGCTACATCGATCCGGACAAAGCCGGGAAGAAAAAAGGTTTTTTCTCGCGCCTGTTTAGTAAAAAAGAAAAAGACCCGACCAACGAATACCAGATTTATATAAAAGGCGATGACAGCGCCAGCCAGGTGCAGGTGTTGAATAAAGACGGCACGCCCGAGAAAACCAAAACCAGCGAACGTATCTTGACGCTACTATACGAACAGTTGAAATAGGAGTGCCCGATTAAATAATGGGAACCTCTAAAAATCCCCTCTCCCTCCGGGAGAGGGTTAGGGTGAGGGAAGTTAACACATGACTTTTTTATTCCCCTCATCCCCACCTTCTCCCGGAGGGAGAAGGGGTTTTCCATTTTTAGAGATTTCCTAATGTTCCCGCAAAGACGTAATGGACGCAAAGAAAAATGATTCTTTATCGAAAAAACCTTTGCGTCCTTTGCGCCTTTGCGGTGAGAAATAGTTTTTGGGGCTTATTTAAAGTTTCCATAGCAAAATGAAGGCGGCGCAAATCGAGGCAGCGAACACGCGTGGGTGACACCGGACTGCGTTTTGGCATTCTCGGCAGCGGCAGCCGCGGCAATGCCGCGCTGATCGAATCCGGCGCCACCACTTTAATGCTCGATGCCGGTTTTTCCGCGCGCGAAACTGTCCTACGTTTGGCGCGCTTAAATCGCAGCGGCGAACAAATCAGCGCCATACTCATCACCCATGAACACGGCGATCATTGCCGCGGCGTTGTCAGTTGCGCGCGCCAGTTTGACGTGCCGGTGTGGATGACCGCCGGCAGCTTATCCGCCATGAAAGACGATGTGCGCGACTCTTTAGATATTCATCTGATTAACCCGCATGAAGTTTTTAGCATCGGCGATATCGAAGTGCAGCCGTTCCCGGTGCCGCACGACGCGCGCGAGCCCTGCCAATTCGTGTTTTCCGACGGCGATACGCGCTTGGGATTTCTCACCGACACCGGCAGCATCACCACGCATATCGAAGCCATGTTAAACGGCTGCGAAGCCTTGGTGCTGGAATGCAATCACGATCTGGGTATGTTGCGCGACGGTCCTTATTCGCCTTCCTTGAAAGCGCGCGTCGGCGGCAATCTGGGCCATTTGGATAATGCGACAACCGCGCGTTTGCTGCGACGCTTAGAGTCTTCGTGCATTCGCCACATCGTTGCCGCGCATCTGAGCGAAACCAACAACACGCCGGAATTAGCGCGCGCCGCCTTGGCACGTGCTTTCGATTGCGATCCGTCGTTCATCGAAGTGGCCGATCAAGAGGTGGGCTTGCCGTTTCGAAATATTTCCGAAGCTTGGGTTTAGGGGGCGCTGGTTTAATGATGATATATCGTCAAGCCGGTTGCTTATTTATAAGCATCTCTAAAAATTTGAAGCTCCTTCTCCCTTCGGGAGAAGGTAGGGATGAGGGGATAACATGTATTTATCTCCCTCACCCTAACCCTCTCCCGAAGGGAGAGGGGATTATTAAATTTTCCCGGTTAATGACATGACGCGAAATCCAGAAGCCAGCGCATCACCTAAATCGCCGATACTCGTTCCTTCGCCCGGCGCGCCGGCCTTGTCGCCGTTCCGGCGCGATAAGCTTCTCGCCGAGATGCAAAGCCGCGTGCCGCTGCTGGCGAAGCTCACGGCGCTTTACTGGCATTTTATCGCGCTCGATGGTCCGCTCACGGTGAGCGAGACCACGGTGCTCGAACGGCTGTTGACATACGGACCTAAAGCCGATGCCGATCTCATGCAGCCCATTGGCGAATTATTATTGGTGGTGCCGCGTCTCGGCACGATCTCACCGTGGTCGACGAAAGCGACCGACATCGCTCACTGTTGTGGACTTAAGCAAGTGCGCCGCATTGAGCGCGGCGTGGTGTGGTATTTCACCAAGAGCGACGGCAGTTCTCTGGCCGCGACCGAGCGCGAAAGTTTGGCGCCCTTGATTCACGATCGCATGGTGGAAAATGTGTTGCCGAGTTTGGCGCAAGCCGCCGACCTGTTCCGCGAAGCGTCGCCCGCGCTGCTGCGCGTGGTCGACATCGTTACCGGTGAGCGCGAGGCTTTGGTCGACGCCAATCGCGACTGGGGTTTGGCCTTGTCGGCGGACGAAATCGATTATCTGGTGGACAGCTTCACGCGCGTCGGTCGCAATCCCACCGACGTGGAATTGATGATGTTCGCGCAAGCAAACTCCGAACATTGCCGTCACAAAATATTCAACGCCGATTGGATCATCGACGGTAAATCGCAGACACAATCGTTGTTCAGCATGATTCGCCAAACGCACGCCGCCAATCCCAAGGGAACGTTAATTGCGTATGAAGACAACGCCGCGGTAATGGAAGGCGGGCGCATCGGTCGTTTCTTCGCCGAGCCGGATAGCAATATCTATCGCTATCACGAAGATGACACGCACATTTTGATGAAGGTCGAAACGCATAATCATCCCACGGCGATTTCGCCGTTTCCCGGCGCAGCGACAGGATCCGGCGGTGAGATCCGCGATGAAGGCGCCACCGGCCGCGGCGCGCGTCCTAAGGCTGGCATCACCGGTTTTTCGGTTTCGAACCTGCGCATTCCGGGAGCGGTGCAGCCGTGGGAGCAAGATCACGGCAAGCCCGAGCGTATCGTCAGCGCGCTGTCCATCATGCTCGAGGGCCCCATCGGCGGCGCTTCCTTTAATAATGAATTCGGTCGTCCCAACATCGGCGGCTACTTCCGCAGTTTTGAAATGGAAGTGCATGACGAGGTGCGTGGTTATCACAAGCCGATCATGCTCGC
>JACQBD010000152.1 GCA_016194665.1 Gammaproteobacteria bacterium
CTTCCTTGAGCGCCGCCTCGAAACGCTCATAGGGCTCCCAGAATTCGCCGCGGATGTAGTTGTAGCCAACGGTCGCGCCGATGGCGTAGCCGGCGATGGCCATGCCTTCGATCAGGGCGTGCGGATTGAAACGCAGAATGTCGCGATCCTTGAAAGTGCCGGGCTCGCCTTCATCCGAATTGCACACGATATATTTTTGCCCGGGCGTGCCACGCGGCATGAAACTCCATTTCATACCGGTGGAAAAACCAGCACCGCCACGGCCGCGCAAGGCCGATTTTTTCAGCTCGTCGATAATTTTCTCGGGCGCGGTTTTTTCCCGCAGAATTTTTTTCCACATCTCGTAGCCGCCGGCCTTTTGATACACCGCCAGGCGCCAAGGCTGATCGACATGAATATTTTTAAAACACAGTTCGTTAGCCATGAGGCTCAGTCCAATGTATCCAAAATCTTGTCCACCTTTTCCGGCGTCAGATTTTCGTAATAGATTTTGCCGATCATCATCATCGGCGCGCCGCCGCAAGCCGCCAAGCACTCGGCTTCTTTCAGCGTGAACTTACCGCCCGCGGTGGTCTCGCCGGGTTTCACGCCAAGACGTTTTTGCAAATGATTCATGATGCGGTCGGAGCCGTTCAATTGGCAGGATATATTGGTGCAAACGTAAATCTTATGCCGTCCCACCGGTTTCAAATCGTACATGGTGTAGAAAGTGGCGACTTCATGCACCGCAATCGGCGCCATTTGCAAATATTCGGCGACCGCTTCGATCAGCTCGACCGATAACCAACCGCCGTTTTGATCCTGAGCGATGCGCAAAGCCGCCATCACCGCCGCTTGCTTGCGCTCCGGCGGATATTTGGCGATCCAAGAATCGATCTCGGCGCGCGTCGCATCCGACAACAAATGAATTTTTGAAACCGATGGCGCCGGCGAAATCATCGGTCGATTTCTCCGAACACGATGTCGAGCGTGCCGATGACCGCGACCACGTCAGCGATCATGTGGCCGCGCGTCATTTCATCCAGCGCCGCCAAGTGCGAAAAGCCCGGCGCGCGGATTTTGACGCGGTAAGGTTTATTGGCGCCGTCCGAGATCATGTACACGCCGAACTCGCCTTTGGGGTGCTCGACCGCGGCATAGGCTTCGCCGGCGGGAATGCAATAGCCTTCGGTGAAAAGTTTGAAATGATGAATCAGCGATTCCATATCATTCTTCATTTTTTCGCGCGCCGGCGGCACCACTTTGTTATCGTCGATGATCACCGGGCCAGGATTGCGCCGCAACCACTCGACGCATTGACGGATAATATTATTCGACTGGCGCATTTCTTCGACGCGCACTAAATAACGATCGTAGCAATCGCCGTTGACGCCGACCGGTATATCAAACTCCAGGCGATCGTAAACGGCGTAAGGTTGTTTTTTACGCAAATCCCATTCGACGCCGGAACCGCGTAGCATCGGCCCGGTGAAACCGAGTTGTACCGCGCGTTCGGCCGATACTCTGCCGATGCCGACCGTGCGTTGCTTCCAAATGCGGTTATCGGTTAGCAGGGTTTCATATTGATCGATATTCTTCGGAAAGCGTTCGGTGAAATCCCAGATGAAATCGAGCAGCGATCCCTGGCGATTGGCATTCAGCCGCGTCATGTCTTTGGCGTCGCGGAATCGCGACGGCTGATACTGCGGCATGACTTCCGGCAAATCGCGATAGACGCCGCCGGGTCGATAATAAGTCGCGTGCATGCGCGCGCCGGAAACCGCTTCGTAACAATCGAACAAATCTTCGCGCTCGCGGAAACAATACAGGAACACCGTCATCGCGCCGATGTCGAGCGCGTGCGTGCCGAGCCACATCAGATGATTGAGCACGCGCGTGAGCTCGTCGAACATAACACGAATATATTGCGCGCGAATCGGCGCTTCGATGCCGAGCAACTTTTCGATCGCCAGCACGTAACCGTGCTCGTTACACATCATCGACACGTAATCGAGGCGGTCCATGTAGCCGATGGATTGGTTATACGGTTTGGACTCGGCTAATTTTTCGGTGGCGCGGTGCAGCAGACCGATGTGCGGGTCGGCGCGTTGGATGACTTCGCCATCCAGTTCCAGCACTAGGCGCAGCACGCCGTGGGCCGCCGGATGTTGGGGGCCGAAGTTCATGGTGTAATTTCTTATCTCCGCCATGAAATTCAGTCTCTCGTCATTCCCGCGGAAGCGGGAATCCAGGTTTTGCATGGCATCGCGCGCTTTGCGCGTGATCTCGCGAATTGCAGTCGAGCGGCCTGCGGCCGCGTGTACTGGTGGGTGGTTGACCCACGGCAAGTTCCTTTTGACTCGGACCATCCATGGTCCTCGCCCTTCGGGCGGCCTACGGCCGTCCAAACTCGATCCCATCGAATTTGTCTTTGCTCGTGCAAAGAAAAGGAACCAAAAGAAAGCACGCCCCGGATCGCGCCCTTGCCTGCGCTCCGCGGCTTTTGGGCCCGGCGCTGCCCCGACGCGACATCCTGTCGCGGCGGGGCAGTCGCGCACATCCCTGTGCGCGACCCCTTCGGGGCGCTCGCCCAAAGCCTGGCGGGGCTCGGGTGCGCCATACGGGGTGTTGAAGACACCTGCGCGTACCGGTTTGAGGTGGGTGGCTCAACTCCCCGTCGGAGCGAGCCGAGCACCGCAGCGCGATCAGGGGTTTTCGCGAGCCTCCTGATCGAGCCCGAGGGAGAGGCGGAGTATTCATGGAAGTCCGGTGGACTTCCATGCCGCCGAGCGGGTGCGCCGCGGATCGGCGCACCCCGGGTGCATGCGCCCGGCGAGTTAGGCGAGCGC
>JACQBD010000157.1 GCA_016194665.1 Gammaproteobacteria bacterium
AACACTCTGGGCGGCATGAGCACTTGGTTGCTCGGGTGGTTATTAGCGCGGCGTTACCCGCCTGAACATCTACATCTCACTAATCGCCAGCGTGCTGTCGCGCGACTGAAAAAATGGGGCAGCCCGTTGTTGTTATTTTCCTGGCTGCCTTTTATTGGCGATCCCCTATGCTTTGCCGCGGGCTGGTTGCGTATCAATGCAGGGTCGGCGCTATTTTTTATCGGCCTGGGTAAAACCGCACGTTATCTATTTATTTTATTTCTGGTGTAGCCATTGCTTTGCTCAAGTCTTCTATTTCTTTGGCGAAGGCGGCAAAACTTGCCGCTCCTCGGGCAAGACTAATCATGGTTAAAGTTTCTCCTTGAATCTTTCCGATCAGGAAAGACGGTGTGCCGCTAATGCGCAGACGTCTGGCTTCGTCGATATCGCGCTGTATTTCGCGCTCTTGTTGACGGTCATTTAAACACGCCGAAAATTTTTTTTGATCGAGATCGAGTTCGTGCGCCAGCTGTTGATAAAGCGCCGGGCTTAATTGATTGGACGTGGTCAGCAAGGCGGCGTGCATTTCCCAAAAACGGCCTTGGCCGGCGGCGCAATTCGCCGCCAGCGCCGCCGCCAGCGCTTGCCGGTGAATCGTCTTCAAAGGCAGGTCTTTATGAAAAAAACGCACGCGGCCGGTGTCGATGTATTCTTTTTTAATCTGCGGAAATATCTGCGTGTAAAAACTGCGGCAATAAGGACACTCATAATCCGAGTACTCGACAATGGCAATCTCAGCCTTGGCGTTTCCCAACGACGGATTGTTACTTAAGCTCACTTGCGGCGAAGCCCATTGCATGGGCGCTGGCGGAGCTTCACGATTGGTTGTCGTAGCGGCAGGCGAATTTTTTGCGCTATCGGTGATTACCGCTTGTTTCTCTATAGCCGTGGAGGTGGCGCATGCCGGAATGAATACAGTCAAGGCGATGACTGCGATTGCATGATGATAGGATTTTTTTGCGCGCATCATGATTCAACCATCCTTGATAACCTTATCTCAGTGTAGCGGCATCGCTGATAGATTCCATGCGCCTGGGTTAGCTGAGCAAGCGTTTAAGCACTTCAGCGTGTTTAAGCTTGTCGAGCCACCAACGCAAGGCTTTGCCTTTATCCGCCGTGCGCCAAGCGATGAACATCTGCACCTCCGGCTTGGCTTCCACTACTTGCTTGACCACCAAGCGCCCCGCGTCTATCTGCGCGTGCGCCAGATGCGCCGGCAAATAACCCACGCCTAAACCGGCAATTTGAAATGCAAGTTTGGTGCGCATATCCGGCACGCTCAATACGTCTTGGCCGGATAACAAACCGGACGTACGCGATGGTAAATTGCGCGAGCTGTCGGTGGCGGTGATGGAGCGCTGTTTTAAAATTTCTTGCGGCGCGATCGGTTCGGGCGCTTGCGCCAAGGGATGCGTCGGCGCCACCGCAAACAGCCATTGAAACGTCCCCAACGGTCGCGTCGAGTAACCGCCGCCCGCGGGCCCTTCGCCGGGCGCGCCAATGACTAAGTCGGCGCGATTGGTCGCTAATGCATCCCAGGTGCCGCCGTACACTTCCATTAAAATACGCAAACGTGTACCGCAATCTTCTTGATAAAATTCTTGCAGAAGTGGATATAGACGCTCGATCGCAATCACGTCATCGATGGCGATGCGCAGTTCTATCTCGTAACCCGTGGCCACGCGTTTAACCCGCGTTTCCAGTTCCGCCGCCGCTTGCGGCACATTCCGGCCCTCGCGCAACAGCTCACGGCCGGCTTCAGTCAGTTGAGCGCGATGTCCGCGACGATCGAATAGCAATACGTCTAAATCCTGTTCCAACTTTTGCATCGCGTAAGTAATTGCCGAGGGCACACGATGTAATTCATTCGCGGCGGCGGCAAAGCTGCCCTTGCGATCGATGGCTTCTAGCACGGTTAAGGCATCCAGAGTTAAACGCATCTTGTTCAGTAAATTAGAATGACTTAAGCATAATTCTTCGCTATCTATGAATTAATAGCAATAATATGCTTTATAGCATATTCAATATACATGAATAAAAACGTCAGAAAAGGAGCTCAATACATGCTAACTCTTCGCAAAGCACAAGACCGCGGCCACGCCGACCATGGCTGGCTTAATTCTTACCACAGTTTTTCTTTCGCCGATTATTACGACCCGGCGCACATGGGCTTCAGCGTATTGCGCGTCATCAACGAAGATCGCGTGCAAGGCGGGCAAGGTTTTCCCACGCATGCGCACCGCGACATGGAAATTATTAGTTACGTCCTCGATGGCGCGCTGGAACATAAAGACAGCATGGGCAACGGCTCGGTGATGCGCCCAGGGGACGTGCAACGCATGAGTGCGGGCACCGGCGTGCGTCACAGCGAATACAACTCATCGCCGAAAGAGCCAGTGCATTTTCTGCAAATTTGGATTTTGCCGCAGGCCAATGGAATCGCTCCCAGTTACGAACAAAAAAACTTTCCGCCGCAAGAACTCAACGGCCGCTGGCGTTTAGTTGCTTCACCCGATGGCAGCGAAGGCTCGGTCACGGTGCACCAGGACGCACGGCTTTATGCCGCCAAGCTAAAGCCTAACGACAGCGTAGCGCATACGCTCGCGCCACAACGACGCGCCTACGTGCAAGTCGCGCGCGGCGCCGTGTCACTCAACGGTGAAACGCTTGCCGCCGGTGACGGCGCGCAGCTTGAAAATGAAACTTCCATCAAGCTAGTGGCAAAGGATTCAGCGGAAGTGCTGTTGTTCGATTTGCCGTAAATTTTTTCAACCCGTGAGCCAAACATTTATCGTCAACCAAAAAGGAGAAATGTCATGTTAAATCTACAAACCGCCCCCTATGGCGCCTTCATCCTGCGTGTGAGCTTGGGCATTATGTTCATCGCGCATGCCTTGCTTAAAGTGCTCGTATTCACTTTGCCGGGAACCGTGCAATTTTTTCAATCGACCGGTCTTCCAGGGTCATTGGCGTACGTGGTCATCGCCGCCGAACTTGCGGGCGGCGTGTTGCTGATATTGGGTCTCTATACACGCTGGGTTTCCTTAGCCTTGATTCCGATCTTGCTTGGCGCTGCGTGGGTGCATGCGCCTAACGGTTGGGTCTTCAACGCTGCCAATGGCGGTTGGGAATATCCGGTGTTCTTGGCGGCGGCCGCGCTGGTGCAAAGTTTGTTAGGCGCTGGCGCTTACGCGATCAGCTCGCGTCCAGCACCAAACCCACACATCTCTATGGCTCAATAAGTCGTGGACGAAATGGATAGGCTGAGATCAGCGACTAACAACAACATTCAATTTTAAAAAATTAAGATACTTGACTGTGCTCTTGCCGACACCGTGGCGCTCGGGCAGCATGGTAACTTCCGCCGTCGAACACAAAGGAAGTTAGATGAGCGCGTCATGGGTACATGAAACAGTTGTATTCCTCGCGGCCACGGTGATCGCCGTGCCCTTGTTCAAAAAATTGGGCATGGGCGCAGTGTTAGGTTATTTGATCGCCGGCGTACTCATCGGTCCGTGGCTGTTCAGCGTCATCAGCAATGTCGAAAATATTCTGAGTTTTTCGGAATTCGGCGTGGTGTTGCTGCTATTTATCATCGGCCTGGAACTGCGGCCTGCGCGTTTATGGGAATTACGCCGCCCCATATTTGGTTTAGGCGGCGCGCAGGTGGCGACCACCGGTTTGGTCTTGGCCGTTGGCGGAGTGGCGCTGGGATTGTCGCCCGTGACCGCTGTGGTTGTCGGATTGGTGCTGTCGTTTTCCTCCACCGCTTTTGCGTTGCAAATCCTGGCCGAAAAAAAACAACTCACCACCCATTATGGGCGCGCCTCTTTCGCCATTTTGTTGTTTCAAGATCTGGCGGCAATTCCGTTGTTAGCGCTTATTCCACTGTTAACATCAAGCAGCGCGCAACACGATTGGAATTTCCTCGCTGCCTTCAAAACGGTGGCGATTGTCGTCATCGTAGTCGCGGGTGGTCGCTGGTTGTTGCGGCCGATGTTGCGTCTCGCGGCTTCGGCCGCCAGTCATGAAGTATTTGTCGCCGCCGCATTGTTGGTGGTGGTGGGTACCGCGCTGATTGTGCAGCTGGCCGGCTTGTCCATGGCGCTCGGTGCGTTTCTCGCCGGCGTGTTATTGGCGGATTCGGAATACCGCCACGAACTGGAAGCCGATATCGAACCGTTTAAGGGATTACTGCTGGGACTATTTTTTATCGCCGTCGGCATGTCGATGAATTTGGGCTTGGTTATGCAGCGCCCATTAACTGTCCTGGGCTTGGTTCTGGGACTAATGGCCGTGAAATCGCTGTTGCTCTATGGCTTGGGACGCTTCGCCAAACAGAGTCACGCTGCGGCGATTAATCTCGCTTTGTATATTTCCCAGGGCGGAGAATTTGCTTTTGTTTTATTCAGCGTCGCCGCCGGGGCGCAAGTGTTGGATAAAGCCTTGGCGGAGCTGTTAATCGTCGTCGTCTCGGTTTCGATGGCGCTGACACCGCTGCTGATTTTATTGAACGAAAAAATATTCAAAATCGGCCAGGGTCCGCAATCACCGCACGAGTTCGACAAAATCGAAGTGCGCGAACATCGCGTCATCATCGCCGGCTTCGGGCGTTTCGGGCAGATGGTGGCGCGCACCTTGCGCATGAAAAAAATTCCTTTCACGGTGCTCGAAGCCAGCTTCGAGCAAGTCGACTTCGTGCGTAAGTTCGGCAACAAGATTTATTTCGGCGATGCGTCGCGCCTCGATCTCCTGCGCGCGGCGCGCGCCGACTTGGCCGATGTGTTCGTGCTGGCCATCGACGATATCGAAGCCTCGGTCAAAACCGCGGAGATGGTCAAAAAACATTATCCGCATCTTAAAATCTACGCCCGCGCGCGCAATCGCGTGCATGCTTATCGCTTGATGGACATTGGCGTGGATAAACAAATTCGCGAGACTTTTTTATCCAGCATCGAACTGGCGCGCGACGTATTGATGGCCTTAGGACACAGCGAAGCCGAAGCGAACGAGGCCATACGCCGCTTCCGTCAACACGACGAAGCGTTACTGCAGCGACAACACAAGATTCATGACGATGAGGCGCAGCTGATCGCCGCGGCGCAACAAGGCGCACAAGAATTGGAACGGCTATTCGAAGAAGATAGTACTTGAACGTGCATTAAATAAATTGTCTAAGCCAATTAAAACGAATCAGGAAAATTAAATCATGACCATCATCGTAGACTTATCCGGCAACTTGCTTGGTAATCGCAAGCCATGACTTCCAAAACCGCGCGCATGCCGGTGGTGTTCTTCGGGCATGGCAACCCCATGAATGCCTTGGCGCAGAATCGATATACCGAAACCTGGCGGCGAATCGGCGCCGCCGTTCCCAAACCGAAAGCGATTCTCGCGGTCTCGGCGCACTGGTATATACCCGAGACGGCGGTGACGGCGATGGATCGACCGTGCACGATTCACGACTTCGGTGGATTTCCGCAAGAATTATTCGATATGCAATATCCCGCTCCCGGCGACCCTGCGTTGGCGCGGCAGGTTCGCGAGCTGCTCAAGCCGACGCAAGTCAGTTTGGATAAATCTTGGGGGCTGGACCATGGCGTTTGGTCGGTGCTGGTACACGCTTTTCCGCGCGCCGATATACCGGTGTTGCAGTTAAGCATCGACGCCACTCAACCGCCGCGTGCTCATTATGAACTGGCCAAAAAATTGGCGCCGCTACGCGACGCCGGGATGTTGATCACCGGTTTCGGCAATGTCGTGCATAATTTAAGAAAGATTCAGTGGCAAGAAAACACCCCAGCGTATGCTTGGGCGTCCCTTTTTAATGAAAAAGTGCGTGATAGTCTCAACGCGCAGGATCACGAATCACTGATCAACTATTCAAATGAAGGTGAAGCAGCGCTATTAAGCGTACCCACGCCGGAACATTACTTACCGCTGCTTTATATCATTGCGCAACAACAGCGGGATGAAAAAATTTCGTTCCCGATCGATGGTATCGAGCATGCATCCATCGGCATGCTTACGTTCACCATCGGTTTAAATGACATTTAAAAAAATACTGCGCCGGACAAACGGGACGACGCCCGCTTGTCCAGATGTTCTAACCAAACTTCAATTAATAACCCCTTGATGAACGGCTGGACGAAGTGGTATCCGGCACCGACCCAGTGCCGTTGCGCGATGCCCCGCCCATGCTGTTGGAAGTATTCCCGGAACTAGAGGTTCCCGAATCTGAAGCGCTGCTTTGAGAACCATAGCTTGAATTTGAAGAATTGTTTTGCGAAGCGTTGCTGGATGAATCCACACCGGGAAGCGTTCCATTTCTTACTGAGTCTATGTCACTCATGCTTTCGGAAGTGGAGGGATTCGCATCTTTACCGCCATGTCCCATGGCCACGGCCGTTTCATACTCGGATCTACTTATCTTCCCATCTTTATCCGTATCCGTCTTTTTAACATTTAAACCCGCTGCCCGCGCTTCTTTTTTATCCAAAACTCCGTCTTTGTTTTTATCAAGCTGTTCGAAGCTTTGTGCATTTACATTAGAGGAAGAGGATGAAGATGAATTATAGTTGGCGGCATAACCAACGCTTGATAAGGCGAGGACAGAAAAAGTTAATACCGTGGTTTTAGCAAATATATTCATGATGTGTCTCCGTAAGTTAAGTTTCTGTGAGATAACTGCATTAAAACGCTTGAAATGGATTTTCGCTGATAACTAAAGAAGGTCTCTGATTAAGGCTTATCGGTTTTAGCGATGGATTGCGCCATATCCAGATGGCGCTTGAGCGTCGGTAAAGCTTGTGAGGCAAAGTTCTTAATATCCGAGTCTTGGCCTTGCGCCGATTCGGCCTGAAATTCATCGATATCCTTTTGATGGTCGTCCACCATCGTTGACATGTACTTCTTATCGAATTCGGCGCCGGTTAATGCCGACAAAGTATTTTTCAATTGCGTCCCTTCCTCGCTTAAACTAGCGGGTACGCTGACGCCTTTCTTTTTAGCCAGCGCGCTCAATTTTTGATTGGCCTGGGAATGATCGCGGACGATATGTTGAGCGAAATTTTTCACCTGCGGATCCTGCGCTTTTTGCGCCGCCAGCCGACCCAGTTCCACCTCGGTGTTACCACCCTGCCCGGCTTTTTTAATAAATTCCTGATCGGCTTCGCTTAGTGAATTCGAGCTGCCGCGTTCCTTAGCTAAAACGAAGGATGCGCTGCTACTCAATATCAGCGTCAGCAATATAGCGAAAAAAGAACGAGCGTTAATCATTTTCATAAATAGGTCTCCATATATTTTTTGCACAAACTCACTCAGCAAGCGATGTGCCAAAAAACTAAATTAAAAGTTAAAAAAAATATCGCATAACTTCAAAAAGATATGCCGTGGGGAAAAAAATAAATATTATTTTTCTTACGGGGATACGGGTAAGAAATTACAAAGTCCCGGTAATAATTTCAAAAAGTTTTGGATTATTTATGTCCGGCATCGGACAGTAGTCGCGTAAAAAATAACTCGGGGGGAAAATAATCAATAATAAAGTTACTTGTAAAACAAATGTTGGCCGATTTGCGCTATGGGTTTTTGATCGTACGCCCAACTGGGTTTAATGTAAGCGGCATGATAATGCAATGCGCCCGCCAGCACCGGCGTATAACGTTTGTAATAAACCGCTTCGGCTACTTGCCAAGCTTGTTGATACGTTTTATCTTCGGGCGACGGACGTTCATCGAGTTCGTTCCAGGAAAAAGCGCTGACATAACGATGTCGCAATGGATCCCAATTTTTCTGATGCACGACGCCGCAAACCGTATCGGCATATCGACCCGAAGCCACGCGATTCATGGTGACTTCGGCCACGGCATATTGACCGGCGAGGGGTTCGCCGCGCGCTTCGAAGTACACGTTAAACGCCAAGCACGTTAAATTGCGTATGTCATTTTGGCGGGTGAAAAGCGCGGAC
>JACQBD010000144.1 GCA_016194665.1 Gammaproteobacteria bacterium
ACCAGGTCGGTATGGCCGTTGGTGATCGGATCGAAGGTCCCGGGATAGAGCGCAATCACTCTCATAGTAATTAATCTCACCGCAAAGGCGCAAAATAAAACACTTTAATGCAATAGCATAGCCCATGTAACGATTGCTATGCAGCTTTGTTGCTGTTTTGCGTTCTGTAAGTTCTCGAAAGTTTCTTTGCGTCCTTTGCGCCTTTGCGGTGAAAATTTATTCTTTTTTTCGCGCCAGATGATACCCCACTTGCCCGGCTTTTTTACTGCGCAGCAATTCCCAGGTGCTGGGCAGGGGAAACTCCGTCACTTGACTGGGCGCTTCGATATAAATCAATCCGCCCGGTTTAATCCAGCCGTGGATCTCGACCAATTTGGCGCATTGCGCGATCAAATCGCTTTTGAATGGGGGATCGAGAAAAATAATATCGAAAGCCTCCGGCGTCTGCTGCAAAAAATCGACGGCGTCGGCGAGCGTCACGCGTGCGTCTTGCGCCTGCAATAGAACCAGCTGTTGGCGTAAACGCTCCGCCACCGCCGGCGCTTTTTCCACCATCACCACGCGCGCGGCGCCGCGTGACAAAGCCTCGAGACACAAGGCGCCGGTACCGGCGAACAGATCGAGGCAGTGCGCGCCGCCGATGTAAGTTTGTAGCCAATTGAACAGTGTCTCGCGTACGCGATCGGGCGTGGGACGCAATCCTTCGGATTCAGGAACACTCAGACGCCGACCGCGCCAACGGCCGCCGATGATGCGCAGCTTGCCGGGATAAGAAGATTTTACTTCGACTGCCGGAGCGCGCGGCGGCGATTTACCCGGCCGGGCGCGCTTGCGTTCAGCGCTGGCCACCAACGATTACCGTCAGCATCGTGTCCGGATGAATGCGCCGCTTAAACGCATCGCGTATTTGTTCGATATTAACCGCTTGCACGTGGCCGATAAAATCGTCCAGATAGGTCAAGGGTAAGCCGTAGAAAGCGATGACCGCGAGATTTTCCGCGATCTTGGCGTTGCTATCGAGCCGCAGCGGAAAACTGCCGGTGATATATTTCTTGGCGGCTTCCAATTCCGCGGCGGTTGGACCTTTGGCGACGAAATCCGCCAATACTTCGCGCGCGAGTTTGAGCGCTTGCTCGCTTTGGGTATTTTTAGTTTGCAGGCCGAGCATAAACGGTCCGGGCACGCGCAACGGCAGAAAATAACTGTAGACGCTATACGATAAACCTTTCTTCTCGCGCACCTCGACCGCCAAGCGCGACACCAACCCGCCGCCGCCTAAAATATAATTTCCCACGAACAAAGGAAAATAATCGGCATCGCCGCGCTGTATGCCCGGCTGACCGATGAGAATATGATTTTGCGTGGCCGGAAAATTAACGCGCTGCACGCGCGCGGTGCTGGGGCTTGTCGGTAATGGCATCGGCGTCGCGGCTTGACCCGCCGGTAGCTGGCCGACTAAACGTTCGGCGATGCGTTTGGCTTGGCGTCGGCTGACATCACCTACTATTACCAACCACGCATTGGCGCCGACGTAATAGCGTTTATGATAATTGATCAGATCTTCGCGTGTGATCGTTTTTAAACTGGCTTCATCGCCGGCGGTGTCGCGCGCATACGGATGATTGCCGTAAAGCTCGCGATAAAATGTTTTATCGGCGATCGCGCCGGGAGATTGCATGTCCTTTTGCAAACCGATCAAAGTTTGCGCGCGGATACGATCCAGGCTGGCTTGCGGAAAAGAAGGCGCGGCCAAAATGCGCGCGTATAAATCCAGCGCCGGATCGAGCAGCGCAGAATCCGACAAGCTGCGCAAATGCACCATGGCCATGTCGCGATCGGCGGAAGCGCCGAACTCGGCGCCCAGACCTTCGAAACGACTGGCGATGTCGTCGGTGGTGAGTTCGCCCGTGCCTTCATCGAATAAGGCGGTGGCTAAACGCGCCACGCCCGCTTTATCCGCGGGATCGCGACTCGAACCGGCGTCGAATACCGCTTGGATTTGCAGCATCGGCAATTCATGCGTCTCGACGAAATAAACGCGCGCGCCGTTGGCTAAGCTCCAATGTTGGATTTTAGGAGTGGCCTCGGCTTGTGGAATAAAGGCGATAAAGCACAGGGTCAGAATCCACATCCCGAAGCGCACCACCCTCACCCTCATTCCCTCTCCCAAGGGGAGAGGGAGGCGAGCCGTTGCGCATAACCCGCGCGTCAAAGTATTACCGAACATCGCCACCTCGCATGTGTGTAGACGGGCGCCGTTTGGCTTTGTCAATCGGTTGCGGATCGAGGATCGCCACAGTTAAGTTGGAGTCGACAAAATATTTACGCGCCACGGCCTGAATCTGTTCGGCGGTGACGGCTTGGAGACGCTTGGGATAATCTTCGAGCAAGCGCCAATCCAAACCCACCGCGCTTAACTGTCCGATTTGCATCGCCTGATAAAATCCTGAATCGCGGCTGAAAACATTACTGGCCACGACTTGCGCTTTGACGCGCTTTAATTCTTCTGCCGACACCGGTTCGTTTTTGACGCGCTCGATTTGTGCGCGAATGGCTTTTTCAAGATCAGCAATGGCATAGCCATTCGCCGGCGTGGCATCGATGGCGAATATTCCGGGTGAACGCGCTATCGCGCTGTAATCGACGTCGACGCTGGCGGCGATTTTTCTTTCGCGCACCAGTTCGCGCTCGAAACGCGAAGCTTGGCCGCCGTCCAGCACGCCCGCGAGCACGCTCAAGGCATAAGGTTCCCACTCCGCATCCTTGTTTTGAATGACTGAAGTATGCACCGGTGTGTGATACCCCAAAAGTATATAAGGAACTTCCGCGGGCGCCGCAACGTGCACGCGACGTTCGCTTTTTTGCACCGGTTCGGACACATCGCTTCTGGTTGGTAACGTTCGCGCCGGCACCGAGGCAAAATATTGTTTGGCTTGCGCAAAAACCGCGCTGGGTTTTACATCGCCGACCACGACCAGAATCGCATTCGCCGGGTTATACCAGCGCTGATACCAATCTTGCGCTTGTTTAAATTTCATGGCCTGTAAATCGGCCATCCAGCCGATCACCGGATGTTTATAGGGATGCACTTGGTAAGCGGTGGCCATAAATTTTTCTTGCACCAAGGATTCCGGTTGATCGTCGGTGCGCCAACGGCGTTCTTCCATTACCACTTGGATTTCTTTACGGAATTCTTCATCGGCCAACAATAAATTTTGCATGCGGTCGGCTTCCAGCTCGAAAGCGATAGGCAAACGCGATTTCTCCAGTTGCTGAAAATAGGCGGTGTAGTCGTAACTGGTGAAAGCGTTTTCGCGCCCGCCATTTTCGGCGATGATGCGCGAAAATTCATTCGGTCCGTGTTTGGGCGTGCCTTTAAACATCATATGTTCCAGCACATGCGAAACGCCGGTAATGCCTTCGGGCTCGTCTTGACTGCCGACTTTATACCAAATCTGCGACACCACTACCGGCGAGCGGTGGTCTTCGCGCACAATCACGCGCAAACCGTTGGCCAGGGTGGTTTCCTGCGTTTGACTGCACGCGGCAAACAGAAGACTGAGGACCAGTAGTCCGGATAATTTATAAAGCATGGGGTTTCCGTGACGGCTCTTTTATACTATTGTGCCACAGCTTTGACTCTTCAGATTGAAAAAATTCCCTAAGGATCGCCATTGACTCCACCGCGTCAACCTAGCTCATCGGAAAATAACCGCCCTAGCTCACTCTTCGGACGGCTGCGCGATAAGTTGGCAGCGACGCAAAAGCAGTTTACCGACGGCCTTTCCACATTATTGCTTGGCAAACGAGCGCTGGATGAAAGCCTTTTTGAAGAACTGGAAACGCTGCTGCTATCCGCCGACGTCGGCGTCGAAACCACCCAGTTTCTGCTGCGGGACGTCACCGCCAAAGTTTCGCGCCACGAAATTAGCGATTCCGCGGCGGTGTACAACGCCTTGCGCCAAAGCATCAGCGCGCTGATGCAACCCTGCGGTCAACAACTCACGATTACTTCCGCCAAACCTTTTGTCATCATGGTGGTCGGCGTCAACGGCGTCGGCAAAACCACCACCATCGCTAAAATCGCCCAGCGTTTGAAAGCGCGGCATAGCATCCTGCTCGCCGCCGCCGATACCTTCCGCGCCGCCGCCATTGAACAACTCAAAACCTGGGCCGCGCGCCTCGATCTACCGCTCATTGCCCAGCATACCGGCGCCGACGCCGCCGCGGTGGTGCACGATGCGTTAAACGCGGCGCGGGCGCGCGCCAGCGATATCCTGATCGTCGACACCGCCGGGCGCCAGCATACGCAGTCGGGGCTTATGGATGAACTTAAAAAAATCCGGCGCGTGATTAATAAATCCGATACCAGCGCGCCGCACGAAGTATTGCTGGTGCTCGACGCCAGCACTGGCCAAAACGCCTTATCGCAATTAACGCATTTTCGTGAAGCCGTGGGCGTGACCGGTTTAGTGCTGACGAAACTCGACGGCACCGCCAAGGGTGGAATTTTAATCGCCATCGCGCGCCAAACCGGTTTGCCGATTCGTTTCATTGGCGTTGGCGAAAGCATGGACGATTTGCGTGAATTCGACGCCGATGAATATGTCGACGCGTTATTGCCCGCAACATAAATCCACATGACCATGATTAACTTTGCGCATGTGGCTAAACGTTACCCGGGCGGGTTCGATGCGCTGCGCAATATCAATCTGAATATCGATGCCGGCGAAATGGCTTTTATCACCGGTCATTCCGGCGCCGGCAAAAGCACGCTGCTTAAACTTATCACCGCCATCGAGCGACCATCGCGCGGTGAAGCCACAGTCAACGGTAAAAATTTATTGCGCTTGCCGCGGCGGCGTATTCCTTATTTTCGACGCGACATCGGCATTATTTTTCAGGATCACAAATTATTATTCGACCGCACGGTGTACGACAACGTGGCATTGCCGCTGATTGTCACCGGCGCCGATCAAAAAGAAATTCCGCGGCGGGTGCGCGCGGCTTTGGAGATGGTTGGCTTGCTCGACAAGGAAAGAATGTATCCGGTGACACTCTCCGGCGGCGAACAACAGCGCGTCGGCATCGCCCGCGCCGTGGTCAACAAACCGCCGCTGCTGTTGGCGGATGAGCCCACCGGCAATCTCGACAGCGCCTTGTCCGATGAAATTCTCGATCTCTTTCTCGGCTTCCATCACCACGGCGTCACCGTGCTGATCGCCACGCACGACTGGCACCTCATCGATCGCGCGCGTCAACGCATCATCGAATTGAAACAAGGCGAGCTGCTGCGCGACACCGGGCAGAAAAAATGATCAAGAATTATTTTCTGCGGCACGCGCAAGTATTTTTCTACAGCCTGGGACAGCTTACACGCACGCCGGTGGCGACGCTGCTGACGATGGCGGTCATCGGCATCACCTTGGCTTTGCCAGCTGGACTGTACGTCGCGATCGATAACATTCAACGACTCGCCCGCGGCTGGGAGGACAACGGTCAGATTTCGCTTTTCTTGAAACAAGACGTTTCCGTCGCGGCCGCGGAAAAACTGAGCAATAAAATTCGCCGCACGCCGGGTGTCGCTTGGGTCGATTACATTTCACGCGAGGCGGCCTTGGCGGAATTTAAACGCTTGTCCGGATTTGGCGAGGCGCTCAAGGCACTGGACAGCAATCCCTTGCCGGCGGTGCTGATCGTGCACCCCAGTCCTGCGTATGCCAATCCTGACGCCCTGCAAACTCTTCTTAAAGAATTGCGCCACTATAACGAAGTCGACATCGCACAATTAGATTTGGAATGGGTACGCCGTTTACACGCGATGCTCGATCTCGCGCAACAGAGCGTGTTTATTCTGGCGGCGGGCTTAGGCCTGGCGGTGCTGCTCATTATTGGCAATACCATTCGCTTGGCGGTGCTTAACCGGCGCGATGAGATCGAGATTACGAAACTGATTGGCGGCACCAATGCCTTTATCCGCCGGCCCTTCCTCTACGCCGGCACTTTGCAAGGCCTGCTCGGGGCCATTTTTGCTTGGCTGCTGCTAGCCCTGGCTTTATTGCTGCTTTCCACCCCTATTCAAAACCTCGCCAGTCTGTATGGAAGCCAGTTTGAAGCGGAAAGCCTGAGTTTTCTCGCCACCCTCGCGCTAATCGGCATTGGCGGTCTGCTTGGCTGGCTGGGGTCGCGGCTGGCCGTGGGCCGGCATCTGCGCGCCATCGAGCCCCGCTAAATCCCCTAAATTTATAGAGGGAAAATGAACTTAGCGATCACTTGGCACTCTTAAGCTACGAGTGCTAAGATATTTTCCCTAAGAAACTGAGTAAAGGCTTGCGGAGGTTTTAATGGCTCAAGCACATGCATTATCGATCAATTTATATCCCGAAAAAGGCATGGCCGCCTATATCCGGGCGGTCAATGCATTACCGATTTTAAACGCCAGCGAGGAACGCAAACTCGCGCGACGTTTTCGTAAAAACGAAGATCTGAGCGCGGCGCGCCAGTTGGTCATGTCGCATCTGCGTTATGTCGTGCATATCGCGCGCGGGTTTTCCGGTTATGGTCTGCCACAAGCCGATTTAATTCAAGAAGGCAACATCGGTCTGATGAAAGCGGTTAAGCATTACGATCCGGCGCGCAAAGTGCGTTTAATGTCGTTCGCGGTGCATTGGATTCGCGCCGAAATTTACGACTACATCTTACGCAATTGGCGCATCGTTAAAGTCGCGACCACCAAATCCCAACGCAAATTGTTTTTTAATTTGCGCAAATCGCGCGAACGTCTCGGCTGGATGACGCGCGGTGAAGTCGATACCTTGGCGACGAACCTCAATGTGACGCCAAAGAACGTGCAGGAAATGGAATCGCGCTTAAGCAGCGGCGACGTGCCCTTCGACGCCGACAATGACAGCGACGAAGATAATTTTCACGCCGCCCCGGTCGGTTATTTACAGGACATGCGCTACAACCCGGAAGTGCTGGCGACACAAACCGACCAAGAGGATTCGCGTCACAAGCAAATGCAATCCGCATTGGCGACACTCGATGCGCGTTCGCGCGACATCATTCAACGCCGTTGGCTGGATGAGAAAAAACCGACCTTGCATGAATTGGCGGACGAATACAAAATTTCCGCCGAGCGTGTGCGTCAGATCGAATCCAAGGCGCTGGCTGTTATGAAGGATGCGTTGCAAGCTTGAGTTTGGTATTTTAAGTAAATAAAAAGGGCTTCTTTATCGAAGCCCTTTTTATTGCCGGCATAAATTCTTCCGCATCATTCATCTTTGTCCAACCAACTGATTAAGTAATAAAGACGAAAACCTTCGGAAGACCGCGACGGTCCGATCACACGTGCGGGATAAAGATTTTTTTTTGGGTCGGCGTCTTGCAGCGCCGTGGCTTCGGAATCCACCACGGTCACGCAATTTTCCGGGAAGCGATCGCGCATGCGCCGGGGGGCGTAAATAACCGCGAAGCATTCGTTAACGACCTTGCCATCCGGGTCGATACCGATGCGCGCCATGACGTCGTGATGCTTAGCGACGAGTTTTTGCGAGCAGCCGCAGGATTTCGAAATACAGCCAGATCAAGGTCACCATGAACGCAAACGCGCCGAACCATTCCATGTACTTCGGCGCACCGCTGCGCGCGCCTTCGGCGATCAAATCGAAATCCAGCACCAGATTGAGCGCGGCGATGATTACCACGGCGATGCTGAAGCCAATGCCGAGCGCGCCGCTTTCGTGAATGAAGGGAATGCTGACGCCGAACAGATGCAGCACCATGTCGACTAAATAAACGATAAAAATTCCACCGGTGGCGGCGATGATGCCCATGCGAAATTTTTCGGTCACCTGGATGAGCCCGGAGCGATACGCCAGCAGCAGCGCCACCATGGTGCCGAAGGTCAAACCCACGGCTTGAATCACAATGCCGGCATACTGCATTTCCAACATCGCCGAAAGACCGCCGACCGCGAAACCTTCTAGCAACGCATACAACGGTGCGGTCACCGGCGCCCAATTCTTTTTAAACACTGTGACCAGAGCGAGCACCAAACCGCCGATGATACCGCCCCACATATAAGGAGCGATGGTCGCGGCGTTCTGCGAGGTCCAAAATTGACCCCAAGTCCAACCGGCGCTAATCAGCAATATCGCCAGCAACATGGCGCTACGATTCACGGTCCCACCGATGGTCATGGGATCGGCAGTGCGCGGCAAGCCGCTAAAAGCATCCTTGGCGAGAACGGGATTACCTGATTTTATTTCCATGCTGGCTTCCTCCGGATAGGGATGCTGGATTATCACATCCGCCTACCCCGGCAACAACCATTTTCATTTACCGCGCCTAGGCAGACCACGTAACATGGCGCCGCATCATGACCACCCTGCTCGCCTTTTTCGCCACTTGCCCCAAAGGCATCGAACCGCTGCTCGCGGAAGAGCTGCGCGCACTCGGCGCCGAAAACGTGCGCGAAACCCGCGCCGGCGTGGCGTTCGAGGGCATGCTCGCCACGGCGTATCGCGCTTGTCTTTGGTCGCGCTTGGCCAATCGCATATTGCTGCCGCTCAAAAAATTTCCTGCGTCATCGCCGGAAAGTTTATACGACGGCGTGCAAAGCATCGCCTGGAAAGAACATCTCGCAGCCGAAGGCACGCTGGCGGTGGACTTCACCCATTCACAATCGGCTATCACGCATTCGCACTACGGCGCGCTGAAAGTAAAAGACGCCATCGTCGATCAGCTGCGCGATGAATTTAACGTGCGCCCTTCCATCGACACCGCACAACCCGATGTGCGCGTGAACGTTTATTTGCATCGCGATGAAGCCAGCGTCAGTATCGATTTGTCCGGTGAATCTTTGCACCGCCGCGGCTATCGCGCGCAAACCGTGCAAGCGCCGCTGAAAGAAAATCTGGCCGCGGCGATTCTCATCCGCGCCAATTGGCCCGCCATCGCCCAAGACAACGGCGCCTTAGTGGACCTCATGTGCGGTTCGGGCACGCTGCTGATCGAAGCCGCGCTGATCGCCGCCGAGTGCGCGCCCGGACTGGCGCGCGATTACTTCGGCTTTCTGCGTTGGAAACAGCACGACGCCGCCACCTGGATAGAAATATTCGACGACGCGCAGCGACGCTGCGAAATCGGCCTGCAAAAACTCCCGCCGATCATCGGCTATGATCATGATCCGCGCGCGGTGCGCGCAGCGCGCGATAATATCCGCGGCGCCGGACTCGGCAATATTATCGTCGTCGAGCAGCGCGAACTTTCCGCGTGTGTTGTTCCGGAAGAAACTACTGGTGGCTTGGTTGTCGCCAATCCGCCTTACGGCGAACGCTTGGGAGAAACTTCTGAACTGCCGGCTTTGTATGCCGAACTGGGCACGCAATTTAAAAATTGTTTTGCTGGATGGCGCGGTGCGGTTTTCACTGGTAATCCGGAGCTCGGCAAATCCATGGGTTTGCGCGCCGGCAAAATACACACGCTCTATAACGGCGCCATCGAATGCAAATTGCTGCACTTCGATATTACCTCGGAAAATATTGTCGGCAATCGCGTTGCCCAGCCCTTCGAGATTCGACCCGGTTCAAGCGCCGAGATGTTCGCCAACCGTCTGCGCAAAGATCTCCAACATTTTGGACGCTGGGCGCGGCGTCAGGAAATTGCTTGCTATCGTTTATACGACGCCGATTTGCACGAGTACAACTTGGCAATCGATGTCTATGAATCGGACAAGCGCTACGTGCACGTGCAAGAATACGAAGCGCCGGACACGGTGGACGCGGACAAAGCGCGGCAACGTTTAAGGCACGCGTTGGCGGTGATCCCGATTGTTTTGGAAATTCCCCCCGAACAAATGTTTTTCAAAGTGCGCCGCCGGCAAAAAGACGGCGGACAATATGAAAAAATGGACGCTGCCAGAAATTTTTATGTGGTGACCGAAGGCCCGTGCCAATTTTACGTGAACTTCACCGATTATCTCGACACCGGACTTTTTCTAGATCATCGCGCCACGCGCGCGATGCTGGGGGAGCTGGCGAAAAACAAAAAATTTCTGAATCTATTTGGCTACACCGGCACCGCCAGCGTGCACGCCGCCCACGGCGGCGCTTTATCGACCACGACGGTGGACATGTCGCGCACTTATCTCGATTGGGCGCAGCGGAATTTTGAACTCAACAAGCTGCGTGGCAAGCAACATGAGTTTATTCAAGCGGACGTGTTGGTGTGGCTGAAAGAAAATCCACGTCGTTACGATGTTATTTTTTTGGATCCGCCAACGTTTTCGCGTTCCAAACGCATGGAAGACACGCTCGATGTGCTGCGCGACCATGTACCGCTGATTCAGGATGCCGCGGCTTTGCTGGAACCGAACGGCGTTTTAATTTTTTCCACCAACCATCGCCGCTTTAAAATCGAACGGGAATTGTTAGCGCCGCTCGCGGTGGAAGACATCACGCGCAAAACTATTCCCAAAGATTTCGAACGCGATCCCAAAATACATCAGTGCTTTCGAATTCGCCGCGCTAAAATTTAAGCGCTCACACCATAGCGCGGCGCATGGTGCGTTTCAGACTATGGATTTGACGCAACACCACGTTGAGTTCGGCGCGCTCCTTCGACGCCAGAATTTCATCGCGTTTTTTCTTTAACTCGCGTATGCGAAGTTTTATCGCCGCTTTATCGATGCCGACGACTTGATGATGCTGATGCATATCGATGCCTAGCGCGGTGCACAAACCTTTAAGCAGATGATCTTTATTCATCTGCGTCGCGCCCTTGACCGCGTCGTGCTCGATGTCCTTAGCAATCTCACGCAACTCCACCACAGTTTTATGTTTCAATTCTTCATAGGTATGCGCCACGATGATTCTCCTTGTCATGATTAGCGCCTGTCAGCTTACAAAAAACCCGCCGAAAGTTTCAACCGCCATAGCCATGGGCGCAGCGCTGACCAAAATGGGCTGGGATTTGCGGTTTTTTAGCCCTGCGTCGGCTACGCCTAGACGTCCGTCGCCAGCGTTATCCAAAATCTTTGGCGCTAAGTTATTGTCTCAAGTCACCAATCTGCTAAAACTCTACTATAGTAAGTATTGAAATGGCCTCAGAAACAAGCACGCGGAAGGCAAATCTCACCCCATGAAATATTCAAAATTACTGGCCTCATTGGCCGGCATTGTCAGCATGATGGCGGCCACGATCTACGTGACCTCCGACGCCAATGTAAATTCCGCCGCTAATGATGAATCCCCGACTTATATAAAAGCCGCCGACCTGGTTCAATACGGACAACCTAATCGTCTCGCCTTGCAATCGGCGGTGGCCTTAGTGATGGACGACCGCGAAGACGTCATGCTGTACGGACGCAATGTCGATCGTCCGCGTCCGATTGCTTCGCTCACCAAACTCATGACCGCGTTGGTCATTATCGAATCTGGTTTATACCTCGACGAACACATCGAGATCACGCGCGAAGACCGCGATCGCCTGCGCGGCACACGTTCGCGTCTCGGTTTCGGCGCGGTGTTGACGCGTTACGACCTGCTGCGCGCCGCGCTCGGCGCCTCCGACAATCGCGCGGCGGCGGCCTTGGGTCGCAGTTTTCCCGGCGGCACCGAAGCGATGGTGCAAGCCATGAACGCCAAAGCCGTCGAGCTCGGTATGACGCATACTCATTACGCCGACTCCAGCGGTTTGAATAACGCCAACGTTTCGACCGCGCGCGATTTGCTGCTGCTCGTCGCTGAAACTCGCAAACATTCGCTATTTCAAAATCTGACCACGGTTCCCAATTTTGTCGTAACCGATCGAGCCACGGGTCGCGAAATATCGTTTCATAATACGAATCGCTTGGTGCGCCAAGAAACCTGGGGCATTGGTTTGAGCAAGACCGGTTACACTGCCGCCGCCGGCAATTGCCTAATCATGCAAGCCAGGATTGGCAATCGTCCGCTCACCATCGTATTGCTCGACTCGTGGGGCAAACTCAGCCGTTACGGCGATGCACGCCGTATTCAACAATGGCTGCAAAGCGCCGAACGCCGCGTACCACGTTTGCAAACCGCCAGTACTTCCATAAACTAATTTTTCTCGTCCGTATTATTTTCCTCTCCCTGTCTTAGCCGGGAATTCTTTCGCGCGCGCGATCGCGGTACAGTAACGCTTTACGTTACTCGGAGATCGTCGATGGAAGTTCTCGAAGCCATGCGCCGCCGTGCATCCACACGCGCCTATCTCGACAAACCCGTTGACCGCGCCACGATCGAATCGATTTTAGACGCGGCACGCTGGGCGCCGTCAGGCGTGGATGCGCAGCCGTGGCGCGTGGCGGTGCTGACGGGCACAACCAAACAAAGCTTGAGTGAAGCGCTGTTGGCGGCGCGCGTCGCCGACGAGCCGCAACGTCCGGACTACCATTACTATCCCAAGCACTGGCAAGAACCGTATAAGTCGCGGCGGCTGGCATGCGGCCTGGCGCTGTATCAAGCCTTGGGCATTGGTCGGGACGACACAGACCGGCGCCTGAAATCCTGGAACAATAATTATCGCTTCTTCGGAGCCCCGACCGGTTTATTATTTTTTGTGGATCGCTCGCTGGCGCAAGGTTCATGGGTGGACATGGGAATGTTTATTGAAAACGTCATGTTGGCGGCCTTGGGTCACGGCTTGGCCACCTGTCCGCAAGCATCGCTCGCGGAATATCCCGACATCGCGCGTAAGCTGCTAAATATTCCCGATTCGCAAGCGCTGGTTTGCGGCATGGCGCTCGGTTACGCGGATGCCGCGGCGCCGGTGAACAATTATCGTACCGCGCGCGAGCCGGTAAATCGTTTTACGACATGGCATGAATAAATCGGTTTTGCCGTAATATGCAACTATGAAAATTCTCGTTCTCGGTGGCGGCGTGATCGGCGTCACCAGCGCTTACTATTTGCAGCAAGCCGGCCATGAAGTCACGCTGCTCGATCGCCAAACCGACGTCGGCTTGGAAACCAGTTACGCCAACGGCGGCCAGCTATCCTGGGGCGCAGGGCATCCGTGGGCGGCGCCGGAGATTCCGTGGAAAGCACTCAAATGGATGTTCAGCGCGCACTCTCCGCTGGTGTTGCGCCCGCGTTGGGATCCCAGCTTGTGGTTATGGCTTTTAAAATTGCTGAGGAACTGCACCGCGGCGCGTTACGCAATGAATAAAGAGCGCATGTTACGCCTGGCGCGTTATAGCCACGAATGTCTAGGCGCTTTACGACAGGCAACCGGCATTCATTACCAAGAACACACTCACGGAATATTAGAACTGTTTCGCGACCATGACGAAATGGATAAAGCGGCGCGCGACGCTATGTTATTTAAACGCTGGGGCGTGCCCTGTGAAATTTTGGATCGCGCCGCGTGCGTCGCGCAGGAACCGGCTTTAACGACAGCGCAAGATAAAATCGTCGGCGGCGTGCATTTCGCCGCCGATGAAACCGGCGATTGTAATCAGTTCACGCGCGCGCTCGCCACGCTCGCTGCATCGCAAGGCGTGCAATTTAAATTTTCCACGCGCATCGAACGTCTGCTGGCAAGCGATCAACGTTTGACTGGCGTACTCACCGATAAAGGCGAAGTCAGCGCGGATGCCTACGTACTCGCTTGCGGAAGCTACTCGCCTTTACTGTTGCGACCGCTGGGAATTAATCTTCCCGTGTATCCGGTGAAAGGTTATTCCGTGTCGCTGCCGTTATCGGGCGCGGCGGCGCTGCTGGGCAGCGTTACCGACTCCAGTTATAAGGTCGTGGTCACGCGCTTAGGCGATACCTTGCGCGGCGCCGGCACCGCCGAATTAGCCGGTTATGATTTAACACTGACTCCCGCGCGCTGCGCGACCATCACACATGTCATCAACGATCTGTTCCCGGGTGCGGCCGATATCGGTCAGGCGCAATACTGGTGCGGTTTGCGCCCGATGACGCCGGACAATCCGCCGATTTTGGGAACCACTCCTTACCAAAATCTTTTCCTCAACACAGGTCACGGCACGCTCGGTTGGACCATGGCTTGCGGCTCGGGCAAAACAATCGCCGATATAATTTCAGGACGTGAACCGGAAATTAATTTATACGGACTGACACTGGCGCGATTTTCTTAAAATACGATAACGTCGTCTCATCGACGCTTTAAATATTTTAAGCTTGTTGCCGCCGACGCACTCCGTAACTGCTTAACCAATTCGCCATTTCCTCCGCCGGCATGGGCTTGGCGATGGCGTAACCTTGCGCCAGGTCGCAGTGATTGGCCGTGAGCCAAGCGATATCTTCCGCGGTTTCGGCGCATTCGCCGACGACACTCAAACCCAGCGCGTGACACAAACCAATGGTGGAACGCACGATAGCGGCGTTCTTAGGCGTCTCGGCGACGGCGCGAATAAAACTGCCATCAATCTTGAGTTCGTGCACCGGCAAGCTACGCAGATACGCCAGCGATGCCTGGCCCACGCCATAATCGTCGATGGACAATTTAAATCCCAGCGCCGCCAGCTGGTGCAAATGCGTCAAGGCCAATTCCGGGTCTTGCATCAACGCGCTTTCAGTAATTTCCAGGCACAAAGCCTTGACGGTCAAATTATGTTTCGCGACCGATTGCCGCAAATGTTGAATCAGATTGGCATTCAGTAAATCGAGTGCGGAAAGATTGACTGCGGGCACGAGATTGATTCCTTGCGCGCGCCAACGCGCGGTTTGCGCGATCACGGTTTCCAGCACCCAAGGCGTGAGCTCGCGTATGAATCCAGTCTTTTCCGCAAACGGAATAAATTTTCCCGGAGGCACCATGCCACGCTGCGGATGACGCCAGCGAATCAAGGCCTCGACCGCGGTCACTTGACCGCTGTGTAAATCGAGCTTGGGCTGGTAGTAAAGCAAAAATTCCTGGTGCTCCATGGCGTCGCGCATCTCGCCGATCAGCGACAGCTGTTCGTGCAAGGGTTTATCGCCAGCCTGCGCGGCGAAAGAGATGCGGCTGTGTTGGCGTTTGGCGCTGTACATCGCCAGTTCCGCGCGCCGTAATAGCGTGGCAGCATCGCGGCCGTCGTCCGGATAAAGCGCAATGCCCATGCTGGCGTCGACATCGAGCCGTTGGCCGTCGAGCACGAACGGATCGCGCAAGGCCGTGGCCAAGGATTCCGCAAAATGGCCGGCTGCCGCGCGGTCCGCGTCGCGCAATAAAAACACAAATTCATCGCCCCAGAAGCGGCCAACCAAATTGGCCTTGGATTGGAATGCACTCAAGCGCCGACCAATCTCTGTCAGCAAACGATCGCCAACTGGATGTCCCAGCGCATTATTAATCGGCGCGAAGCGATCGAGATTCATCACCACCACGGCGCCACGACTTGAGTCCGGCAAGCGATTGAATTCTTCGATGAAGCGCGTGCGATTCGGCAGACCGGTGAGACTGTCTTCATACGCTAGCTTGAGAATTTTTTGTTCGCGGTTGGCGACGCGTTCGCGCATGTGATCGAAGCTGGTCGCCAACTGGCCAATTTCATCGGCGGACAAACGCGGCACCGCTTCGGTATAGTCGCCGGCTTCGATGCGGCGCGCGGCGCCGGCTAATTCGTTCACCGGTTTTACAATGCGCCGCGCCAGCATGATGCTGCCGACGGCGAACACCACGACACTGACCAACACGATAATCCACAAAGCGGTTTGCAAAGTTTGGAAAGGCGCTTCTGCTTGTTCAACCGAACGCTGTAGTGCCACGACAATTTCTTTGCTCAGCGGCGCGTGCACGGTTTGATAATGCTCGTTGCCAAAACGTAATTCGCCGGGCATATCCATGGAGACTTCTTTTACGGCGGCGGATAGCGCAGCGCGCTCCACGTTCTTTAAAGACGAAGCGAGAATCGCGATGTCCGAGCCGCTGCGGTGAATCACGCTGACGACCAAGCCGGTCATGTCGGCCAAATCGCGCGCCCAACGATCGTCCACGAGAAAACCCATCGCCACCCACGCAATCAGTTTGGGCGCATAAATCGGCACCAGCACGATTTGATAAAGTCTGCCGTCTTGCATTTGCTTAAATCCCGAACTCTTACCCGAAACTTCGGCAGCGGATAATAAATCCGCGAACCGGCGCGAGGACGAATCCTTGTCATTCCCTTGCGAACTGGCAATGAGACGGCCGTCCGGGCGAATCACCAGCATCGCTTGCGCGCCGATGCGCAAACCGTGATTGCGAATCACCGACGCAATGGTGGCGCGGTCTTGGGTGGCGATGGCTTCGCGAAACGCAAAGTCGGCGGCTAATATGCTCGCCGCGGTTTCCAGCTGGCGCTGATTCTGTTCGATCAGCAGCGTGAATACTTGCGTGCCCGCGGCCAACTCGCGCTGTATTTCGGCGTTGACGATGCGCGCGTTGCTGCGCGTCACCAAAGCCAACATCAAGGCCATGACCAACAAGAGTAAGCCGACAAAGACGATGACGATGCGGTGCTTGAGCGATCGGAATTCCATGGTTAATAGCGATCAGCGTCGACCGGAGGTCTGGGTTTGAGAATGCGCGGTTTTACATTCAGCACTTGCGTCAATGGCAGCGGGGCGTCGCCGATCTCAATGGTGCGCGCGGGCAACTGTCGCTGCTGACGCGGATGCCACCATTTCAAGCGATACGCTCCCGCCGGAACATCGGCGATACGCGCGCGGCCTTTGGCATCGGTTTTGG
>JACQBD010000145.1 GCA_016194665.1 Gammaproteobacteria bacterium
CAACAAGAAATGGCCGCCAGCATCGAGCAGACCTTGGCGGATTATTCGACGTTTATCGCCGAATCCGGCACCGGCACCGGCAAGACCTTCGCCTATTTGGTGCCGGCCTTGCTGTCGGGCAAAAAGATTTTAATCTCCACCGGCACGCGCCATCTGCAAGATCAGCTGTATCACCGCGACCTACCTCTGGTCCGCGACGCTTTATCGATTCCTATCACTGCCGCGCTGCTCAAGGGTCGGGCGAATTATTTATGCCGCTATCGCCTGGAACGCACCGAAACCGAAGCGCGGTTCGCCGCCAAACGCGATCAATCCGATCTGATAAAAATCCGCGATTGGGCCGGGCGCACGCAACGCGGCGACATCAGCGAGTTGAATACCATTGCCGAAGATTCGGATTTATGGCCGCAAGTCACTTCCAACGCCGAAAATTGTCTCGGCGGCGATTGCGCGCATTATGACGCCTGTTTCGTCAATCGCGCGCGCCGCGAAGCCTTGGCCGCGGATGTAGTAGTGGTGAACCATCATTTATTTTTTGCCGATTTGGTTTTGCGCGAAGAAGGTTTCGGCCAATTATTGCCGGGCGTCGAAGCCGTGATTTTTGACGAAGCGCATCAGCTGGCCGAGGTCGCGTCGAATTTTTTCGGCATGAATCTAAGCGGGCATCAATTATATAGTCTGTGCCGCGATGTCGTCGCCGAGGAACTCAAGGAACACAGCGGTATCGCAGAGTTGCTGGGCACGGCACAGAGTATGGAAAAAGCCGTTGCCGATTTTCGTCTGGCATTCGGTGTTGAACCGAAGCGCGACGCTTGGAGCAAGCTCGATAATTCCAAACCGTTTCATGCAGCGCTAAAGCAACTAAAAACATCTTTAAGCAACTTGGTTGCAGTCTTGGAAGTAGCGGCGGCCAAGGGCCAAGGTTTAGCTAATTGTGCGCGCCGTGCGTCGGAGCTGTTGGATCGTTTATTGACCATCAGCGAAAATCCTCCGCCCGATTATATCGCCTGGTTTGAAACCACGGCGCGCGGTTTTACTTTGTCGCTCACGCCCTTGGATATCTCGGCGTCTTTCCGTGCCTGCGCCAGCGCTGGAAAAAAATCTTGGGTATTTACTTCCGCCACCTTGGCGATCAATAAAAAATTCAGCCACTTTCAGGCGCAGCTGGGATTGGAGGAGGGCGCTACGGGTTTGTGGGATAGTCCCTTCGACAATGCCAAAAAAACTTTGCTGTATCTTCCGAAAAATTTACCCGAGCCGTCGGCGCCGGATTACACCAGGCGAGTTATCGAAACCGCCCTGCCAGTGTTGCAGGCCAGCCGCGGCCGCGCGTTTTTTTTATTTACCAGCCACCGCGCGCTGAAAGTTGCCGCGGAACAATTGCGCGACAAATTGGATTATCCCTTGTTGGTGCAGGGTGACGCGCCGCGCTCGGAAATGTTGCGCCGCTTTCGCGCCGCGGGCAACGCGATTCTTCTCGGCACCGGCAGTTTTTGGGAAGGCGTGGACGTGCGCGGCGAAGCGCTGTCGTGCGTGATTATCGATAAACTGCCGTTCGCCTCACCCGACGATCCGGTGTTACAAGCGCGCGCCCGCAGCATGGAGCAAGCCGGCCGCAGTCCTTTTATGGAATACCAATTGCCCGAAGCGGTAATCGCCTTAAAGCAAGGCGTCGGCCGATTAATCCGCGATGAAAACGACCGCGGTGTGTTGGTGCTGTGCGATCCGCGCTTGCGCAGCAAAGGCTACGGCAAGATTTTTCTGGCGAGCCTGCCGCCGATGCCGGTTACCCATCAGCTTGAAGATGTCGCGCGTTTTTTTAATAGCGACGTGGCTTCCACTAAAGCCCGGACCGCGGTGCTATCGGAATGATTGTTTAATGCTCGCTAATCCGGCTGTGCGCAAAATCGCGCGCTTTTTTGCCCAGGGTTTTGGTAGCGGTAAAATTCCCTTCGCCCCCGGCACTTTCGGCACCCTAGTAGCTATACCTATATATGTACTGTTGCGAGAGCTACCCCCGTTCGTTTATGCGCTGGTGGTAATCGGTATGTTTGCCGTCGGCGTGTGGTTTTGCCAGGTCACGGAGCAGGATTTGGGAAAACAGGACCATGCCAGCATCGTCTGGGACGAGATCGTCGGATACCTTATTACTATGTTCATGGCTCCTTCGGGTTGGGGCTGGGTGCTATTGGGATTTTGCCTGTTCCGTTTGTTCGACATCTGGAAACCGTTTCCGATTCGCAGTGTGGAACGCCGCGTTCCCGGCGGCTTAGGCGTTATGTTGGATGACGCGCTCGCGGCGGTGTATGCCTTAGCGCTTATGCAAATAACGGTGCGTTTTATAAACGGTTAAGTGAGTCGGCGCGTTCATTTTATTGCCGGGCTGTCAACGCTTGGCGGCGGCGCGCGCTATAGATTCTACGTCTTTAACATCAAGGAGACCTACATGAAATTATTTAAAATTTTCATCTTCGCTGCCTTGCTTTTTTCCTGGGAGTTATTTTCATTACCGGCGTTGGCCGCAGAATCTTCCAAAGCCTGCGCCGAAGATATTAAAAAATTCTGCGGCGACGTAAAACCCGGTAAAGGCCAAATGCACCATTGCATGGCGCAGCATGAATCAGAATTATCTCCCGCCTGCAAAGCGGAGAAACAAGAAATGAAGGCCAAAGCGGAAAAATTCCACGCAGCTTGCAAAGGCGACGTGGACAAATTTTGCAAAGACATGAAACCCGGCGGCGGCCGTATGCTTTCTTGTTTGAAGCGCAATCAAGCCGATCTCTCCGATACTTGCCGCGAACAAATGCAGCAAGCGAAAGCCGCGCACAAGCCCAGAAAATAACGCTAAGGATCTTCTGATTAATTCAAAAATGTAGGGTGCGCCCTGCGCACCAATCGATAAAATGGTGCGTGGGACGCACCCTACGCTGAATTATTTAGAGTTTCGCCAAACTATTTCGCATAGTAGTTGCTATTGCGCGCCGATGGAAATAACGGCATGCGGCGCGCTACACTGACACCTTCTTATGTCATGGATTGATACTTTTTGGAATTTCTAACCCTGGCATTGATGGGCGCCCTGGCTGGCGTAATGGCCGGCCTGCTCGGCATCGGCGGCGGCGCGCTCATCGTGCCGGTGCTGGTGATTGTTTTTGAAATGCAGAAAGTCGATCCCGGCATCATCATGCAAGCGGCATTAGGCACTTCACTCGCCACTATTGTGTTTACCGCGATGTCCTCGATTCGCGCGCATCACCGACGCGGCGCCGTGAATTGGGAAATTTTTCGCCGCATCACGCCCGGAATTATTATCGGCAGTCTTGTCGGCGCCGGTATCGCCAAGTTGCTGACGAGCCACGCGCTCCAGATTATGTTCGTGGTGTTCATGTTCGCGATAGCGGCGCAATTCGCGCGCGGTACCACGGCGATCCCGGCGCACCGGCGTTTGCCGGGAGCGGCGGGTATGACGCTGGCCGGGTTGACTATCGGCATTGCTTCCGCACTTTTCGGCATTGGCGGCGGTTCACTGTCAGTACCGTTTCTGACCTGGTGTAGTGTACCGGTGCGCCAAGCCATCGCCACGTCCGCGGCGATTGGTTTACCTATCGCTCTCAGTTCGTCGCTAGGCTACATCCTTGCCGGATGGAACGATCCGCGCTTGCCGCCATTGAGCATAGGCTATGTCGTGTTGCCGGCTTTTATCGGCATCGTCGTGGCCAGCACTTTGGCCGCGCCGCTGGGAGCGCGGCTGGCGCATCGATTGTCGGAAAATACTTTACGTCGCCTGTTCGCGCTGTTTGTGGCGCTGCTGGGCGTGCGCATGTTAATCGGCTTAATTAAGTAATTTTCGCACTGTGATAAAAAATGCCAGCGCGTTATTCTTATATTCATGGAGCTAGATACTATTGCGCGCGCCGTCAGCCAGGAATTAAATCGCCAAAAGCTCATGCTGGCCACGGCCGAATCCTGCACCGGCGGTTGGGTGGCCGAATTGATTACATCCATCGCCGGCTGCTCCGAATGGTTCGATCGCGGTTTTGTTGCCTACACCAATCTCGCCAAACGTGAAATGCTGGGCGTGCCGACCACTATCTTGTCGCGCTATGGCGCCGTCAGCGAACAAGCTGCGCGCGCCATGGCCGAAGGCGCGCTCAAGCACTCGCACGCCCAAGTCGCACTATCAATTACCGGCATCGCCGGCCCCAGCGGCGGCACCCCGGAAAAACCGGTCGGCACCGTTTGTCTCGCCTGGGCCGGCAAAAACCGCGACACCAAAAGCCATAAACATATTTTTTCCGGCGATCGCGAGGCGGTACGACGGCAGTCGGTGGCGGCGGCGTTGCAGGGCTTGTTGGATTTTATTCGATAAAGTCATCACGTAGGGCGCAATAGCGAAGCGTATTGCGCCGCATGCGAAATAGGCGCACCTGCAAAAACCCATGCGGCGGGTTACGTCGCTTCGCGGTTAATCCGCCTACGAGCTAATAAATTCATGTAAATCCGGCAGAATTTTATGTCTTGCCACACGGGGTTGAGGTGGATCAATATGGTTTGTATTGTTGCGTTAGCAGTTTAGCTGCTATGCCAATTTTTTAAAAAAAATAGGAATAGGCATGAAGGGATAAAAGAAGCAAACTGTTTTCGAATAACAAGTTTAAAAATCAGTATTACATGCGCGACTGTAGAAGTCTAAAAAATAAATCTACCAAGGAGGATTTGTCATGCGACGTAATTTTTTATTTCGTCTTGGAGTACTCTTTATAGTATGCGGTGCTGAGCAAGTACTGGCTGCCGCTTATACCATTACTGATCTTGGTACTCTAGGTAGTACATTTAGTGAAGCTAACGGTATTAACAATACTGGTAAGGTAGTTGGTTATTCAGATACAGCTACTGCTACTCATGCCTTCATTTCCAGCAATGGCACGATGACTGATCTCGGAACTTTGGGCGGTAGTTACAGTAATGCCTATGCTATTAATAATACCGGCCAAATAGTAGGCACTTCCTTTACTGCCGGTGACATTAATCAACGTGCCTTTCTCTACAGCAACGGCACGATGCGTAACCTAGGGTCATTATCAGCCGATGGTTATAGCATTGCCTATGACATCAATTCTGCTGGCACAGTAGTAGGCGAATCAGTATCAAGTGATGGATGGCAACGCGCCTTTATGTATCAAAATAATCAAATGACAGATATTGGTACTTTGGGCGGTAATACAAGTGCTGCCTTGGGTATTAATTCACTTGGTGCGATAGTGGGCCTATCTGATCCATTCGGGTCCAATACCCAGCATGCTTTTGTCTTCAGTAATGGTTTCATGACCGATCTTGGAACACTTGGGGGTAGTGCGAGTGGCGCAGATAAAATCAACTTGTCGGGACAAATAGTGGGCTGGTCATTAACTACTAATGATGCGGCGACACGCCCCTTTCTTTATGCAAACGGCGTGATGAGCGACCTTGGCACCTTGGGTGGAACGTATGGGTTTGCCCTTGGGCTCAATTCCGCTGGTCAAGTGGTAGGATATTCATCGCTTGCCGGAGACTCTAGCCAACGTGCATTTCTCTACAGGAATGGCGCGATGATTGATCTTAATACGATGATCGACCCTGGCTCTGGATGGACTTTGGATGGAGCATCTGCCATTAACGATGTGGGACAGATAGCGGGCTCTGGCACTATTAATGGTGAGACTCATGCATACCTTATGACGCCGGTGCCGATTCCAGCGGCAGTATGGTTCTTCGGTTCAGGGTTTCTCGGACTGATAAGGATTGCAGCACGTAGGGCGCAATAGCGAAGCGTATTGCGCCGAATGAGGACCGTGTGCGACTGCAGGAATCATTCGGCGGGTTACGTCGCTTCGCGACTAACCCGCTCGACAAACTTTAGATTTTCGCGTTGCTATGGACGAACCTTTCTAATTTAAGGTCCGGTTTTAAGGCCGTGGCGCGCGCGGTTGTAACAGCACTAGGCCATTTTAGGGGACTTGTGAAATAATCCTGGCATCACATTTTGCAAATGCACTGAACAACCGTTTCGACGGTTCACCGTGGAGAAAAGCATGGACACGAACAAGGTTAAGGCGCTCAGCATGGCGCTGGGGCAGATTGAGAAGCAGTTCGGCAAAGGTTCGGTGATGCGCCTCGGCGATGCCGGGGTGGTGCAGCAAATAGAGGCTATTCCCACGGGCTCCTTGGGTCTGGATATTGCTCTAGGTATCGGCGGTTTGCCGCGCGGTCGAGTAATCGAAATTTACGGTCCGGAATCTTCCGGCAAAACCACCTTGGCCCTGTCCGTAGTGGCCGAGGCGCAGAAGTTGGGCGGCGCGGCGGCGTTTATCGACGCGGAACATGCGCTCGATCCGTTGTACGCACGCAAGCTCGGCGTGAACATCGATGATTTATTAGTATCGCAACCCGACTCCGGTGAACAGGCGTTGGAAATCGCCGACATGTTGGTGCGTTCCGGCGGCGTCGACATCGTCGTCATCGACTCGGTGGCGGCGCTTACGCCCAAAGCCGAAATCGAAGGCGAGATGGGCGATTCACACATGGGTTTGCAGGCGCGTTTGATGTCACAAGCTTTGCGCAAGCTGACCGGTAATATTAAACGCTCGAACACGCTGGTAGTTTTCATCAATCAAATTCGCATGAAGATCGGCGTCATGTTCGGCAATCCGGAAACCACCACCGGCGGCAACGCGCTTAAGTTTTACGCTTCAGTGCGCTTGGATATCCGCCGCATCGGCGCCATCAAAAAAGGTGAAGAAGTGGTCGGCAGTCAAACGCGCGTGAAAGTGGTCAAGAATAAATTGGCGCCGCCGTTCCGGCAGTGCGAATTCGACATCATTTATAACGAAGGTATTTCGAAAGAAGGCGAGCTCATCGACATCGGTTCGGAAAACAGCATCGTCGAAAAAACCGGCGCCTGGTACAGCTACAATAAAGATCGCATCGGCCAAGGCAAGGACAACGCGCGTCAGTTCTTGAAAGAAAACCCCGAGATCGCGATCGACATCGAAAAACGCATTCGCGAAAAAGTGGTGACCGCGGCGCGCCACACCAATGAAAATAGCGAGCCGGCGGAATCCTTGGCGGAGGAAGAGGCCTGAGGCAAGATTCGCCGGCAATAGATCGCCCACAGGCGCGCCGCTTAGTGCTCGATTGGCTGGCGCGGCGCGAACATAGCCGTCAAGAGATCTATAAAAAACTCCTGAAAAAAGGCAGCAGCGAAACGCTGGCCGCGGAAGTCGTGGAGCAGCTCGCGGGCGAGCAGCTTATTTCCGACGAACGTTTTATGGAGAGTTTGATTCGCGCGCGTCGCAACCGGGGTTATGGACCGCTGCGTATTCACAAAGAGTTGCAGGACAAAGGAGTCACCGCCGAAGCCATCGATCGCTGGCTCGACGTGACGGGGCGTGAATGGCTGGAAGATATTAAACGTGTGCAACGCAAGAAATTCGGTGGTCGAATTCCCAAGGATTACAGCGAGCGCGCGCGCCAAGCTCGCTTCCTCCAATACCGCGGTTTTACGTATGATCAGATACAGCAGATTTTGAATCTACACGGACAGGATTAGAAACCACCTCAAAAAAGGCGTAGGGTGCGCCCTGCGCACCAGTCCCATGTTCGGCGATTCTAGCGGTGCGTGGGACGCACCCTACTAATATAGAAGCAAGGTATTTTTTGAGATAATTTTTAACCGACCTAAGCATGAAAAGCACAGAAATTCGCCAACGTTTTCTCGATTACTTTAAACGTCACGGGCATACCGTGGTGTCCTCCAGTTCCTTGGTGCCGGCTAACGACCCGACTTTGTTGTTCGTCAACGCCGGCATGGTTCAGTTCAAAGAAGTATTTTTGGGACTAGAGAAAAAACCTTACGTACGCGCGGTCAGCTCGCAACGTTGCGTGCGCGCCGGCGGCAAGCATAACGATCTCGAAAATGTCGGCTATACCGCGCGTCATCACACCTTCTTTGAAATGCTGGGTAACTTCAGCTTTGGCGATTACTTCAAGCGCGAGGGCATTCACTTCGCCTGGGATTTCTTAACCAAGGATTTGCAGTTACCCATCGAACGCCTGTGGGTGACGGTATATAAGGATGACAAAGAAGCCGCCGATATCTGGCTGAAAGAATTGAAAGTCGATCCCAAACGTTTCTCCTATTTAGGCGAGAGCTCTAATTTTTGGCAAATGGGCGACACCGGCCCCTGCGGACCTTGCTCGGAAATTTTTTACGATCACGGCGCGCACATCGCCGGCGGACCGCCGGGCAGTGCGGATGAAGACGGCGACCGTTACGTCGAAATCTGGAATCTGGTGTTCATGCAATATAACCGCGATGCCCAGGGCAAATTAACGCCCTTGCCGAAGCCGTCGGTGGATACCGGCATGGGTCTGGAGCGCATTGCCGCGGTGCAGCAGGGCGTGCACAGCAATTATCAGATCGATCTGTTTCAGAATTTGATTGCCGCCGTCATCGCCATTACCGGTTCCAGCGAGAAGCAAAGCCATTCGCTGAATGTCGTCGCCGACCATATCCGTGCCGCCGCTTTTCTCATCGCCGATGGCGTGTTGCCGTCGAATGAAGGTCGTGGTTACGTGTTGCGGCGCATTATCCGCCGCGCGATTCGCCATGGCCATCGCTTGGGCGCACAGGAGACATTCTTTTATAAATTGGTCGGACCGTTGTGCGAACAAATGGGCGATGCTTATCCCGAGCTGAACAAGACACGCGCGCAAATCGAACAAGCCTTGAAGCAGGAAGAAGATCGTTTCAATGAAACGCTCGAACAAGGATTAAAAATTCTCGAGGACGATATTGCATCGCTTAAAACTGACATTATCACCGGCGCCACTATTTTTAAGCTTTATGATACTTACGGTTTTCCTGTCGATTTAACGCGCGATGTGGCCATGGAGCATAATCTTAAACTCGACATGGCCGGTTTTGAGCGCGAGATGGACGCGCAACGCGAACGCGCGCGCGCCGCGTCTTCCTTCAAATCGGCCGAGATCGGCACGCTCATGGTCGACAAGCCGACACAGTTTACAGGTTACGAGCGACTGCAAGACGAGGGCAAAATTTTGCAGCTGACGCGCGCCGCGGATGTGGCGAATGTGGAAATTTTAAAGCCGGGCGAAGCCGGCAGCGTGGTATTGGAGCGCACGCCATTTTACGCCGAGTCCGGCGGTCAGACCGGCGACCGCGGCGTGTTGCGCGTGGGTGATGCATGGTTTCGCGTGCACGATACGCACAAGCACGGGCAGATTCACATTCATAAAGGTCAGGTCGAAAAAGGCCAACTGCGCGTGGGTGATAAAGCGATGGCGGAAGTCGATGCGTTGTTTCGCCGCGCGATCATGCTCAATCATTCGGCCACGCATTTGATGCACAAGGCGCTGCGCGACGTGCTCGGCGCGCATGTGCAGCAAAAAGGTTCGCTGGTCAACGATCAGCGCACGCGTTTCGATTTTGCGCATTCGGCGCCGTTGACCGCGGAGCAGATTGCCGAGGTTGAACGGCGCGTGAATGAGCAGGTATTACGCAACGAAGACACACGCTCGCGCGTGATGGACATGGATTCTGCGCGCAGCGAAGGCGCGATGGCTTTGTTCGGCGAGAAGTACGGCTCAGAAGTGCGCGTATTGAACATCGGCGATTCCATCGAGTTGTGCGGCGGCACGCACGTGCGCCGCACCGGCGACATCGGTTTGTTCAAAGTTATTTCTGAAAGCGGCGTGGCTTCGGGTGTGCGCCGTATTGAAGCCGTGACCGGCCCGGGCGTATTGGCTTACCTGAACGAGCGCGAGAATAAGTTGCGCGAGGTGGCTGAAATTTTGCGCGCGAGTCCCGAAGAGGCGCCACGCCGCGCGGAGCAATTGCAGACGCGCGTGAAAAGTTTGGAAAAAGAACTGGAACAGTTGCGCGGCAAGCTGGCCAGCGGCGAAGCCACGGATTTGATGTCGCAAGTGAAGGAAGTGAAGGGCATTCGGGTGCTGGCGGCGCGCTTGGATGGCGTTGATGCCAAGGGCTTGCGTGAAGCCATGGATAAATTAAAGGACAAGCTGGCGCCGGCGGCGTTGGTGTTGGCCTCGGTGACAGATAATAGTAAGGTAACGCTGATTGCCGGCGTGACCAAGGACTTGCTGGGCCGTTTACACGCGGGCGAATTGGTAAACCAAGTGGCGCTAGGCGTGGGCGGCAAGGGCGGCGGCCGGCCGGACATGGCTCAAGCAGGCGGGACCGATCCCGCGGGTCTGGCGGCGGCGCTGCAAGCGGTACCGGCGTGGATCGAGCAACAACTGAAATAGCCTATCTCTTATTGCTTTATTTTTTACCCGCTTAGGCTGTTTACTCGTACCTTAAAAGCAGGTTTAATTTGCGCCTTTTCTGGCACCGGCAAGCATGGCTTTAATCGTCCAAAAATATGGCGGGACTTCCGTCGGTAGTCCCGAGCGTATCAGCGCCGTGGCTGAAAAAGTTGCGCGCATGCGCAAGGCCGGCGACGATTTGGTAATCGTGGTGTCGGCCATGAGCGGCGAGACCGACCGTTTGATTAAATTGGCGAAAGCGATTCATTCCGACCCGTCGCCGCGTGAACTCGATGTATTGCTCGCCACGGGCGAGCAAACGACGATTGCATTATTAAGTATGGCGCTCGAGAAAATCGGTTGCCCGGCGCGTTCGTATACCGGCTTTCAAGTGCACATCCGTACCGATAACGTCTATGGCAAAGCGCGCATTCTCGATATCGATGAATCGCGCGTGCGCGAGGATTTAAAAAAAGGCCGGGTGGTTGTGATCGCCGGCTTTCAGGGCGCGGATCAGGATGGCAACATTACGACATTAGGTCGTGGCGGTTCCGATACCACCGGCGTGGCCATGGCCGCCGCGCTAAAAGCGGATGAATGTCAGATTTATACGGACGTGGACGGGGTGTATACCACGGACCCACGTATTGTGCCGGAAGCGCGGCGGCTCGACCGCATTACTTTCGAAGAAATGCTGGAACTGGCAAGCCTCGGTTCTAAGGTTTTGCAGATACGCTCAGTCGAATTTGCCGGCAAGTATCGCGTACCGTTGCGGGTGCTGTCCTCCTTCGAAGACGGGCCCGGCACACTTATTACTTATGAGGAAAACGAGATGGAAGCGCCGTTAATTTCAGGCATTGCGTTTAATCGCGATGAAGCCAAGCTCACCCTGCGCGGCGTCCCCGACAAGCCCGGTATTGCCGCGCAGATTTTAGGCGAGATCGGCAAAGCCAATATTAACGTCGACATGATCGTGCAAAATGTCGCCGCCGACGACACCACCGATTTTACTTTCACCGTGCACCGCGGCGAGTATAAAAAAGCCCGGGAAGTGTTGGCGCGCGTGGCCCAGGATTTGAAGGCGCGCGAAGTCAATGGCGATGATAAAATCGTGAAAATCTCGATCGTCGGTGTGGGCATGCGCTCGCACGCCGGTATCGCTAGTCAAATGTTTAAAACCTTGGCCGACGAAGGTATCAATATTCAAATGATCTCGACGTCGGAGATAAAAGTTTCCGTGGTAGTGGAAGAAAAATATCTGGAATTAGGCGTGCGGGCGCTACATACTGCCTTTGGTTTGGAAAAAACAAGCCAATCTACGGTCTAATTTGCCCTCGAGGCTGGCATAGAAGCTGCATAGTGATAGGAGCTGGAAACAAACAAAGGGGTTAAGGGATTTTCTTATTAATTATCCGCGACTTAGTTTAGATTGCCCGGCGGTGGAATGCCGCACGGTAGAGAACCATGACTGACGCCAAAATGCGGCAGGGTTTTCTGGATAGGAAAGTCGCCGAAAAACGTCCTTTTATATAGTAGGGACGCGCGGGATAGTGTTGAGGAGTCGGCCTACCAGGGGTAGGTGTGGCCGGAATGGGATAAGGAACATATGGAACCAAGCAATATTAAAAGGAGTGCAAGGCAATGCTGATACTGACACGACGCATTGGCGAAACCCTCAACATTGGCGACGATGTTCAGGTCACCGTGCTGGGCATCAAGGGTAATCAAGTGCGTATCGGGGTCAATGCCCCGAAAGAGATCCCCGTACATCGCGAGGAAATCTACGAACGCATTAAGAAAGAAAAAGAAGCGGGCATCGTGCATATGCCCGATGTCGCGAATGGCAATGGCAAGCGATAACTTCCGAGTTTTGCTTTACGTTGTCTGACCACGCGGGTATCCTTGCGGCGCATTTTGCG
>JACQBD010000140.1 GCA_016194665.1 Gammaproteobacteria bacterium
ACAAAACCTGGCGCCTACCCCGCGCCGTTACCGCCGGTATTGGGCTGTGACGGCGCCGGCATCGTCGAAGCAACCGGTATGTCGGTAAAAAATTTCAAGAAAGGCGACGAAGTTTATTTTTGCCAAAGTCCGGCGCACGAGCGCTTCGGCACGTACGCGCAATATGTCTTAGTGGATTACCGCCTGGCCGCTAAAAAACCTACGAGCATGTCCTTCGAACAAGCCGCCGCCGGACCCTTGGTGTTGATCACCGCCTGGGAAGCGCTGCACGACCGCGCGCACATTAAACCGGGCGATAAAATTTTGATTCACGCCGGCGCGGGCGGCGTCGGCCATGTGGCGATACAGCTCGCACGCACCGCCGGCGCGCAAGTGTGCACTACCTTGGGCGCGCGCGAAAAAATAGAATTCGCCACCTTATTCGGCGCGAATCATACGATTCTCTATAAAGAAGAAAATTTTGTACAAGCCGCGCTCGCCTGGAGTGACGGCCGCGGCGTAGATATGGCGTTCGATACCGTTGGCGGTAAAACTTTTTCCGACACGTTTAACGCCGTGCGTTATTTCGGCGACGTGGTTTCGCTGTTGCTGCCCGGCGCCGATACCGATTGGAGCGCAGCGCGCACGCGTAATTTACGCGTGGGCTTCGAGCTCATGCTAATTCCCGTGTTTTACAACCTGATCGACGCCATGCAACATCAAGGCGAAATTTTAAAACGCTGCGCCGAACTGATCGACCAGAAAAAATTATGGGTGCACGTAGATACGATTCTTCCTCTCGCCCGCGCCGCCGACGCTCACACCCTGCTTACTTCCGGAAAAACCAAAGGCAAAGTTGTATTAACGATCGACTAGTAATTCCATGTAGGGCGCGTCTCACGTGCCAATCTATACATCGGCGCGTGAGACGCGCCCTACGTTAAATTTGAGTTTGAACCACAGAGGGTACGAAAACTGCAAAGTGAAGCGTCACCCACATTGAGCTGTCATTCCCGCGCAAGCGGGAATCTAGAACTTAACTCACTTATCATCTATTAAAAAATGCTTAGATTCCCGCTTGCGCGGGAATGACGAATTATTAGAGATCTACAAATCAAATCTTCCCAAAATTTAATTTAGAAACCTTGCGCGTCGGCAAAACCTTTTTCAATTTCTCGCGCGCTGTGCGCAACATTTTTTCCGTCGTCTCCCAACCAATACAAGCATCGGTCACTGACACGCCGTATTTGAGTTGCGCCAAATCCGTCGGAATCGGCTGATTGCCCGCGTGCAAATGACTCTCCAACATCAGCGCCACGATCGACCGATTGCCTTCCAGAATTTGATTAACGCAATTCTCCGCCACCAACGGTTGCAAGGCCGCATCCTTGTTGGAATTTCCGTGCGAGCAATCGACGGCAATGTTGTTCGGCAACTGCGCTTTGGTCAGTTCCTTTTCCGCCAGCGCGATGGAAACCGAATCGTAATTCGGCCGCCCGTTGCCGCCGCGCAGCACGATATGCCCGTAACGATTACCGCGCGTGCGGAACACCGCGCACTGGCCTTCCTGATTGATGCCGAGAAAATGATGTCCACGCGCCGCCGAGTGCAACGCATTGATCGCGACAGTCAGACCGCCGTCGGTGCCATTCTTGAAGCCAAGCGGAGTCGACAAGCCACTCGCCATCTCGCGATGCGTTTGCGATTCCGTAGTGCGCGCGCCGATCGCGGTCCACGTAATCAGATCGGAAAGATATTGCGGCGTGATTGGATCGAGCGCCTCAGTCGCCGTCGGCAATCCCATCTCCGCCAGATGCAATAACAACTCGCGCGCCATGTACAAACCCTTCTCGATATGGAAGGAATCGTCCATGAACGGATCGTTGATCAAACCCTTCCAACCGACAGTGGTGCGCGGCTTCTCAAAATACACACGCATAATGATATAGAGCGTGTCACTCACTTCCTCCGCCAAGCGCTTCAGCCGTTCGGCGTATTCCTTCGCCGCCTTGATATCGTGAATCGAGCACGGGCCGATGACGACAAACAAGCGATGATCCTCGCGATCGAGAATACGCCGCACGATATCGCGTCCCTGCAATACTATCGTCTGCGCTTGGTTGGTCAGCGGCAACGCGCTTTTCACTTGCTGCGGCGTGGGCAGCAAGTCTTGCGAAAGCACGTTCACATTGTTCAGCGGATCACGGCTCATGATGATTACGAAGACGTCCAGGGGAAACGGCTATTTTAACTCATGGCGCACGGCTTGTGGGCGGATATTGGCAGCGGACTCGGATATGACAGAACCTCGCCTAATCGACCCGTGGCCAGCGGTCGATGGCGCTATTTCCAGATCAGGATTTTTGCATCATCGCCGGAGGTGGCGATACGCGCGCCGTCGGATGAAAGCGTGAGCACCGACACACCGAGATCGTGACCGGCAAACCGGTGGATCGGTTGGCCTTGCTCGACACTCCAGATTTCCAGTGACTTGCTGGTTCCACCCAACAACAACCATCGGCTGTCGGGAGAAAACTGCACGGTATCGACATCATCCGGAGCGCCGGCCAGCACGCGATCATTGCGCTCCAAGCTGGCGTCCCATAATTTCAGGTTGTGTTGCTGCCCCCCGGACACGAACCATTTACCATCCGGGGAATAAGCGATAGCGCTGACCGGAACATTGTGCGCCGGCACGTACGCCAGTTCCTTGCCACCGACGAGATCCCAATACTGTATGCCACCTTCGATGTCGCCCCCGGCCAGCACACGTCCGTTGGGCGCGACCGCCAATGTCAGAATTTCATGTTTGGCTTTGGGGAGATCGAATATTTTTTTGGACTCGGCCACATCCCAAAGGACCACGCTCGATTCGCGATCAACCGACACTAGTTGCTTACCATCCGCGGAGAACGCGAGTCGCATCACCGGCGCCGTATGGCCGGAAAGTTTCGTCATCGCTTTATTTTCTCTGGCGCTCCAGATCTCAACGTTCGCGTCAACGGAAATGGCCAGCCATTGTCCGTCGGGCGATGCCACCATTGTGTTGAGCGACTCCTCGTTAAAGGACATGGTCGATATCAGCGCGCCGGATTCGGCATTCCATAAATTCACTACGCCATCGTCGTAAGCCACCGCCAGCACTTCGTTGTCGCGCACAAACGCCAGCGCCGTCACCGGCGCATGCGCCGCGAGCGTGAGCGCAATCGTCTTGGCAGGATCGAATATCGGGATAACTTTTTCCGCGACGGGTTTCGGCTTGACGGTGCGTGGCGGCTTGGCCGAACTCACTGGCGCGTTAACCGTCGGCGCGATTCCCAACTGCGCGTCGATGAACATTTTAATCTCGCGCCCAGCGTCGTAAGGCAAGGCTTGAATCCGATCGAAATAGGCGAACAGCTCATCCTGATTCAGACGACCGGTGTCGAGCATAATTTTCAGAGTGGAAATAGCCATGGCGCCGATGGCCAATAAAAATAAAAAAAGCGATTCCAGAAAACCACGCGGAGTGTGGTATCTGCTGCGCGGTTTGATGATGGCATCGCTCACGCCGATAAAACCGGAACCGTGTCCCAGCACCGACATCGGAATAGATTTTTCTTCCTTAGCTTCCTTGCCCATCAACCCGTTTTGCAAAGCTAGGGCCGAAGCCGGGCGATCCGCCACTTGTAAATGCAGCGCGAGATCCACGCATTGACGAATATGCGGCGCGAACAGCGGCCGGTCAAACTTGGTCGCCGGCGTCATCGGATCGACTTTTCCCAAGCCCATGATCTTATAACGCTCCAAAGAATCCAGCGGATCGCGGCCGGTGACGCAACGGTAAAGCGTGGCGCCGACCGAATAGACATCGGTGCTCGGGCCCATCGCGCCGTGACCAGGATATTGTTCCAGCGCCGAGTAACCGCGCGTGAGCGCGATCCGCCCGGTCTCAGCCTTGCCTTGGCGCTGACGCTGGCGCGCCGAACCGAAATCGATGAGCATGGGCTGGCCGCTGTGGCGCAAATAAATGTTGTCGGGCTTGATATCGAGGTGCAGCAGTCCGGCTTCGTGCACCGCATGCAAACCGGTGAGAATCGGCAGGAATACGCGCAGCAGGTCGGGCTCGCTTAAAAAGCCTCCGTGCTGCTTCATATATTTCGCAAGGCTTTCACCCTCTTCGTACTCCATGGTCATGTAAGCGGTGCCGTTCGCCTCGAGGTAACGCAGCACGCGCACGATATAGTTGTGCTTGAATTTGGCCAGCGCCTGCGCCTCCTTCAGGAATTCCTCCAGACCCCAGCTATATATTTCGGCGTCGGAAACATCTCCGCCGGGGCGCGGATTGATCGTGGAGTTTGCGCCGCGCTCGGCATAGTCCTGGGGGAAATATTCTTTGATAGCCACGAGCGCTCCCAGGTGATTGTCCTGGGCTAGGTAGGTGATGCCGAAGCCGCCATGGCCCAGCACCGACTTAATCGTGTATTCGCCTAACTGATAACCAACCGGCAAGGCATTATTGCCGGTCTCGGCACGGGTCTGCATAGTTTTTGTGGGAAGCGAATCGCTGGGAACCATACTTATGAATAGCTCTGGCTGGGCGGGGGTGCAACCCAGGCACGGCGGAGGAATGAAGTTAAATGTGGCGGAATTTTAAGGCCGGGGGTTCGTCCTGATGCCGTCGGAAGATATCTTGCCTCTGAACTAATAGTCCGGTAAGGAGAATCCTAAAATAGCTCGTAAACTCCCTTCATCCCCCGCTTCCGCGGGGGCAGACTCTGTCCTTCTCCCGTGGGAAGCAACGAAATAGCCATAAGGATGCCGAATACTTTTGCATTTTTTAGAACTGTGATCTGCCCAACGGTTTGTCTCACATATATTGGCTACTCAAGAAGTGCGCTCGCCTTAGCCAATACCTCACTCAAGGTTTTATCGGCGATGCGTCCTTTTTTCTTAGCGCCGCGGACGCGCCAATCCAACGTGCGTAATTGATCCGCCAAGGCGGCGCCCGCTACATCGGGGTTACCAAGAATGGGAACAACAAACGGGTATGGCTTGACCTTGCTGGTGATTGGACAACACAGCATCAAGCCGCTGCGCAGGTTGTACGACGAAGGCGAAAGAACCAGCGCGGGTCGATGTCCTGCTTGTTCGTGTCCTTCGGTGGGGCTGAAACTGATCCAGACAATGTCTCCGCGTTCTGGGACATAACCGCCGCGCGCCATCTCACCACACCTCGCGGCCGGCTGGTGCGCCAAAATCTTCTTCAGCGTAACGATTTTTGGCGGTGATACGTTTTACCAGATCATTGAGACGATATTTGGGACGGCTGCCCTTAGCGGCAGGCGTGAGAACAATCTTGCCTTTCACGACTTCTACTTCCAGCGCATCCTCGGGCTGAAGGCCGGCTGTTTCGACGATGCCACGTGGCACGCGTACGGCCAAGCTATTACCCCACTTTTGAGCTTTGGTTTTCATTGCATTCTCCTGCGAATGTATCTACAACGTAGATACTAGTGTCAGGACGCCTGTGAGTCAATTTCTGTCTGGTTTGTTATGGCGCAAGCTCTTATTGTTGGTTCAATATTTTTTTACCGTGGTTGGATTTTTGCTAAGGCAGGTCCATTTACATTTCTGATATAGTGCCCTCCATGAACCAACCCGCCCTCGTCATCGATAATCTCAAAAAAATCTACACCAGCGGCACCGAAGCGCTCAAGGGTGTTTCGCTGACCGTCGCGGCAGGAGATTTTTTTGGTTTGCTTGGACCGAACGGCGCGGGGAAAACGACTGTCCTTGGGATTGTCACCGGGCTGGTGAACAAAACCGCGGGCACCGTTTCCGTGTTCGGTTGCGACATCGACAAGGACCCGGAAAAGGCCAAGGCGCATATCGGCCTGGTGGGGCAGGAAATTAATTTTAATCCGTTCGAGAAGCCATTCGATATCGTGGTGAATCAGGCGGGTTATTACGGGATTCCGCGCTCGGTGGCGATACCGCGTGCAAAAAAACTGCTCGTCGATTTGGGGCTGGGCGACAAGATGACGCAGAAGGCCAT
>JACQBD010000156.1 GCA_016194665.1 Gammaproteobacteria bacterium
GATGCCGCCTTCGAGCACTAGGATAAACACGTTGCCCAGCACCACCGTAATCCAGTGCCCGGTGAAATCCATCATGCCCGCGAGCGTAAACACCGCGATCGCCAGTGCCACGTGATTTAATGAAAACGCCGCTACACGCAGAAACGACAGCGTATTGGCCAGATAGCTCATCACCGTTTCGAAGCCCTCGATGAACACTACCAACACGCGCTCGCCGAAAGCGGCGTGATAGTGATGCCACTTGTAAGCCAGCACTACGGCGAATGGAATGAAAATCGCCGCGGCTTCCACCGCGCCAAAGGCGCTCGCGGTGACCTCGCGATAAGCACCGTAAAGCAAGCCGAGATAAAACAGCATGCCCGCCAGTCCTTTGCCGTCGAACAAGGCTTCGGCGTAGCGGCCATCGATCAGGCGGTTATAAACGGTAAGCGCGGTGGCGATTAAGATGAAACCAATGCCCCAGTAGAGCGCCAACGTGAGCATGCGGGTAGGATCGGACAGCGGCGACATCCACAGCGGATGCAGCAATTCTTCATAGCCAAAAATACTGCCGTAAAAAAATCCGAAGAGCATGGATGACAGACCGGCCGCCAGCGCGAACCAACGAAAGTCGCCCAACATGCGGCGTAGCGTAAACGCGAGCGCGGCGATCACGGCGCCGTGGCCGACGTCGCCGAACATCATGCCGAACATGGCCACGAAACTGATAGCGAATAACCAAGTGGGATCGACCTCGCCATAGCGTGGGACACCATAATTTTTGACCAGGGACAGAAACGGTTGCAGCAATCGCGGGTGACGAATGACGGAAGGAACCAGAGCGCGTTCCTTTGGCAAGGGATCGCGCGCCGTGAGCACGAAACGATTGCCCAATCGTTGGCGCAAACGTTCGTGCATGCGCGCCAGGTCTTGCTTCGGCACCCAGCCACCGATGAAAGATAAACCGCCACGGCCGCGCAGCGCCTCGCCGAGTTCGGCGTAGGGAGCCGCGAGCCTGAGCAGTTGCTGCGCGGCGATTAATTTATCTATGAATCCTTTTTGCGTGGTCTCCATCACGCGGCATTGGCTGTTGATTTGCTCCAGCAATCGATCGAAACGCGCTTTCAGATCGCGCCGCGCTTTCTCCGGCCGTTCATGCAATTCAGGCGGGATGTCCACGCGCCGCCAACCCGCGGCCTGCAACACCGGACGCATTTCTTCCTCGCGGCCTTTGGGACCAGCGACGATAATGTGCGTGTGATCGCCACTGTGCATGAAGGCACGGGCGATGTAGCCCGCCAGCGTCACAGCTTCGCCGAGACGCTCGACGTTGGCCGCGGGTACGGTGCCGATATGCACGTCGACAAAACGTTTGGGCCCCGCGAGCAAGCCTAAATCGATATCGAGCGCGGAAAAATTATCCAGCGAACGCAACAATTGATCCACGTGTTTGCGTTCTTCCTCGATGCGGCGCAAGGCCTCTTGGCTGTGCGAGCATTCGCGCCATACTTCGCGCAGCCACTCATCCAGCTGCTTAATTTCCTGTTCGCTCACTTGTTGTAAATCCGCCAGTCCCACAGCGGTGAGCGCTGGCGTGCCGCAATGCGACAAGATTTTATCCAAGCGCGAACGTGCGCTGCGATAAGCTTCGCGATACGACTCACCGGGAAATTCTGGAAGTTGTTCGGCATGGATTTTAGAGGTTTCCGGATTGAACAGCCCAGCATCGGCCAACACCAGCGCGGCTAACGCGGCGTCTTCGCGCAGACACTGGAGTGCGATGCGTTTCACGGGTAGAGGCTTAAACATGAGCGTTGCTCAACTGGGTGCCGCGGTGATACCCGCGGCCTCGCGTATGAGTTCAGGCGCAAGCTTAAGCCGCTTGCCTTTGATCGCGGCGCGCACGCGGCGCAGATCGCGTTCACGTAATAACAGATAAGCAAAGGCGCGCGCTAGGTTAAAGGCGCTGCGCCGCAATACCGATTCCGCCAGGCGCCACGATTCCCGCTCTAATATATAAGTCACTTGCGTGGTGTTATTTGCTTGCGCCAACCATTTCGAAAACGGCGCGGGTAGCTGCGCCATAATTTCCTCGAAGCTATTGAGTTGCGACAGCGCCTGCAAGACTTGTCTGCTAAGACGGTATGAGGAAGGAATAAGCAAATAGTATGTTTCGGCGGGAGACAGACCATAGGCTAAGCGGTAGCGCAGCAACCATACTAAGTTCAGCCGATCGATAATGCCGCCAACGAGCTTACGCAACGGACCTGAAGCTCCACCCTTGATGCTGCGCGCGCGTTTCGCAAGCCCGGCGAAATATTGCCGATCGATGGCGGCATCGAGCGCAAACGGTTCATGGCGTTCTTCGAATATGCGGCGCACTTGGCGCGCGAGATCGGCGAAGGCCGTGCCCTCTTCCAACTGCCGCAATACCTCGGCAACATCCTCGGTGCGTAGCAAGGTTTCCAATGGCAAACGCGCGAAACTACCCATATCGACAAATTCTTCGCGGATGGTCGCGGCATCTTGGCCATTCAATTTTCCGCGCAGCAGTGTTTTAAGATTACTCAGCTCGAAACGATAGGCCCAGTAAATAAGAAAATCACGTTCACCGCTGGTCACCGCACGCGTTAGAACTAAAAGCTCGTCCAGCAATATAGTAATGAGCCGTTGTTCGCGGGTGCGCGGCGATATCGCGGTTTCGCCAGGATGAAAATCGGTAATGCCCGCCGCCAGCAACACTTCCGTTTCTTGGCCCAGCGGAAGCTGAATTAAATTTTCGAGTTGGAGTGGAGATAATAATTGCGCGGCCAGCACCGAGGTGCGGCCATGGAGATAGGCGTAACCCGCGGCGTCGCTCATGTCAGCTCCTTTCCGGGTCGAGCAACAGCGCCAATGCTGCTTGAATAGCCTCCTGTTCCCGTTCTTTCGCTTGCGCGCGCAATTGCACGCGTCGCTCTTCGTAGCGCCGCGTCAGCTCCGCCACCGCTTGCACCGCGCGCTCCTCGGCTTTTTCAATAAACGCGGCGCGTAATTCTGGCACGCGTGCTTCGAACTGCTGTTCCATGCTGCGCGCTTCCTCGAGCGCTTGTTGGATCATGCGTTCGCGTTTAAGCTCGGCCTCGCGAACAATCGCCTCTGCCTGAAGCTCGGTATCAAGCAAGCGTTGCAATTCATCTTCCATTTCTTCCGCCATGCGAGCTCCGTTAATTTCTCAAACCGCCACGCAAAAAACCAAACCGGCTACGGCTATTCCTCCTCCCAGCGTACGAAACCAAAATGGATTCGCTACCTGCCGTATCAGCGCGCCCATGGTAAATCCCAAGGCGTGCAATAAAGCGGTGGCGAACAAGAAACCGGCGCCATACAACAGCGCCGATGCCGTTTGCGGCAATTCGCTTGCATGCGCCTGTCCATGGAAGACCGCAAAAATAGCGACCAACATTAGACTCAGCGTCAGGGACAAGCGCGCTGTCGATGCAATGAGCAGACCTAATATAAGGATTGAACTGGCGATGCCAGTTTCGACGAGAGGAAGTCCAATGCCCGCCCAAGACAGAGACGCGCCGACAATCATCGCCGCCATGAACGTTAACGGAATAATCCAACGTCTGGCGCCATGACCCTGCGCCGCCCATAGGCCGATCGCCAGCATGGCCAGCATGTGATCCAGGCCGGTGAAAGGATGCGCCAAGCCCGTGCTCCAACTAGCTTCATGCACGGCGCTGATATGCGCTTGCGCTGTTTGCGCCAGAAACATTATGGCGATGGCGGTTATGCCCAGGTACCAGCGTTTCATTGTCATCTCCTTGCCAAAACTGTTTAGGACATCTTTAAAAATCCCCTCTCCCTATGGGAGAGGGTGAGGGTGAGTGAATATATGAATTTACTCTCCCTCTCATCCCCACCTTCTCCCTGAGGGAGAAGGAGTTTTTCAATTTTAGAAGCTTCCTTTATCTAACTTTCACCTTAATTAATTCTTCGCCTTCCGGATCGGTGACGTGCACGGCGCAAGCGATGCACGGATCGAAGCTGTGAATCGTGCGCAGAATTTCAATCGGCTGCTTGGGGTCGTGCAGCTTATGGCCTTTGAGCGCGGCCTCATAAGGCCCTTCCTGACCCGCGGCATCGCGCGGTCCCGCGTTCCAGGTGCTCGGCACCACCGCTTGATAATTATCGATCTTGCCGTCTTTGATCACGATCCAATGCGCCAGCGCGCCGCGCGGCGCTTCCATGTAACCCACGCCTTTGGCCAGCTGCGGCCAGGTGGAAGGCTCCCATTTTTGTTCGTTAAAAGTTTTGACATCGCCAGCCTTGATGTTGGCGATAAGCTGGTTATACCAACCGAGCATGGCGTCGCCGAAAATTTTTGTTTCAAGTGTGCGCGCGGCAGTGCGGCCTAGTGTCGAGTACAGTGCCTGTACGGGAACGTCGAGTTTCTTGAGTGTCATGTTCACTAATTCCTTGGTTTGCTCATGACCTTTGGCGTAAAGCATCAGCACGCGCGCCAGCGGCCCGACTTCCATGGGCTTGCCTTTCCAACGTGGCGACTTTAACCAGGAATAACTTTTATCCGTGTCGAGATTGGCATACGGCGGCTTGGGGCCAGTGTAATTCAGCGTGGTTTCGCCAGCGTAAGGATGCAAACCTTTGTTCTTGCCATCGCGGTAGTCGTACCACGAGTGCGCGACATATTCTTGGATTTGATCTTCGGCATTGAGATCGACATCGTGAATCGTCGACAAGTCGCGGTTCAGTATCACGCCACGCGGCACCAAAAAACTATTGACGTCGCTCGAGCCCTTGGCCGGGAAATCGCCGTAGGTCATGAAATTGCCAATGCCCTCGCCTTGCGCGCCCCAATCCTTATAGAAGCTGGCGATGGCGAGCGTGTCCGGCACGTACACTTGATTCACGAATTGACGCATGGAGTCGATAATGGTTTTTACTTTTTCCAAGCCGAGCATGTTGACCGCGGTCGCGCCCGTGCCGCCACGGTAATGCGGGCCCTTGCCTTGGCCTGGATGTTGCGGGTGCACGCTGATGGCGCTAGGCATGCCACCGACGAGAAAATTGGGGTGCGGATTCTTGCCGCCGAAAATCGTATGCAATTGCGCTACATCGCGTTGCCACGCGAGCGCTTCCAGATAATGCGCCACCGCCATGAGATTGGCTTCGGGCGGCAGTTTGTACGCGGGATGTCCCCAGTAACCGTTGGCGAAGATGCCGAGCTGCCCGCCTTCGACGAAGTTCTTGAGCTTCTTCTGCATGTCGGAAAAATATCCTGGCGAGGATTTGGAATAATTACTGATCGATTGCGCCAGCTCCGAGGTTTTCTTGGGATCGGCCTTGAGCGCCGACACTACGTCCACCCAATCCAACGCATGCAGATGATAGAAATGCATCACATGGTCGTGTACGTATTGCGCGCCGATCATGAGATTGCGTATCAGCTGGGCGTTTGCGGGAATTTCTATTTTCAAGGCGTCTTCCACCGCGCGCACCGAAGCGATGCCATGAACCAACGTGCATACGCCGCATATACGCTGAGCAAAGGCCCAGGCGTCGCGCGGATCGCGCCCGCGTAAAATAATTTCTATGCCGCGCACCATGGTGCCAGCGCTCGAAGCCTGAGTGATGACGCCGTTGGCGTCGGTTTGCGCCTCGATGCGCAAATGGCCCTCGATGCGAGTGATCGGATCGACAACGACAGTTTGTGCGCTCATGTTTTGCCTTCCTGGTTTGGTGACGGTTTAGCTTTTTGCTAGCCCATCCGCATTAACTATTTAGCCAAATGTTCCGCGATTAATTCCGTCAGGCTCAACACTTTTATATCCATATGGTTGTGCTCCAGGCCCTCCTCCAACATATTGCGGCAGTTGGAACAGGCGGTCACCATGGCGCTGACGCCGATTTTGTCGAGTTGTTTTTTCTTGCGGCTGAACACCTTGATGCGCAAGGGCTCGGCGCGCTCGTTGGCGCTGACACCGCCGCCACCGCCGCAGCACCAATTCATGTTGCCCGCGTCCTCCATCTCCACGTAATCCGGCGCCACCATTCTTAGCAAATTGCGCGGTTGGTCGTGTACTCCGCCGCGACGCACCAGCTGACAAGGGTCATGGAAGGTCATGCGTTCGGTTTCGAGACCTTCGGTGCGCAATTTGCCCTCCGCGCGCAATTCATCCAGCACTTCAAGGATATGTTTGACCTTGAAAGTAAATGGCCGGCCGACCAGGTTCGGGCCTTCCCAGCGCAACGCGGTGTAAGCGTGGCCGCATTCCGGGCTGATCACGGTTTTGACTTTTAGTTTTTCGGCGGCGTCGACAATACGCTTGACCAGCACCGCGGCCAGTTCCGAAGAACCGATCTGCATGCCGCTATTGGTGGCTTCATACGCGGTCGAGGATAAAGTCCAGCTGACACCCGCCTGATGAAAAATTTGCGCCGCCGCGCCCATGAACTCGGGAAACTGCATGATCTCCGCCGAAGACATCAGCAACAGATAATCGACACCTGCTTTATCGAGCGGAATATCGAGACCCGTGTCTTTCGCGGCGTGTTTGATCTGGGCTCTTAACGTATCGGCGGTGACTCCCATGGGGCTGCCGATTTCAATCGAGCGGACGGTGGCTTCTTTGAGCCCAGCCGGCGCATGGCCCGACGCCACCATGCCTTCGCGCACCTTGCGCACCATATATACGATGTCGTTGCCAACAGGACAGACCATGCTGCAACGTCCGCACAAGGTGCAACTGTCGTAAATCAATGTTTCCCATTCCACGAGTTCGGCGTCGGTCGGCGCCTTGGCCAGACCGAACATTTTTAACAAACGGCCTTCGAGCGTGAATTCCCGATACCAAACTTTGCGCAGCGGTTCGAGTTTGTGGATAGGCGTATATTTAGGGTCGCCGGTTTCGGTGTAGAACAAACAAGCATCGGCACACATGCCGCAATGCACGCAGCTGTTGAAAAACGAGGCGATGGGCGCGTCGATCTTATCGATCATGGCGGCCAAGCCTTGTTGCAAAGAAGTGCTCATACCGCCACCTCCTTAAGGTTGCGATAAAACTTAAATGCTCGTTGTCGGTGGCCGGCGGCACTCGCGGCCGTTCGCATCCCCGCTGCGCGGGGCCCCTGCTCTCTGCTCATACCGTCACCCCCTTACGCGCTGCCATCGCGCCCGTGTACCAGCGTGAAAAAAATGTGGTGAAAGCATGCATTAATTTGGTGAATGGAAAGATCACCAACAGCAGCTCAACACTGAGAAGATGCGCCGTCAACATTTGCGAGTAACTGAAGTCTGAAGTGTGCAGTAATAAGTATCCAGTAAGCAGCGGCAGCAGGCTTGCCAGCCAAACAAAATAATCTTGAAAGGTCGATAGGAATCTTTGGACGGGATTCATGATGCGATGCGCTAGCAACGCGAACAATGCACCGATGGAGAGGATGGTGATGATTTCGATTATGCCATTGGGCAAGGCCGGCCAGCTAACGCCGAACATATTGTGAAACAAGCGAATATGCGGCGCGAAAAAAAACAAAACAATAAAAAATCCCAAATGAAATATATATCCGCTCACAAGTAACAATCCGGCTTTTTTCATCAGGACCATGCTCGGCGCGCTGCGTGTAAACACGGTGCGCCAGCCTCCCAGCGTGCCGCTAGCGCGCGGTTCCGCCAGATCGGGTTTGCGATTTAACATCCACATCTCGAGCAAGCGTATAAGAACACCGACTGAAAAAATAACCACGGCGATTTGTAAACCGGTGCCGCGCGCCCATTGCAGGATGTCGAATATATTCATGATTTCGGTTTTCCTTTTAAGTCGTCAACGGTAAGCGGTTTGCGTGTCCGTTTGGTTTCCGTTTTCGTGCTACGGTTGGCGATACCAGCCGCGACACCAATGGCCGCGCCCGCTGCGACGCCAATGGCGGCCCAATTGGCCACATCTTTAGTTGGCGCGCTCAGCGCGGTGTAGAAACTGCCGGCATCCCAAAAATCCGGCTCCGAGCAGCCGAGACAGCCATGCCCCGATTCGATCGGGAAGCTAACTCCTCCGTTCCATTTGGTCGTGGCACAAGCGTTGTGCGTGGTCGGGCCTTTGCAACCGAGTTCGAATAAACACCAACCGTTGCGCGCGCCTTCATCATCGAAACTCTTGGCGAATTTACCTTGATCGTAAAACGGACGGCGATAACAGCGGTCGTGAATGCTGTCGCCGAAAAATACTTTGGGCCGTCCGAGTTCGTCGAGATCGGGAATGGTGCCCATAGTAAGGTAATGCGCGATGACGCCGGTGATCACTACCGGAATCGGCGGGCAACCGGGCACGTTGATGATGGGCTTGTCCTTGATGATATCGGATACCGCTACCGCGCCCGTGGGATTGGGATTGGCCTTGGGGATGCCGCCGAAGGCAGCGCAACTGCCGACCGCGATCACGGCCGCGGCATGCGGCGCGACCCACTCCAGAATATCGAGATTGGTCCTTCCAGCGATCGTGGAATAGATGCCGCCATCCTTGAGTGGGATCGATCCATCCACCATCAGAATGAACTTGCCGTCGTTCTTCTCGATGGCCTCTTTGAGAATATGTTCGGCAAAGTGCCCGGCGCAAGCGACCAGAGTTTCTTGGTAATCGAGCGAGATTGCGTCGAAGATGAGATCTTCGAGTTTCGGCGAATGCGAGCGTGTCAACGATTCCAGGCAGCCGGTGCACTCCTGGAACGACAGATACACGACCGATTGGCGCCGCGCCGCCGCGAGTTTCTCCGCCATTTCCACGGCCATGGCCGGTGGCATGGCCATGAGCGAGGCGATGGAAGCGCAAAATTTAAGAAATGAGCGGCGGCTGATGCCGCGTTGCGCCAAAGTTTCCGCCAAGGTTTTATCGTCAGACATCGGTCTCTCCTTTGTCGACCTGACTCGTTGACATCAAGCGCGAGCGTAAATTTTCCAGGCCCATGCGCGCATCCGCGGGATGTGTCTGCAGAATTTCGGGTATATAGGTGATTTCAATGAATTCGGCGAGAACCGTGGCATCGCTATTGAAATGCGTCACCCACCACACACCGTGAATCGCGGTCTCGCGCACTTGCGACGGTCCCATGGCGTCGACGGTGGCCTTGACCTCGCCTTCACCGAGGATCTCTTTCAATTTTTCGTAATCATCGGCCAGCATCGGCAGACTGCGTAGATCAATGGCGCCGGATTTGCCCGTCGCTATCAGCTGATCAAGCAAGACCTCAATCTCGTGCAGCAAGGGCAAGGCGTTGCCATGGCTCATTACTGGTGTTGCATCGAGCTTGATGATGGGAATGCCTTTAAGCGAATTCATGGATGCCACCCCCGTGTTCTTTCATTTCAGTCTCCGCGCACGTTCTGTTTTTTGGCCGCTGATCTCCTTCACAGCGCCATTGGCTGATGAGATCCATGGCCATGTCGCAAGCCACAGGAATGGCGCGCGCGACGGTATCGGTCGGCGCATCCGACCAGTCGAGATATTCGGGTTGAATTCCAATCAAGGCGCGGCGCGCGGGCAAGGATTCCGCTAAGTGAGCTATCGCCAGCAAATCCATGAGGCTGACTTCATGCACGCTATTTTTACGATGGCTGCCGAGAAAACGGTCCATGTCGTCTCCTTCGAATAGTTTTACCGCGCCTGGCGATTGCTTGAGCTGCGTGGCATCGATAACGATTAAGTTGTCTACTTCTTCAATCGAACCGGCCAGAGTGAAACTCAGCGTGCCGCCGTCGAGGAATTCCACATCGTTGATCGTGGGATAGAGTTCTTGTAAACGCCGCACCGCGTACACCCCCGCGCCTTCATCGCCGAGAAGAGTATTTCCCAGACCCAAAACAAGTGTTTTATTGCTGGTTGGCATCTCATGCGTCCTATTTATGCTCTGGCATCATGGTGCCTGATGGGGTCAATATCTTTTTTGATCTACATCAAGGTTTTCGAGCTTATTATCGATAGGATTCATTTCGTTAGTTACGTGTGGAAAAAGCGAGGTTGCGATGTGTTTGGCGATACCCATGCAAGTGTTGTCCATCGATGCCTTCAACGCGCGCTGTAGCGCCAAAGGCATCGAGCGCAACGTCAGTTTATTTTTGTTGCAAGACGATCCCGTCGCCGTTGGTGAATTTGTCATGGTTCACGTGGGCTACGCGATTCAAAAAATATCATCGCAAGAAGCGCAGTCCGCGTGGGAACTCTACGACGAGATATTAGCCAACCATGCATGAACTTTCTGTTTGTCAGGCTTTAATTCGGCAAATTGAAATTATTGCCGAAGAGCAGCATGCCGTCGATGTAAAAACGGTGTACCTGCGCATCGGCCCGTTGTCGGGCATTGAGCCGGCTTTGTTGGCTCAGGCTTATCCATTGGCCAGCGCGGGCAGCGTCGCCTTCGGTGCGGAATTGCGCATCGAAATCGCGGCGGTGCGGGTTCGTTGCCAGCATTGTCACGCCGAAACCGAAGTTTTGCCCAATCGATTGATTTGCGGTGAATGCGGCGATTGGCATACACAACTCATCGGCGGCGACGAAATGTTGCTGACACGCATTGAATTGGTGAAGCGATCCGCTGTCTTGATGGAGGCTCAACATGTGTGAAACCTGCGGCTGCAATGTGACTCACGGCAACCGGCATTTGGCTTATGCCAAAAATGAACTCGGTGTCAGCGCGGTAACGGTTTTGAAAAATTTATTAAGTGAAAACGACTCACAAGCGGCGCATAACCGCGCTCATTTCGATCAGCAGAAAATCTTCGTCGTCAATCTCATGTCCGCGCCGGGTTCCGGCAAAACCGCCTTGCTGGAAGCAACCATCGATGCGCTGCGCGACGAATTCCGCTTGGCGGTGATCGAGGGCGATTTGGAAACTGAAAACGACGCCGAACGCATTCGAAAAAAAGGAGTACCCGCTTATCAAATTACCACGGGCAGCGCCTGCCATCTTGACGCGCACATGATTCACACCGCGCTGCATCAGATGAATCTGACGGACGTCGATATAGTGTTCATCGAAAATGTCGGCAACTTGGTGTGTCCGGCAAGTTTCGATCTGGGACAGCATGCTAATGTCGCGCTGCTCTCGGTCACCGAAGGCGACGATAAACCGGCCAAATATCCGGTCATGTTTCGCGCCGCCGACGCCGTCGTGCTTTCCAAGATTGATTTACTTCCCGTGCTGGACGATTTCAAGCCGGTCTTGGCCGAGTATGCTTTACGTCAGCTCGCCAGCAGCGCGCCGCTGATTTCCTTGTCAGCAAAAACCAAGGCGGGCTTACCGGCATGGCTCGAATGGTTACGCGAACAACGCGCGGCGCAAGGCGAACGTGTACGCCGCGGTGAAATACGCCGACCCAGAATTCAAGGCGACGGCGTACGCTTTCACGCCGCTTCCGTCTGACATCATGAGCAATACCGCCAAGACATGGCTTGAAAAAATACGCGCGTTGCCGCTTCCGGAAAAAGTTCGCATCATGAACGTGTGTGGCGGTCACGAGCGCACCATCAGCATGGCCGGTTTGCGCGCGGCGCTGCCGAAAAATATCGAGCTGGTTCCCGGACCCGGATGTCCGGTTTGTATTTGCCCGGAAGAAGACGTGCATCAAGCGATTCAGCTCGCCTTGCACGAAAAAATTATTCTGGTCGCTTTCGGTGACATGTTGCGCGTGCCGATCAATGGTCCCAAGAAAGAACCGCGCTCGCTTGAGGCTGCCAAGGCCGCGGGCGCCGATATCCGTCCTATCGCCTCGCCCACCGAAGCAGTACATATCGCGACAAGCAATCCCGATACGCCAGTGGTATTTTTCGCCGCAGGTTTCGAGACCACGACGGCGCCCGTGGCTGGTATGTTGGCTGAAGGCGTGCCGGATAATTTATTCGTATTGTTGTCGGGACGCCTCACGTGGCCGGCCGTGGCCATGTTGCTCGATTCTGAAACACCGGGTTTCGACGCGCTCATCGCTCCGGGTCATGTATCTACTATTA
>JACQBD010000161.1 GCA_016194665.1 Gammaproteobacteria bacterium
CGAGCGCGCGATATTTTTCTTCCGCGGTGCCTTTGCCGCCGGCGATCACGGCGCCGGCATGGCCCATGCGTTTGCCCTTGGGCGCGGTCACGCCGGCGATGTAAGCGACTACCGGCTTGCGCACATGCTTCTTTATATAAGTAGCCGCGTCTTCTTCCGCTTGGCCGCCAATCTCGCCCACGAGCACGATGCCTTGCGTGGCGGCATCGGCTTCGAACAAGCGCAGACAATCCACAAAATTCAAACCTTGAATCGGATCGCCGCCGATGCCGATGCACGTGCTTTGACCGAGTTTTACTTGCGTGATTTGGTGCACCGCTTCATACGTCAAAGTGCCGGAACGCGACACGATGCCGACCGAACCGGGCTTATGAATCGAACCGGGCATGATGCCGATTTTGCATTCGCCGGGCGTGATGATGCCGGGACAATTCGGACCGATCAGCGATACCTCGGCATAACGCCGCAAGGAGGCTTTTACCTTGAGCATATCCTGCACCGGAATCCCTTCGGTGATGCACGCGATCACTTTGATGCCGGCATCGGCCGCCTCCAAAATGGAATCGGCGGCGAACGCCGCCGGCACGTAAATCATCGTCGCGTCCGCACAGGTCGCCTGCACCGCTGCGCGCACCGTATTAAAAACCGGCAAACCCAAATGCGTTTGCCCGCCTTTACCGGGCGTGACGCCACCGACCATTTTCGTGCCATAGGCGATGGCTTGTTCTGAATGAAACGTGCCCTGTTTGCCGGTGAAGCCCTGGCAAATCACCTTGGTATTCTTGTTAATCAGTACGCTCATCTAAAAATCCCGTTAACGCAAAAAAATTCTGTACATGTAGGTTGGGTTGAGCGTCAGCGAAACCCAACGTTTCATATTTTTTAAAAAATTATTTCTTCACCACCGCCACCGCCAACTTCGCAGCGTCCGTTAAACTATCGGCCGCGGTAATCTTGAGCCCACTATGTTTTAACAACTCCCGCCCCTTTTCCGCATTGGTTCCTTCCAAGCGCACAACCACCGGAATTTTAATGCCGACTTCTTGCACCGCCTGAATAATGCCCTGGGCGATCAAATCGCAGCGCACGATGCCGCCGAATATATTGACCAAGATGGCCTTCACATGGCTATCGGAAAGAATAATCTTGAATGCCTCGGCAACTTTGTCAGCGGTGGTGCCGCCGCCGACGTCGAGAAAATTCGCCGGCGCGCCGCCATGCAGTTTAATAATGTCCATGGTCGCCATGGCCAAACCGGCGCCGTTGACCATGCAGCCGATGCTGCCGTCGAGCGTGACATAACTCAGGCCGAATTGTTGCGCTTTATGTTCTTTGGCGTCGTCTTGCGCGGCATCGTGCATGGCCGCCAATTCTTTTTGGCGAAACAGCGCGTTGTCGTCGATTTGAATTTTGGCGTCGAGCGCCATCAAGTCGGCATCGGAAACCACCGCCAGCGGATTGATCTCGACCAAACTTAAATCGCGCGCGCAGAAAAGCCGGTAGATGCTCAGCATGTAACGCGTTAGCGCCGCCACTTGTTTGTCTTTTAAACCCAAAGCGAAACCGAGCTCGCGGCATTGATAGGCTTGTAAGCCGGCAATCGGATCGATCGCTGCTTTTAAAATTTTTTCCGGGGACTTGGCGGCGATCTCTTCGATGTCCATGCCGCCCGCGCTGGAGGCGATAAACACGATGCGTTCGAGCGCGCGATCGACCAGACAGGCAAGATACAGCTCGCGTTTTATTTCACTGGGGGCTTCGATCAGCACCCGATCCACCGGTTGGCCACCGGCGTCGGTCTGATGCGTAACCAAGCGCGATCCGAGCAAGCTTGCCACGGTTTTTTCCAATGCCTCACGTCCGCTGATTTTTTTAACACCGCCGGCTTTGCCGCGCCCGCCGCCGTGAATCTGCGCTTTCACCAGCCAGCTGTCACCGCCTAATTCATTTGCCGCCGTCAGCGCAGCGGCAAGCGTACTTGCCGATTTTCCCGGCGGCACCGGTATGCCAAATTCGGATAACAAAGCTTTGGCCTGGTATTCGTGTAAATTCATATGAATTATTATTTTTAAAAATTTATCGAGATCGAGTTAGTGGAAAACAACACCGCTTACAACGCAACAATTAAGGAATCTCTAAAAATCCCCTCTTCCACCGGGAGAGGGCTAGGGTGAGGGCGAGTCAACCCATGAATTTATTATCCCCCTCATCCCTGCCTTCTCCCGGAGGGAGAAGGAGTTTTAATTTTTAGAGGTTCCCTGAAAAGTTTAAATCTTATAATAACCATTTTTGCTTGACCTAGCTCTTTTATTGCGCCAGTTTAGACCCACTTCGAGGATTACGCGTGACAATGCATCTGAGCGTCGTCGACAAGCTGGAGAAAATTGCCGCAGCCGACTGGAATGCGCTGGCCGGCTATGCCAATCCTTTTACGCGTCACGAATTTCTGGCGCTGCTTGAAAGCAGCGGCTGTGTCAACGCCGAGACCGGCTGGCGTCCGCAACACCTGGTTTTGCACAGCGACGGACCGCTGCAAGGCCGGCTGCTCGGCGCCCTGCCGCTATATTTAAAAACCCATTCTTATGGAGAATATGTATTCGACTGGGCTTGGGCCAATGCCTATGCCCGCGCCGGTCATTCTTATTATCCCAAACTCGTGGTCAGCGTACCGTTCACGCCGGTGACCGGGCCGCGTTTGTTGGCGGCAGCGGACGCGGAATCGACGCGCATCAAAAAAAAATTAATCCAAGGCGCCTGGGAAATGCAGGCAACCCACAATGCCTCTTCGTTACATTGGTTATTTGTCGACCAGGCCGACGCTGCCTTGCTGGAAACCGAACAGCATCTGCTGCGCACCGGCTGTCAATTCCACTGGCACAACGCCGGCTATCGCGACTTTGAGGATTTTTTATCAACGTTCACGGCGCACAAACGCAAAAAGATTAAGCGCGAGCGCCGTCACGTGCGCGAAGCCAATATCGCCATGGAGATTTTAACCGGCGCGGCGATTCGTGCGGCGCATTGGGATAGTTTTTATGAATTTTATCATTCGACGATTCGCGCGCATGGGGCGATACCGTATCTTTCGCGCGAATTTTTTCACGGCTTGGGGCAAGTCTTGCCGCAGCAAGTCGTGCTGGTGTTGGCGCGCTGTGATGGCCGCTACGTCGCGGGCGCACTGAACTTACGCGGTGAGGATACTTTGTATGGCCGTTACTGGGGCAGCCACGGAGATTTTCACAGTCTGCATTTTGAAACCTGTTATTACACCGCGATTGAATATTGCATCGCCCAAGGATTAAAGCGCTTCGAAGCCGGCGCGCAGGGCGAGCATAAATTGGCGCGCGGCTTCACGCCGGTGGTGACACGCTCGGCGCACCGCCTGGTACATCCGCAGTTCAATCGCGCCGTGGCCGAATATTTAACGCGCGAACGTATCGAAATCAGTTCTTACATTGATGAACTCAATGAGCACGTGCCTTTCAAAAAGGAAATGACCGCGGAAAAATAATTCCATGTTCATGCTCAAACCCGATTCGAACGATTTGCGTTTTCCGCCGGTGGAACTGGCCTCGCCGGAGGGATTGCTGGCGGTCGGCGGCGACTTGCGCGCCGAACGTTTACTGGAAGCTTATCGTCACGGTATTTTTCCTTGGTTTAACCCGGGTCAGCCGATTCTGTGGTGGTCGCCGGATCCGCGCGCGGTGCTGTTTCCCGCCAAACTTCACATATCCCGCAGCTTGCACAAAACCTTGCGCCAGCAAAAATTCAACGTGACACTGGATCAAGCCTTTCGTGACGTGATGATCAGCTGCGCGCAACCGCGTCGCCAATATCCGGATGGCGGGACTTGGATCACAGCAGAAATGGTCGAGGCTTATTGTGTGCTACACGAACGCGGCTTGGCGCATTCGATCGAAACCTGGCACGAAGGCAAACTCGTCGGCGGTTTGTATGGCGTGGCCCTGGGTGGAATTTTTTTTGGCGAATCCATGTTTAGCACCGTCACCGATGCTTCTAAAGTCGCGCTGGTGCATCTGGTGCGTCATTTACAACATTGGGGTTTTAGCCTCATTGACTGTCAGCTGCCTTCGGCGCATCTTTTTAGTCTGGGAGCGGAACAAATTCGCCGGCGCGAGTTCCTGAAACAATTGGAAAAATCGCTGCCGGCACTAGCGGCGGCGCCGCCGTGGCGCACACAGGCCGATCTGATGATATTCTAATAACATGAAGTTCGAATTGAGGTAGGCAACATGACCAGTCATCTCAAATCGCCGGAAGTATTTCTTTCCATGCCGCACGCTTGCAGTTACTTGCCCGGGCGTTCTGCCACTTCGCTTTTTCTGGATCCACGGCAACCGCTCGACAGCCGCCAATACGCCAGCTTCATGCGACTCGGTTTTCGCCGCAGCGGCGATTTGATTTATCGCCCGCATTGCCGGCAGTGCAGCGCTTGCATACCGGTGCGCATTCCGGTGAGCCGTTTTTGGCCGAATCGCGGACAACGGCGCATTTGGAAACGCAACCAAGATTTGACGGTGACGGCAAGCACGCCGATATACAACGAGGAACACTTCGATCTCTATCAGCGCTATCAGGCCGCGCGTCATCGCGGCGGCGGCATGGACGATCCGGATCCGAAAAAATACATGAACTTTCTCGGTTCGAAATATATCGACACCCAGTTTTATGAAATGCGCCTGCAAGAAAAACTGCTGGCCGTGGCGGTGACGGATAATCTGCCCGATGGGCTTTCCGCTGTTTACACTTTTTTCGATCCTGAAGAAAAACATCGCGGCTTGGGTGTGCTGGCGGTGTTGTGGCAAATTGAGCAGGCCAGAGCGCGTAACTTGCCATGGCTGTATCTCGGCTATTGGATTAAAGAGTGCGTCAAAATGTCATACAAAGGAAACTATCGGCCGCTGGAAGCTTTGATTAACGGCCGCTGGACGCTGTTAACCGATACGCATCTGGAAAATTCCGCGTGACGCAGGGGCTTGGCACGAGCGTTGCATTCTTCTGGGTTCAGCAGCCCGGGAGTACACGTTACCATGCTCAGTTTTTTGTACCGTCTCATTGAACACTACCATCGTGAGCATGGCCTGCACCCCAATCTGCTGTATCTAAGTCCTTGGCATTATCAGAAACTTTTGGAGTGTCTTCCGACCCTGGCGACTCAGGAAGCAGTATGTCGTTTTCTCGCCATGCAACTCGTCATTAATCCCGAAATCGCCCATCCGCATGTCACTTGGCAGTCGCAGGACGCCGGTGAAAAAGCTCTGCGCCGGCTAAAGTCCGTTTAATTTTTCCTTGATTTGAGTCTTTTAAGGTCCTGGTCGCGGGTGAAACCGCTTTACGCCCAAGCGCGACTACGGCATCATACGCGGCCAATAAATTGCTTAAGGTATTGTGTGGCCAAAGAAGAACATATTGAAATGGAAGGGACGATCATCGACACCCTTCCCAATACCTTGTTCCGGGTAAAGCTGGACAACGGTCACGTGGTCACGGCGCATATCTCCGGCAAGATGCGCAAAAACTACATCCGCATTCTCACCGGGGATAAGGTCACGGTACAACTCACTCCCTACGATCTCACCAAAGGACGCATTACCTTCCGCGCGCGCTGATCCACTGCGCGCACCGACGTAACCCAATCAGACGGTGGTCTTATCCGACGCCGAAACAAAATCGAACTGTAAACCCTCGTCGTTAGCGGTGATGATGACATGCCCGCCGCCGGCCAATTTGCCGAAGAGCAATTCATTCGCCAAAGGTTTTTTGACTTGATCCTGGATCAAACGCGCCATCGGACGCGCGCCCATGGCCGGATCGTAGCCGTGCTTGGCCAGCCAAGCGCGCGCGGCATTGTCGAGCTCGAGCGTGACGTTCTTGTCCGCCAGTTGCGCTTCAAATTCCAGAATGAATTTATCGACTACGTGGGCGATGGTGGTTTCATTCAGCGCCTTGAATTGAATCACCGCATCCAAACGATTGCGGAATTCGGGGCTGAATAGGCGCTTGATCTCCTGCAGCTCGTCGCCGGCATGGTCTTGTTTGGTGAAGCCCATCGACGAACGCGACAGCCGCTCGGCGCCGGCGTTAGTGGTCATCACCAAAATGACATTGCGGAAATCGGCTTTGCGCCCGTTGTTATCCGTCAGCGTGCCGTGATCCATCACTTGCAATAAAAGATTGAACACATCCGGATGCGCTTTCTCGATTTCATCGAGCAGCAATACCGAATGCGGATGCTTGACGATCGCTTCCGTCAACAAACCGCCCTGATCGAAACCGACGTAACCGGGCGGCGCGCCGATCAAACGCGAAACCGTGTGACGCTCCATGTATTCCGACATGTCGAAACGAATCAGCTCCAGACCCAGCACACGCGCCAATTGCCGCGTCACTTCGGTCTTGCCGATACCGGTGGGGCCGGCGAACAGATAAGAGCCGACCGGTTTTTCCGGGTGACCTAAACCCGAACGCGACATTTTGATCGCATTCGCTAAGGCATCGATCGCCAAATCTTGACCGAACACGACCATCTTAAGATCGCGTTCGAGCGTCTTCATGGCTTCGCGATCGGAAGTCGAAACTGTTTTTGGCGGAATGCGCGCGATTTTGGAAACGATGTCTTCGATGTCGTGCACGCCGATGGTTTTTTTGCGGCGGCTCGGCGGCAATAATTGTTGCAGAGCACCCGCTTCATCGATGACGTCGATAGCCTTGTCCGGTAAATGCCGGTCGTTGATATAACGATGCGCCAGTTCCACCGCGCTACGCAGCGCTTGAAAGGTATAGCGCACGCCGTGGTGATCTTCGAAGCGCGCCTTGAGGCCGCGTAAAATTTCTACCGCTTCGTCCACCGACGGTTCGCTGACGTCGATCTTTTGGAAACGGCGCGACAGCGCGCGATCCTTCTCGAAGATGTTGCGATACTCTTGATAAGTCGTCGAGCCGATGCACTTGAGATCGCCCGAAGCCAACACCGGCTTCAACAAATTGGACGCATCCATGGCGCCGCCCGAAGCCGCGCCGGCGCCGATGATGGTATGAATCTCATCGATGAACAAAACCGAATTCTCTTGCTTCTTCAATTGTTGCAGCACCGCTTTCAAGCGCTTTTCAAAATCGCCGCGATACTTGGTGCCGGCCAACAACGAACCCATGTCGAGCGCGAAGATGGTGCTGTGCGCCAACACATCGGGCACTTCACCGTCGACGATTTTTTTCGCCAGGCCTTCGGCGATGGCGGTTTTGCCGACGCCGGCTTCGCCGACGTACAACGGATTATTCTTACGTCGGCGGCACAGCACTTGGATCGTGCGTTCGACTTCGCGGCTGCGACCGATCAATGGATCGATCTTGCCGAGGCGCGCCTGTTCGTTCAAGTTGACGCAGAAAACATCCAGCGGGCTTTTTTCCGCGGCCACGCCCTCTTCGTTTTCTTCTTGCGCCGGCAATTCGCCCTGGGTTTCGCCGGGCACTTTCGAAATGCCGTGCGAAACATAATTCACCACGTCGAAGCGGCTGATGTTTTGTTTGTGCAGAAAATAAACCGCGTGCGATTCTTTCTCGCCGAAGATGGCGATCAGGACATTGGCGCCGTTGATTTCTTTTTTGCCGACGCCTTGGACGTGCAGCACCGCGCGTTGGATCACGCGCTGGAATCCGATCGTCGGCTGCGTATCGATTTTACTGCCGGGCGCCAATTTAGGAACGTTCTCTTCGAGGAAGGCATTGAGGCTGCGGCGCAGCTCTTCGATGTTGCCGCCGCAAGCGCGCAGTACGCGCGCCGCCGACGGGTTGTCGAGCAAGGCTGCCAGCAAATGCTCCACGGTAATAAATTCGTGGCGTTTTTCGCGCGCGTTTTGAAACGCGCTGTTTAGCGAGAACTCAAGTTCCTGTGACAACATACCACCGCCTCCGGGCATAAGCCCCTCAACAAAAACTAGTTACTCCGGCTCCATAGTGCACTGCAACGGGTGCTGATTTTCTTGGGCGTACATCAAAACCTGGCGCAACTTCGTCTCTGCTATCTCCCAAGTATAGATGCCGCAAACGCCGATGCCTTTCTGATGCACGTGCAGCATAATATGAGTAGCTTCTTCGCGGTTCTTGGCAAAAAACCTTTCCAAGATGTCCACCACGAACTCCATAGGAGTATAGTCGTCGTTCAGTAAGATGACTTTATACAGCTGTGGCTTCTGCAGTTTAGGTTTAGCTTCCTGAACTACAGGACCGTCGAGATAATGTTGAGGCTTGTCGCTCATTCTTTAATTACACCATAATTTTTCAGGCGGGTCGGTGTTCCTGCTAACGAAACTCCTACATTGTGCGACCGGCCCGCGAAATATCAACCCCAACGATTGTGGCATGAATTTTGAGGCATTTTTGTGGCTTGGCTCACAGTTGATCGCTGCAGGACTGGCTTGACTTGCCTACAAAAAGACGGAAGATGACTCGGCGACGCGTTTATTCTCGCTGGAGGCAAGGTTAACGCGGCGGTTACCGTAACAAGGACAGCGGCTTCGGCCGCAGCAGGAGGGGGAAATCTATGCCACTAGGCACCGTGAAGTGGTTCAACGCTAGCAAGGGTTATGGTTTTATCACACCTAGCGACGGCGGCGATGATGTCTTCGCACATTATTCCGCGATTGAAATGGAAGGCTACAAGACTCTAAAAGAAGGCCAGCAAGTCGAGTTCGAAGTTCAAGAAGGTCCCAAAGGTCCGCAAGCTTCCAACATTCGCTCCAAAGCTTAGCGTTAATCCCAATTGCAGTTTTTACAGAACCCGGCGCTGCCGGGTTTTTCTTTTTTGTTTGCGCGTTCACATATGCGCGAGCATCGCCGCGCCAAACCCAGAACAACTGACCTGCGTAGCGCCCGGCATCAAGCGCGCGAAGTCGTAGGTCACCGTTTTGGCGGCAATCGCCGCTTGCATACCTTCGATAATAAGATCGGCGGCTTCGTTCCATCCCAAATGACGCAACATCATTTCCGCGGACAAAATCAGCGAGCCGGGATTGACCATGTCCTTGCCGGCGTACTTCGGCGCGGTGCCGTGCGTGGCTTCGAACATCGCCACGGTATCCGACAGATTCGCGCCCGGGGCGATACCGATACCGCCGACCTGCGCCGCCAGCGCATCCGAAATGTAATCGCCGTTGAGATTGAGCGTGGCGATGACGCTATAGTCTTCCGGGCGCAATAAAATCTGCTGCAAGAACGCATCGGCAATCACGTCTTTGATGACGATTTCTTTTTGCGTTTTCGGATTCACCAAACGCATCCACGGTCCTTGATCGATGAGCTGCGCGTCGAATTCGCGTTGCGCTAATTCATAACCCCAGGTCTTAAATCCGCCTTCGGTAAATTTCATGATGTTGCCCTTGTGCACCAGCGTCATCGAAGTGCGATCGTTATCGATCGCGTATTGAATCGCACGACGCACCAGACGTTCCGTACCGGCGCGTGAAACCGGTTTGATGCCGATGGCGGACGATTCCGGAAAGCGGATTTTTTTCACGCCCATGTCGCGTTGCAGAAAATGAATCACCTTCTGGGCTTCGGCCGAGTTCGCGGCCCATTCGATGCCGGCGTAAATGTCTTCTGAGTTTTCCCGGAATATCACCATATCGGTTTTTTCCGGTTGCTTCAGCGGGCTCGGTACGCCCTGGAAGTAACGCACCGGGCGCAAACAAACATATAAGTCGAGTTCCTGACGCAAGGTGACGTTGAGCGAACGAATGCCGCCGCCGACCGGCGTGGTCAGCGGACCTTTGATGGAAACCAGAAATTCTTTGACGGCTTGCAAGGTTTCATCCGGCAACCATTCATTGTCGCCGTAAGTGGCCACGGCTTTTTCGCCGGCGTAAATTTCCATCCAGGCGATGGCGCGTTTGCCGGCGTAAGCTTTAGCCACCGCCCCGTCCACGACTTTGCGCATCACCGGCGTGATATCGCGTCCGGTGCCGTCGCCTTCGATAAAAGGAATGATCGGGCGATCCGGCACTCGCAGTGAGTTGTCCGGATTGACGCCGATCTTATCGCCGACGGGAACTTTAATGTGCTTAAAAGCCATGGCTTGCTCCGAGAAAATTAGACTGCATTCTAGCATCAGCGCTTATCAATACGGCAGACGCGCATTCGGTTAAAATCCGCCGATGGCGCGATTGATTCTTTTTAACAAACCCTACGGCGTGTTAACGCAGTTTACCGATTCCGACGGGCGCGAGACATTGGCGTCGTATATTTCAATTCCGCATATCTACCCCGCAGGGCGGCTCGACCGCGACAGCGAAGGCCTGTTGCTGCTCACCGACGACGGTAAGTTGCAACAACGCCTGTCCGATCCTCGTTTTAAAATGCCGAAAATTTATTGGACTCAGGTCGAAGGCATGCCGGACGAGCAAGCCTTGGAACGCCTGCGACGCGGCGTCATTATCGACAGCTCGCGCACGCAACCGGCGCAAGCCAAGCTGATCGCGGAACCACCGCTGTGGCCGCGGGTGCCGCCGATTCGGTTGCGCCAATCCATTCCGACTTCGTGGTTGGAAATCGTGCTTACCGAGGGGCGTAATCGCCAAGTACGGCGCATGACCGCGGCGGTCGGCTTCCCGACCTTGCGCTTGGTGCGCTACGCCATCGGGCCGCATACTTTGGAAGGCATTGCACCGGGGCAGTGGCGTGAAGTGGAGACGGACAGACAAAAATTAAATGGACAGGATTAACAGGATTTACAAGATGAAATTCCAAGCAATTAAAAATCCCGTTAATCCTGTAAATCCTGTCTAATTTTATTTTAAGATTTAAAAAATCCCATTAATCGGCTCCATTCCCTTTTGGTGTTATTATCGTAAAAATATGATCTGGAAACCAAATGTCGTGGTCGCGGCCATGGTCGAACACGAAGGCAAATTTCTTTTGGTTGAAGAACAAGCCGACGGTCAACTCGTGCTCAATCAACCGGCCGGTCATCTCGATGAAGGCGAAAGCTTGCTCACGGCGGTGGCGCGTGAAACGCTCGAAGAGACTGCCTGGCATTTCACGCCGGAAATGTTGCTCGGCGTTTATCGCTGGCCGCATCCCACCAAATCCATCACCTATCTGCGTTTCGCTTTTATCGGTCGCGTCACGCGCCATGAACCTGAACGGTCGCTGGATCACGGCATCGTGCGCTGTGTGTGGCTCACCCCAGAAGAAATACGCGCGCAGCGTAGCCGTCACCGCAGTCCGCAGGTGGAACGTTGCCTGAACGATTATCTCGCGGGTCAACGTTATCCGCTCGAGGTAATCCAAGACCTGGCCAACATAAATCTTTCCGCCGCGGTTCACCAGACAAGGTAGACAGCGATGAAAATCATGGTGGGTATTTCCGGTGGCGTGGATTCGGCGGTGGCAGCATTACTGCTTAAGCGCGCGGGTCACGAGCTCAGCGGTTTATTCATGAAGAACTGGGAAGAAGACGATACCGATGAACATTGCGGCGCTGCCGAAGATTTAAAATCGGCACGCGCAGTATGCGAACATTTGGGCATCCCCTTAACCACGGTTAATTTTTCCAGCGAGTATTGGGATCGGGTGTTCAGTTATTTTCTGAGCGAATACCGCGCCGGGCGCACGCCGAATCCGGATGTATTGTGCAACAAGGAAATAAAATTCCGCGCATTTCTGGAACACGCGCTGACGCGCGGTGCGCAACGCATTGCCACCGGCCATTATGCACGCGTGGCCGAGCATGGCGGACGTTTTCAACTTCTCAAAGCGCGCGATACCAATAAAGATCAAAGTTACTTTTTGTATTTACTGGGACAAGAAGCGCTCGCGCATAGTTTGTTTCCGCTCGGCGAACTCAGCAAACCCGAAGTGCGTCGCCTGGCGCAGCAAGCCGGCCTGCCGAATCACGACCGCGAGGATTCCACCGGCATTTGTTTTATCGGTGAACGCAATTTCAAATCCTTCCTGGCGCGTTATCTGCCGGCGCAAGTCGGCGAGATGCGCACGCTCGCCGGCATCGTCAAAGGCACGCACGATGGCGTGATGTATTACACCATCGGTCAGCGTCAGGGGTTGGGCATCGGCGGCGAAGGCGAAGCTTGGTACGTGGTCGCCAAAGACGTCGCGCAAAACATTTTATACGTCGAGCAGGGCGAACATCACCCGGCGCTTTACAGCGAAGCCTTGCGCGCCGATCAACTGCACTGGATCGGCGGCGAAGCGCCGGCGGTTCCTTGTCATCTGCAAGCCAAGACGCGTTATCGCCAGGCGGATCAGGGCTGCACGCTCTATCCGCAAGCGCTGGGCTTGGACATTCGTTTCGATGCGCCGCAACGCGCGGTGACGCCGGGTCAATCGGTGGTGTTCTATAACGGCGATGAATGTTTAGGCGGCGGCGTCATTGAGCAAGCCATAAGTAAGTTTCACCACGGCGCGCCACGCGCGGCGCAACTTTGAACGTATTTTTTATGTCGATTCTGCTAAAATCGCGCGGTCTACGGAGAATGTCATGGTCAGCAGGCTCGCATGAATAAATCTACCCCGCCCGATGCACTGCCGCTGAATCCGCTCACCGCTTTATCGCCGCTCGACGGCCGCTATGCTTCCAAAACCGCGGCGCTGCGCTCGGTCTTCAGCGAATACGGGCTGATACAACAGCGCGTGCTCATTGAAATACGCTGGTTGTCGATGCTCGCCGATCAGGCGCATGTCAAAGAAGTACCGCCTTTCTCGGCGCCAACCAAAAAATTACTGGAAGATATCGCCGCGCAGTTTTCGGAAGTGGACGCAAAGCGCGTGAAAGAAATCGAAGCGACCACTAATCACGACGTTAAGGCGATTGAATATTTTCTGAAGGAAAAAACCCGCGCTAACGCCGAAGTCACGCGCTGCGCCGAATTTATTCATTTTGCCTGCACCTCCGAAGACATCAATAACCTCGCCTACGGCTTGATGTTAAAACAAGCGCGCGACGCGGTGCTGTTGCCGCGCCTCGATCGGCTCATAGCCGCGATTAGCGACATGGCCCTGCGTTACGCCGAACAGCCGATGTTGGCGCGCACTCACGGCCAGCCGGCGTCGCCGACGACGCTGGGTAAGGAAATGGCCAACGTCGCTTACCGGCTCAAGCGCGTTCGCGGGCAAATCGCCGGCGTGCCCATCTTAGGAAAAATCAACGGCGCGGTGGGAAATTACAACGCGCATCTCATCGCTTACCCGGAAGTCGACTGGCAAGCGCTGGCGCAATCATTTGTCGAAGGGCTGGGACTTAACTGGAATCCCTACACCACGCAAATCGAGCCGCACGATTACATCGCCGAACAGCTCGATGCTATGGCGCGCTTTAACACCGTGCTGATCGATTTCAGCCGCGATGTGTGGGGTTACATTTCGCTTGGCTATTTCAAACAAAAAGTCGTCAAAGGCGAAATCGGTTCTTCGACCATGCCACATAAGGTCAACCCGATCGATTTTGAAAATGCCGAGGGCAATCTAGGTTTGGCCAACGCCTTGTTGCGACACTTGGCCGAAAAATTACCAATATCGCGCTTTCAAAGAGATTTAACCGATTCGACTGTACTGCGCAATCTAGGTGTAGCGTTTGGCTACATGCTGCTGGCCGTCGATGCTTGCTTGAAGGGCGTGGGCAAATTGGAGATCAACGCCGCGCGGATGCAAGAAGATTTAGATCATAATTGGGAAGTTCTGGCGGAAGCGGTGCAAACCGTCATGCGCCGCTACGGCGTGGAACAAGCCTACGAAAAGCTTAAAGATCTTACGCGCGGCAAAGACGGAATCAACCGCGAATCCATGCATCAATTCATCCATTCGCTTACAATTCCCGACGACGCGAAAAACCGCCTGCTGGCGCTGACACCGGCGACTTATACTGGTAATGCTGCCAGCCAAGCGAAGAATTTACCTCATTTCAAAAACTAATCCACCATCTTCCGTTCGTCGTTCGACGTTGCCATTCCACCCCAATGCCGAAGATTGGTCTATATATATTTTAATAAGCCTATTTTATTGGCATGACTGAGGCCAGCGATCAAGTAAATGGATACGGCAGAAAATAAACCAATAGAAGAAAAACCTGCGCCTCAGCGCCGGATCATCAAAGAGCGCGATGAAGTCCGTGACTATATCGCTGAGCTGACCGAGAGCGCGGTGCGCGAAATCGTCATCTTCGCGCCGCAACTCGACGGCTATATTTTCAATACCACGCGCGTTTCGCGTGCCCTGGCCAGTTTTTCCGCGCGCCATCGGTACAACTTGGTGCGCATCGTGGTCGAAGACGTAGAGCAAATGATGCGCGATAACGACCGCCTGGTTAGTCTTTGCCGGCGCTTAAGTGACTTTATTCAAATACACAAAGTAGGCGAAGAGCATTCCGGAATTCGCGAAATGTTCATGGCGGTCGATCATCACAGTTACCTGCATCAAGAAGATAACGCCAAACCCGAACACCTGGCCGGCCGTCACGACACCCGCCAAACCGTCATGTTAGTGCGGCGCTTCCGCGAAATATGGGATCGCAGCGAACCTATTTCAGCATTACGCACCGCGGGACTCTAGCCCGTTCATGATCATGCCGCGCCGAATTCTCCAAGCGCTTTTTTTAGTTTTATTTATCAGTCTGACCACGGCTTGCGGTCATGGCGATCCAGACAACAATCCCCCACCGGCGAAAATGGCCAGTCGCGCCGCCGATCAAGCCTTAGCCATGGTCGGCAAGCCCTATCATTACGGCGGCAATACACCTGCCGGTTTCGATTGCAGCGGGCTCGTGCAGTACAGCTATCGCCGCGTCGGCTTCGATTTACCGCATGGAACCAGTCAGCTGCGACGCGTGTCACAAGTAATTCCACGGCAGCATTTGCAACGCGGCGATCTGTTATTTTTTAACCAAGAAGGAAAAAAATCTTCGCATGTGGCGCTGTACCTTGGCGATGACCGTTTCGTGCACGCCCCGTCCGGCGGTAAAAAAGTTTATGTGAGCAGCTTTAATGACACGTATTGGCAAAAACATTTTAGCGAGGCGCGGCGCCTCGACGTGGATTAGCATGCTGCGTCGCGCGCTCGGCGGCCGCGGCTTTCTTATCTTGCTGGCAATAAGTATTTTTGTGCCGGCGCAAACCATGGCCGATGACAGCCGCATCCTGCCGTTGAAACATCGTAGCGCGCAAGAAATCATTCCGCTGATTCGCCCCTTGCTGGGACCGGACGATGTGCTCACCGGCATGGATTACCGTTTAATTGTTCGAACCTCCGATAAAAAATTTAAAGAAATCGAGCGCCTATTGACGCAACTGGACGTGGCGCCGCAACAACTTCGCATCACCGTGCAACAAGGCGTCGCCGAAAACGACACCAATACCTCACAATCGGTTTCCGGCGAAGTGGATGTAGGCAAAAACGCACACATCAAAATTCCGCCAAAGCCATCCGATAAGCGTGGAGTCGTTATCCAAAACGATAAACTTCGATACAACGCGCAACAACGCACTAATGTCAGTAACAGTCAAAATACGCAGATGCTCTTAACCCAAGACGGTCGACGCGCGTACATCCGCATCGGCAAACTCGTGCCGCATGTAAAAAGAGTGATCGAGTTGCATCAAAATCGATTGATTCTCACCGAAGGCGTGGAGATGCAAGATGTCACCACCGGCTTCGATGTGCTGCCGCGCATACACGGCGACCGGGTTCAGCTGGAAATTACGCCGCGCTTATCGACCTTGGTAAACCCTTCCACCGGTTTGGCGAATATCCAGACGCTCACCACCTCGGTGGAAGTAAAGCGCGGCGAGTGGATTGAATTGGGAAGTATCTTTGGAAATCGCGACGATATCCAACGCGCTATTTTAGAAAGTGCGCGCACTGAATCCGGCACGCAAAGTACGGTACGCATTAAAGTCGAATAGCATCTGTCTCAAAAATATTTTTAATATAGGTTGGGTTGAGCGACAGCGAAACCCAACAAGTCGACACAGTTATATCTCAAAAATAGTTTTATGTAGGTTGGGTTAGGCGCGCAGCGCCGTAACCCAACGATTTGTTGGGGTTCGCGGTACTCACCCCAACCTACATTGAAACTACAGCAAGGCCGCTGGCGCGTGCTGTGAAATAAACTCTTGTACCTGCGGTTCGCGGCGCGCGCCGCTAAAGCGTCCGGTTTCCACGCCATTGACAAACAAAATCACCGTGGGAAATCCACGCAGCTGATAGCGCCCGGCTAAATGCATGTTGTCATCGACTTCGACCTTGGCCAATAAAATTTTTCCGTTCAAAGCCTGCGTCACTTTCTCCAAAACCGGCGTTAGTACGCGGCAAGGCGGACACCAATCGGCCCAGAAATCCACCAGCACCGGATGTTGCCGCGAAGCCTCCAATACTTTCTCGGAAAAATCGTTTTCAGTGGCGTCAAAAATTAGCGATGTGGGCATGTTCTTGCTGTGGGGGAAATTAATAAAAATAAGACACAAATACAATCTTAGCGAATGCCGCGAACATAACAAATCTTTTGTTTAGCGCGGATAAAAGTTATAGTCGCAGAAATGAATCCACGTCGTTATTCGCTGCTCACTGAACTGCTCACGCAGCCGACGGCACCTTTCCGCGAACAAGCCGTGATGACGCTCGTGGCGTCGGTATTAAAACAAAACGGCGTTGCGTTTTTTCACGATCCCATCGGTAACATGATCGTCGGCTGCGCTTCCGCCGCAGAGTATCTGTACTTGGTGCGTCAAAAAATCGCCGAGCCGCTGCGCGTCTTCATCGCCCATACCGATCATCCCGGATTTCACGGCCTGCGTTGGCTGTCCGACTCGCGCTTAAAAATAAAATGGCACGGCGGTTCACCGACTAAACATCTAACGGGCAGCAGCGTATGGCTGGCCGGGTCTGCCGGCCTCTGGGGACAGGGCCAACTACGCCAAGTGCGCTTGCTTAAATCGAAACACGCCATCGATACCGCTGAAGTGCAAATAATCAAATCCGCCACGCGCGCTTCCAGACCTAAAGCCAACGCGCTGTTCGGTGGATTTAAATTCCGCGCGCCGGTGTGGCGCTCGGGCAAAAAAATTTACACCAAAGCCGCGGACGATCTGGTCGGCGTTTTTGCCATCGTCCATACCGCGCTCGATTTTCAAAAAAAGTACCGCGGCAAACGTTCGCCGCCGTTTCTCGGCTTGCTCACGCGCGCGGAAGAAGTCGGATTCGTCGGCGCCATCGGCCACTTCGACCTCGGTTGGCTTACGTCCGCGCTGCGGCCTATCGTGTGCGTCAGCCTCGAAACTTCGCGCACGCTTCCCGGCGCCCTCATCGGTCACGGACCGGTGGTGCGCTTGGGAGACCGGCGCACGGTATTCGACCCTGATTATCTTAAAGTGCTGACCGATGTCGCCGCCCACAGCTTGCCGAAAAAACATCAGCGGCGCGTGATGGATGGCGGCGCCTGCGAAGCCACCGCCGCCACGGTGTATGGATTTCCCGCGATTGGCATATCGGTGCCGCTCGGCAACTATCACAATCAAGGCTTGGAAGGCGGACCGGATTGCCGCGGCGCCGACGGTCCGGCGCCGGAGTTTGTGCACCTCGACGATATCGAAGGCATGCTGCGTCTGTGCCAAGCCTTATTGCAGCCGAAATTATCTTGGAGCGATCCCTGGAAGCCGCAACAGCATCTCATGCAAAAACGGCTGCGCAGCTATCGCCGTCTACTCTAAAAATTTTCCCCCAGTCGTACCACCGGTCGGCTTACCGGCCCCAAATATCGTGACAGGAATTCGTAATACAGCGCCCGCGCCTATACTTTTTGACGTAAACGATATTGCCCGGATCGAATTAAGCCCACAAGGAAGTCGCGTGACCACGAGAAGTATTTTTCAGAAAGTCTGTCCTGGATGCATGACGACGTTGCCGAGCGACGCGAAACAATGCGCCTGCGGATTCGATTTCGATCATACCGACGCCATCACCGGCCCAACTTCCGGTGAGATCCGCGTGAATGCCGAAGCGCTTTACGAGACTTATCTTGCCGCGCGCGTACAACAAGCGAACGATGCAATCAAAGCAATACAAAAAGAACTCGTGCGCGATCCGATGAACAAGAAAAAATCCATTCAGTTAATGCAAGCGATGGATGAAGCACATGCAGCCAAGGAAGCGCTGGCTGCGCAATCGGCGCATCTTGCGCAATTAAAAAAATCTCAACAAGCAGTTGTTGCGCCGGCGACCGCGCCTTTACCTGTAGTTGCTCATGTGCCCGTTTCGGCGCCGCTTCCGATTTCGATTCAAACGCCCGTGCCGATTCCGGTTTCCGTTTCCATCACCACAACTTTAAAAAAGCGCGCCGAGGCGCGAACGCAATCGGCGAAAAAACCCGCTGTCACGAGCGCACCAGTGCGCGCCACGACTAAAACGGTAACGGCGAGCAAATCAAATTTAAGCAGCACCAAGCGCAGGGGTAACACCGTTACTATTACCTCGTCGGTTGCCGCCAAAAAAAATTCGTCGTCAACAACCGTGCGCAAGAAACCAGTAGTTATTCCCGTTAAGACGCCGCCAACGATAGGCCCACAATCTAGACAAGCCACTCAAACAGCACAACCCAACGAAGCATTTCGACAAGCGCAATCGGCCAAAGCTGAAAAGATCGTGCGTGAAGTTCAAAACGCTCAGCCGGCGGTTGCGGTAACGGTTCCGCCCCAAAAAGAAATAGCCTCGACCGCGGCGTCGATCGAAACAAAATTACCGTCTTTGCCCGTGGTGACGGCTAAATCCGCGCCACGTTTATATGTTTCCAGCGATAAAAAGGATTGCCCCAATTGCACGTCGGCGGTCGCGGCCAATTTAGCGCGCTGTCGTTGCGGTTATGAATTTCCTTCGAGCGGCCAACTTATCCCAGCGCTGTCGATGAGCGAAGAAGAGCGCGCCGAGTTCGCCAAGCTTTTTTCTAATTTATAAAAATCACTTCTTGTTTCGGCCGGAGTTTGGCTAGCGCGGACGCGCGATTTTAAAACGCTCGCTGCGAAAGCTAAGCACGGTACCGTCGGCAACGATCTCTTCCACGCGTACGCCGCCCTCGATCCGATCGCCGACATGATATTCACGGTTGTTGATGAATAAAATGCGTTGCGACGCATCTTGTGAATACACGTGGATCGTGACCGCTATAGGAGGCAAAGCGTTTTGAAATTCTTGCGGCATTTTTTGCAGCAAAGGAGTGTTATCGGTCGCTACCGTAGTGGCGCTTTCGGTTTTTTGCGGCACGGCTTTGGCAGTAATCGTATGCTTCAACGGTGACGGCGCCGGCTTTGTATTTGATTGGAGTTTGGATTTTGGTTTCAGCTTCGGTTTGGGCGCCATTGGCACCTGCGCTTCATCGGCTAAATCTCGCACGGGAGTTTCATTCTTTACCGTATTAAGCGGCGTCTGCGAAAGCACTGGCATTGTTTTTTCAGTACTGGGCGCGGCAGGTATAGGAACGGCTACCGATGACGCCGGCGCCGCGGCAACAGGCGTTGGCGCTATCGTCGCAACCTTGCTTACCGTGCTACGCCAGAAAAAAAATGCCGCAGCCAATAAACCTAATAGTAAAACAAGTCCGATTAAGATTAACCAACCGCCGTCCGGCAAGGGCCGGGAAATATCATGCACCGCCCCACTCGGCCGCGACGTCGCGCCAGGGCGTCGCTGTTGTTCTGATTTGCGCAGTGCATCCAGAATGTAAGACATGCTTAGCGCGCCTCCGGCGTAGTGGCGTCGGCCACCAAGGTCGGCGAACCGCCGGGCAAATAACTCTGCAAGCGCGCCAAGCTGATGCGCCCGGCTACACCGTCGGACACCAGCTGCTGTCGGCTTTGGAAGTTCCTTAACTGTTGTTGCAACTCCTGATCGAAAAGATCGCTGGCCTCGGCCACCAACGGTTCGCCGCGATAACGCGCCAAGGCATCGCGCAACCAAATAACGGATTCACCGCGATCGCCGAGATGCAGCGCGGCCTCTTCCGGCATGGTCGGTTTCCATAACAACAGATATTTTCCAAACCACACTCGGTCCACTTCGCTCAGGGGAAAATCGTATTGCTGTCCGCCCAATTCCAACACCACCGCATCGGGCTTAAGCGCCGCAACCAAGGCGTGATATTTACGCCCGGCGGTATCTTGCAGTTCGATAATCGCCGGACGGTTATAGCTACGCAAACTGCTCCACGCTCCCACTTTATAAAGACAATGCAGTCCTGCGTTCAATGCGCGTTCACAACCGGTCTTGCCCTTCAAAACCGCGTAGTCCAAATTCCAACGCTCAAAAAGATGTTTCATCGCCGACTCGGTATCTGCAGTCACTTCGGCATTGGCCAATAGGGATTCGAGCGTGACAACGGGTTTGGTGTTTGCCGGCGTCGCCAATGTTATTTCCGGCGCTGAAGTTTTCGCGGCGGCGACTTGCGCCACGGCAATATTATTATTTTCTTGCGCAGCAACAGGCGTCGTGGCGCTGACCGCTTCATTGGCCGACGGTGATTTGGCGGCGCCCGACCACCATAACCATGCGCCTGCTAATAAAGCCGCCGTCATCGCGGTTGGCAATAGCACATGCGTCACGGGCGTGAGCCAGCGGCGCTTAGGCTTGGTCGATCCGACTTCGGCGGCGGCGCGCCGTACAATGCTTACGTCTACCGTGGATTTTTCGCGCGTGTACGCGCCAAGCAAAGCGCGGTCGCAAATAATATTGATAAGGCGCGGGATGCCGCCGGAAATGCTGTACACGCGTTCCATCGCGGTTCTTTCAAACAGCGTGGTCTTGGCGCCGGCGACGCGGCAACGATGCACGATGTAATCGAAAGTTTCTTTGCGCGTGAGCGCCGCCAAATGGTAACGCGCGGTAATGCGTTGCGCGAGCTGGCGCAAGTCGCGCTGCGCCAGCAGGCTGGAGAGCTCCGGCTGGCCGATGAGAATAATTTGCAGTAGTTTCTGCTTGGTCGTTTCCAGATTGGTGAGCAAACGAATTTGCTCCAACACTTCGCGGTTTAAATTTTGCGCTTCGTCGATGATCAGCACGGTGCGCCGGCCGCGCGCGTGATTTTGCAACAGCTGTACATTGAGCGCATCGATAAGCCGCTTGAGACTGGCGTGTTCACTGGGGCGCGGAATCTGCAGTTCATCGCAAATTGCGGCGACAAACTCAGCCACGGTCAATACCGGATACAGAATCAAGGCGATATCCACTTCATCCGGTAAACGTTCCACCAAAGCGCGAATCAGCAAAGTTTTGCCGGTGCCGACCTCGCCGGTCAACTGCGCAAAGCCGCCGCCTTCGCCTAAACCGTATTGCAGGTGCGCAAGCGCCTCCAGGTGGCCGCGGCTCAAATACAGATAGTTCGGGTCCGGCGGAATCGAAAAAGGATTTTCGCGTAGACCGAAATACTGGAGATACATTTTTACTCTGCCTCAGCTGTTTATGCTCATTGCCGGGCTACTTATGCCCGGATTAAAACTTTTATGCATCTCAACATCATCCTTAAGCCACTGATGTTTAGCGTTTTGCATCCTTTATGGGTGCATACGATAGCATTATTTGTTCTCGCCTTCCTCGCCATGTTACAAAACTCACTCTCGCATGTAACTGTTCCTGGAGAATTCAGCATGTCGCATAGTATTTTGTGGCCTGGGTGGCTGGCCGGTTTAGCCATTGGTTTGCTGGCTTTAACTCAGCTGTGGCTGAGCAATCGCCAGCTCGGCGTGTCGCAGAGCTACGGTCACTTGTGCGGCTTGATTTCTCGTGCAGGAACATTTCGCCGCAGCGAACTCGCGGCCACGGATCATTGGTTGTTGTGGTTTTTCTTAGGCCTGCCTCTCGGTGGTTTTATCGCCGCAGTGACCGCTTCCGACGCCGACTCTTTGGCGCTTACCTTTTCCATGGGTGAAATGTATGACCGCGTTTTGCCGCAAACATTCTGGCTTAAAGGCTTGATATTGACCGGCGGTGGCGCACTCATGGGCGTCGGCGCGCGTTTAGCCGGAGGTTGCACCAGCGGTCATGTGATTTCCGGTTGCGCTTTACTCAATCCGCCCAGTCTGCTGGCGGGCGCTTTATTCTTTGCCGGCGGTTTGGCGGCGGTACAAATGTTGTTCGCATCCTTCATTTAAATGAATTATTTATGAAATTTATATTTCTATTTTTCGGAATACTGTTCGGATTCTTATTGAGCCGCGGCGGCGCAACCACGTTCGATATGCACGCGCGTCTATTTCTGTTTGAAAATTTTCAGTTGCTGTGGGTCATCGCCAGCGCTGTCAGCGTCGGTATTATCGGTGTTTTGATTTTGAAATGGCTACGTGCACGCGCGTTGTTGCTCGACATTCCGCTGCAGTTTGAAGGCAAAGCCATGCGCCGCTATCTAGCGCCGGGCGCGCTGTTGTTCGGTGTGGGCTGGGGGCTGACCGGTTCTTGCCCCGGTACGGCGCCCGTCATGCTGGGCGAAGGAAAGTTGGCGACACTTTTCACCCTGGGCGGAATTTTCTTAGGTACGTATGTCTATGGAATCCTGGCGCATAGAAAACGCCAAGCAGTTTGCGTTTCGCTGACGCCATCCATGAAGGTCACAAGCTAAATTGAAATACCCAATGCCGGCGGCTGAGTCATCCGCCGGCAATTTAAGTTTTAGATGAGTTTAGAAAGGAACGACTGAGAATTACTGACGATGGTTGGGCGGTGAAACCGAATCATCCGCTGACTTAGCCGCTTGCACAATTTTGCGCAGATCGGCCAACTGCGACTGCAAAGCCTTGATGGCTTCCGACATCTCAACCGCTTCGCGCGTCGTGTCGGTTTTCACTGCGTTGCCATTTTCATGCGTAGTACGCCACGTTTGATTCATGCAAACCTCCTTGCGTAATTCATGGTACACGAGAACTGCGATGGACCACTTCCCTACATCTGCGAACGTATGCGACGCCCGTCTATTAAGGCCGAAACATAAGGGAAATACAAGTGTAGAAGTATAGACTGTTATTTCGCTTTGTGGCCGATGACCGGAGGAAACTACACGATAGAGCGTAAAAATGGTGCTGCAACTACACTATTAACGTTTCTTAATATTGCTATGTATGGGATATGCAACAACTTGTAGGTCTTAGTCCACTATGTTTTTTGCTCGCCCGACAGCGCTACTCTTTCTGAACGCATTTACGATAGATATCTTTCAGCGCGCCTTGCGGATCATATTTTTGTTTTAACTTTTCATACGCGTCCTTGTTATAAATTTTCCAAAACTGCTGCGGCGTAAAGTACGAATCCGAATACAGCGATTTTATTCCACCGAGACTCATCACCTTGGTTTCCACCTGCCGATTGTAAAACCCGGGCGGCAATTTTTTGCGGCCGCGAATCACATCCCAAAAACCAAAATTAACATAAAGTTTTTTCGGGTCCATCGGATAAAGATCGAATCTCGCGGCGGGATTAAAGCAACGCGTCGGGCAAATCCACACCGGCGTAAAACGAATCGTCTCATGATAGAAAGATAAAAACTCCTCAGCCGCTTCAATGGGAACTTCGACATCTTGAATGACCGATTCGGCATGCATACCGAGTAAACGCTGAAATCGCTGCAGCAGTTTCCAGCGGCTGTTCCAGCGCATGATTTGGGTATAGCTGATCGAGTTTAAACGCGATTTACCGTACAAACGTCGGATCAGCGGATTTTGCGCGCCCAGGTTCTTCGAACACCAAAACCAATCCGTGTCCCAACGCCACAGGTAATCTTCTACGCTCAGATAATCTTCCTGGCGTTGGCGCAGCGAGCGGTAATAAATATTTTTATACGTGTAGTCGCTCACATAAGGAGCGTGGTTGGTAAATTGACCGAGCGTTATCACCATTTCCCGGCGCCCGAATACCACGCCGTCCACAAAATCGACATCGGTGCGCGCGCACTGGCGCGCCAGCTCGGCAAAGTAAATTTTCGCATCCGCATAAACCGCATGCGTCAGTTTGACATAGGGTTTTACCGGCGCCACCTTGGCCTTAATCTTTAAGGCATAACCGAGCGTGCCATAGGAGTTGGGGAAACCATAAAATAAATCGCGATGTTCGTTTTCGGGTGTGCAACAAACGATGCGGCCATCGCCTAACAGAATTTCCATTTCCTGCACTGTTTCGTGCACCAGACCATACCGAAACGACGAAGACTCGATGCCGCATCCGACCGTGGCGCCGCCGATAGTGATGGATTTTAGCTGCGGCACGACCGCGGGCATGACATGGTGTTTAAGGCATTCGGCCGCGAGCTTGGCGTAGGGCGTCATTCCTTCCACTTCGACATACTCATCTGTCACCTGCAAAACATTATTAAAGTCGCGCACGTCGAGTTTACGTGCCGAGGTTTCTTGGCGATCGCGGAACAAATTGGACGTACTTTTAGCGAGGCGAATTTCCGCGCCGCGATGATTTCGCAGATATTCCGCTAAACGTTGTTTCTTTTGTTCATAAGCGTTGAACATAACTTGGTTAATCCGCCTCGAATTTGATAATTTAAAACCAAATTGGCGCATATTCTGTGCGCCATAGCCATTTAAACAAACGATTTCTGCCGCATGAGCTTTAATTGCTCGCAGAAATGCAAAATTTACCAAAATTAGACGCCTAATATTCCACTTATCGGCCTTGCCCTTCCAGTTATCTCATCTCGTTGAATCGTCTCGTCAGCGCGATTTATGCGATCTATACTTATGGCTCAAGCTTAGCTAGGCCTAAAGGATTAGGCGTCAGAGGGAGTCGTCACGAGGGATATCGCATGAGCGCTTTCAGCATCTATCAAAAACCATGTCCAGCTTGCGGTGCCTTGGTATCTACCAGCGCCCAACGCTGCGACTGCGGTTATGCCTTTGGTTCCGGCAACGATGCGCCCTTACCCGAAGAACAAGTATTACAAGACGAAGAACTTTTCGAAGCCTATCTCACCGCGCGAGTAGATCAGATGGTAGCGGCGGTGGAAACCGCGCGCGTCGAGTTGATGGCCGATCCTAACAATTCACGTAAGACGGTTAATCTGGTGCAAGCCATTCAAGAAGCTTTGTCGTTGCGCGACCAACGCGAAGCCCAAGCCGCCAAAATCCTGGACGCTCGCCAGCAGTTACAGATTGCGCACGGCAAAAATCCTCTGGAAAATAATTCCTCGACGCCGACGGACGCGTTTCGCGCGCAACAAGCGGCGAAGGTGGAAAAAATCATGGAGGCTTTTGAAAACACCAAGACAAAGAAATGCCCGCACTGCAAAACAACCCTGCCCATTACTTCGGCGCTATGCCTGTGCGGCTACGTGTTCGCGCGCGATGATTTTTTACTGCCGCGTCTCGGCACTACCGGCGTCCGCGAAAAAATTCACCATTCAACGAAATAAAATTTAAATTTTTTAAATTAACTAGTCGCATATAAAAAATTAACCAGCGCGGTATAGGCGCGATCGTCGCAAGAGCGAAATTTCAGCGCTAGCGTATTTCCATCAACCCGTACCACATTCGCCGGCAAACGATAGGCGATTTGTTCCTTGCCTTGCCCCAGGGCCAATACGGTTTCGACACGTGCGCCCGTAGGCAGATCGGGCGTTTCATCCATCTTCACCAAAGCGCCGCTTAAACTAAGATTATTAATTTTGGCGCGTTTCGAATAAGCGAAATCGTAATTGATTAAAGCATTGACCGCAGCGGTTTTGCGGATACTAAAGCGATGTTCGACATTTTTCATGTCATCTCCTTCTAAGTGTACTGTCCCTATCAAATCCTTCTTTTGCTTAGACAACAAATTTTAGGATATGATGCCTATCATAAACAATACAGGATATAGAGGCGATTCGAACATGTCTCGGCTTATAGTTTCTCCGTCGTTGATTCCCGCGGAGCCGTTACGTAAACGCGCTCCCGCGTTTGACGAACACGGAAATGCCCTGAGTGATTTTATGGTATTGTTTCCCGGCCTGATTAAAAAACCGCAACACCTCATTCAAGACACGATTAAAAACATTCAAGCTGTTTTTGCCAAATACGAACACGCGGTGGTTTTCGCCGAGCTGAATCTCAAGCTAAGCCTGTTATGGATTAGCGTCCGGCCGATTCCCGGTATGCGTTTTGAAATTATTCACGCCTTACGCACCCTGATCCCCGAAGCCAAATTAGTCTCGCACATTTAATCGCTATGCCTGCCGCTAATTATTTTACGGGTTGCGGCATCCATTGCTCGATTCGAACCGGCGATTTTTGTTCGTAGCTTAAATAACTCGCGGCCACCATCACCGCCAGCCAAAGACCGCACACCAACACGACGATTCATTTCCAGTTAATCTTCATATGGCAACAAAAAATAAATTTTATTCGTCCGTCACGCAGCCTTCGGAAGCATTTTTTACGTTCTTGATATATTTATAGAGCGTGCCGCGCGTTGCCTTGTAGGGCGGCATTTTCCACTGCGCTTGGCGTTTGGCCATATCGGCTTCGCTGACATCCACCGCCAGCAGATTCTTGTCGGCATCGATGGTGATGACGTCGCCGTTTTTAATCAAGGCAATCGGTCCGCCTTCCTGCGCTTCGGGCACCACGTGGCCGATGATAAATCCGTGCGAGCCGCCGGAGAAACGTCCGTCGGTGATCAAGGCCACGTCTTTGCCCAAACCCGCGCCCATGATCGCGGACGTGGGCGTAAGCATTTCCGGCATGCCCGGACCGCCTTTCGGCCCTTCGTAGCGGATCACGACGACATCGCCTTTGTTGATTTCCTTGCGCTCCAAAGCGTGCAGCATGTCTTCTTCCGAGTCGTAGACTTTCGCCGGACCGCTGAAGCGCATGCCTTCCTTGCCGGTAATTTTGGCGACCGCGCCGCCGGGCGCGAGATTGCCGCGCAAGATTTGAATGTGTCCCGAGGCTTTGATCGGTTTTTCCACAGGCATGAAAACATCTTGCCCGCTTTTAAGACTCGCCACGCTTTTCAGATTTTCCGCCACGGTGTTGCCGGTGACGGTCAGACAACTACCGTCTAACATTTCTTTTTCAAGCAAATATTTCATGACCGCGGGAATGCCGCCGACCTTGTGCAAATCTTCCATGACGTATTTTCCGGACGGCTTGAGATCGGCGAGGAAAGGCACGCGCCGGCTCACCTGTTGGAAATCGTCGATCGTCAGCGGCACGTTCACAGCACGCGCCATGGCGATGAGATGCAACACCGCATTGGTCGAACCGCCGAGCGCCATGACGATGACCATGGCGTTTTCGAATGCGGCGCGCGTCATGATGTCGCGCGGTTTAATATCTTGTTCCAGTAAATGCCGCAACGCCTGCCCGGCTTTTAAACATTCATCGATTTTTCCCGCATCGGTCGCGGGCGTGGACGAGCTATACGGCAAAGACATGCCCATGGCTTCGATCGCCGAGGCCATGGTGTTGGCGGTGTACATGCCGCCGCAGGCGCCGGCGCCGGGGCAAGCGTGCTGCACGATATCTTGGCGACCGGGTTCGTCGACTTTGCCGGCGATGAATTCACCGTAACTTTGAAACGCGGAGATGATATCGAGCACCTTGCCGTCGTGCGCGTGCCCGGGCTTGATGGTGCCGCCGTAGATCATGAGCGATGGCCGATTCAAGCGACCCATGGCGATCAAACAACCGGGCATGTTCTTGTCGCAACCGGGAATGGTGATGAGTCCGTCGTACCACTGCGCGCTCACCACGGTTTCAATGGAGTCGGCGATGAGATCGCGCGATTGCAGCGAATACGACATGCCGTCGGTGCCCATGGAAATGCCGTCGCTCACGCCGATGGTATTGAAGCGCATGCCCACCAATCCCGCGGCTTTGACGCCCTCTTTCGCTTTCGCAGCCAGATCGTTCAAGTGCATGTTGCAGGTATTGCCTTCCCACCACACCGAAGCGATGCCGATCTCGGCCTTGCTCATGTCGGCCGCGGTCAAACCGGTGCCATAGAGCATGGCTTGCGAGGCGCCTTGCGACTTGGGCTCGGTGATCCGCGAACTGTAACGATTCAACTTCTTGGTCATGCGTCACTCCAAAATAAACTGCGCGCTCTTGCAACGGAAAGAACAATAAAAAATGTTTAAGGAACCTCTAAAAATTTCAGACTCCTTCTCCCTCCAGGAGAAGGCGAGGATGGGATAATTAAATCAAAGTATTTTATCCCTCTCACCCTAACCCTCTCCCGGAGGGAGAGGGGATTTTTAGAGGTTCCCATTACATTAATTCACAGCGATTGAAACTTGCGCCATGAGAAAAAGGAGATTTTACCGTAGCAACGGAAAACTACGAGGAGAAATTAAACCAGCCTGGCTAGCGCGCGCCGAGCGCGCGTGCGGCGCGATTAATATCCTTCTGATTTACCCACAGAATCGCGCCGAAACGTCCACCGCCGACACCGACAGCATCCACCGCGGTAACGTTTATTTTAGCCACCGCCAGCTTCGCCATCATCTCCGCCACGGCCCCGCGTCGGTCGCGGCCTTGAATCAGAAATCCGATCTTTTTGCTGCGCAAGCGCAGCTTCATGCCGCGCGCCACCGCCAAGAACGTGGTCGGATTAGCGGGAATGAAATCCATTTGCGAACGGCGTCCTTGCGGGAAGCCGGTGAACGCCAGCAGATTGATGCCGGCCTTGGCCAGCCCCGACAGGATGCGTCCGGCCTCGCCCACGCGGTTAGGGACTTGCATTGCAAAGTAACTAACCTTCTGTGCCTTCATGACCCACGTCTCCCTGATTAATCAATAAACCGCGGCTCAGTCATAACACGCTGTAGCGCCAAATTCAAACCTTAGCTGCCGGCTACCGTTTCAACTGCACGACACGTGCGTTATCATGCACGCACGCCGCACCGGTCCAACCCTCACGAGGCGCTTTTGTACAAACTCTTCCGTCCGTTGTTGTTTCTGCTGGATGCCGAAACCAGTCATCGCCTGAGCTTCAGCCTGCTGCGTTGTTTTTATTCTTGGCCTGGCTTGGCGCGTCTACTGGGTTTGCGCCGGCGACATCGTACGCCGCACTTACCGGTGACAGTCATGGGTGTGGCGTTTCCCAATCCGCTGGGCCTCGCCGCCGGCCTCGACAAGAACGCCGAATACATTAAACCCCTGGCCGGTTTCGGTTTTGGTTTTTTGGAGCTCGGCACCGTGACACCGCGGCCGCAACCGGGCAATCCCGCGCCGCGCATGTTTCGTCTGGTGAATCAGGCGGCGATCATCAATCGCCTGGGATTCAATAATGTCGGCATGGAAAAATTTGTCGCCAACCTGGCGTCGCAAGAAGAATATGTTCCGCTGGGCATCAACATTGGCAAAAATCGTGACACGCCCATCGAACAAGCCGCCGATGATTACCTGCGCGCCTTGCGCGCGGTTTATATTCACGCGGACTATATCAGCGTGAATATTTCATCGCCGAATACCAGCGGCTTGCGCGAACTGCAGAAACAAGAAAACTTAGATGACTTATTGCGCTTGCTTAAGTCAGAGCAACTAGCGCTGGCTGAAAAATACCATCGATACGTTCCGATCGCGCTTAAAATCGCGCCGGATTTGGACGACGCGCAAATTAGCGTCATCGCGCAACTGGTGTTGCAACATAAATTCGACGCGGTCATCGCCACCAATACCACGATCGCACGCCACGGTCTCGGTAGCGATGCGCTCGCGGCGCAAACCGGGGGTTTAAGCGGACGGCCGTTAAAGTCACGTTCCACGGAAGTCATCCGTAAGCTCTACGCGCAACTACAAGCTCACGTGCCCATCATCGGCGTCGGCGGCGTGGAAAACGCTGACGATGCCTGGGAAAAATTCGTCGCGGGCGCGGATTTGATACAAATTTATACCGCGCTGATTTACCAAGGGCCCGGTATCGTCAATGAAATCGTGCAAGGCCTAGCGCAACGCCTACAGTCATCCGGTTGCGTCAGCTTGTCAGAAGCCATCGTTCAAGCGAGAAAATAAATCAGCCGACAGCCGCAAGATTGGAATTTACCTCAAAAATAGTTTTAATGGAGTTTGGGTTAGACGCGAAGAACCCAGCGATTAGTTGAGGTTCGCTGCGTTCATCCCAAGCTACATTCATCAGGTTCTTAATTTTGAGATAGCTTCTAATCGCCGTGCTTTACATTATCGGCTTCGAGATGAAATCGATGCAGCAAGCGATGCAACAACGGGGCGAGTATCAAGCTGGCGCCAGCCAAGAATACCACTCCGGAAAATAACGCGTACCAACCTGCGAAAATTTTTCCCGCTTGAGTGTGCAGTTCGTTGACTTGGCCCATGCCGCCCAGAATCATTGACGCATTCAAAAACGAATCTACCCAAGAATAATTTTCCAACTCATGATAACCGAATATGCCTATCGCTAACGCTCCTAACACAACGAAACTGGCAATCGTTAGATAAACGACGACTCTACCGACAAAGATTTTTAAAGGCACAAGCGCTTGACGGCGATGCTCCAAGGCTAAAAATCTTCGGGCAGTTTTTTTTCGATCGGCCATGAAATATTCCTTGCATAGAAACTGCAAAAAAATAATTATTTTTTAATCCACCAAATTGAGCGATTGTTCGCCGGCATGGCGCGATCGCCGGCGAGCATCAACCCGTTTTCATGCGCCAAGGCATTTACGTCTTCGAACAAGCGCACGCCGGATTGCGCGTCGCGCGCTTTCAGCCAGCGGTCGAATTCTTCGTTACTGGGTTCGAGCGGCCGCGTGCTGTAGCGATAAGGGCCGTAAACAAACATCACCGCGCCGGACGCCAACAGCCGCCCGGCGCCGGTAAATAATTTTTCCACGCCCGGCCACGAAACGATGTGTACGGTATTAATGCACACTAGCGCTTGCACCGAGGTAACGGGCCATGGCTCGGCGAATAAATCCAACAGCAAAGGCTCGCGCAGATTCGGCAATCCGGCTTCGGCGCGCCACGCACGGATGCTAGGCAAATTCTCAGCCACGTCGCTGGGCTGCCATTCCAACTGCGGCAAGGCGCGCGCAAAATACGCGGCGTGCTGACCGCTGCCGCTGCCGATTTCGAGCACCACGCCCGAGGCCGGCAATACCTCTTGCAAAACCGTCAGGATCGATTCTTTATTACGCTCGCAGGAAGGCGAAAATTGTTTCATGGGCTAGGCTATAGTGAATTATCATATTTGTCATGACAACGCCGGAGGATTTATCTCATGCCGTATCTTAAGATACAAACCAACCACGACATAGCAGGCGCGGACAAAGACGAAATTTTAAAAAGACTGTCGGTGTTGGCGGCAAAAAATTTAGGCAAGCCTGAAAAATACGTCATGGTTCGTCTCGAATCCGCGCAACCAATGTTGTTCGCCGGTAGCGACGCGCCGTGCGCTTACCTGCAACTTAAATCCATCGGTCTGCCGGAGAGTAAAACCGAGATGCTTTCCAAAGTACTATGCCAGTTCTTAAAAGACGAACTTAAAATTTCGTCGGAACGGGTATACATCGAATTCACCGACGTCAAAGATTCCATGTGGGGCTGGGACAGCGGAACCTTTGCGTGATCATTTTATGACTGGAAAAAATAAAACACCGCGCGCTGTAGCGGCGCGCGGTGTTTTTTTTATTTCTTATGCAAGTCAGCTTTATTCAGATCGCTGATCGGCGATGTCGGCATGGTAGCGCCGACGGCATTTAGGCCATAACCCTTAGCCTGCCAGTAAGCCAAAGCGTAGGGCCCGGCGGGCACCACGGTGATAAATCCTTGCAGGTCTTCCGGCTCCAGTCCTTGCGCCTTGGCGGCATTTCGGCAAACTTCAAAGCGCACGCCCTGATTCGCCAAACCGGCGGCGCGATCCACGATCTCTTTGTATTTGGCGTAGTTGCGCTTGTCCCACACCACCACTTCCGGTCCGTGCGAAACGATCACGACTTTAAGCGGATCGATTTCTTTAGGTCCATATTCGCTGGTCGCGCGCAATAGCGCCGCCACATTGTTAAACACCATGCCCACTGCTTTCGGATCGACAAAATTAAAGTCCCATACCATCTTAAGCTGCTTGATGCTGTCGATGTCGGCATAAGCGCTAAATTTCGCCGTGCCGTAGGGAGCGGCGTCTTTCGGTTCCGCCCAAGTCACGGGCACATACATGAAAATCGCGCATAGAATGCTCATCTGTATTTTTTTATTCATTGTTCGTCTCCTAGAACGGGGTCGTTATTTAAAATAAACGCGCGCCAAGATATCATGCTTTTCAGTGTTATGTCCTCCCTAATCATGCCTCGGTCGATTCCGTCCAGGCGGTATTCCTGAGACAAAACGTCCTGATGGGGGAATCCTCGTCTCGTCGAAAAAGCATCTTAAAATTGACATCTAATGGCAGCATACGATAATTAGTTAGATAATTGTGATGAATGCTTAGGCGAAGGGACGCAAAAAATACGCCATCACACTGAAATAAAAGTAGCCACCCGGAACAGGCGATAATATAAAAAGCAAAACGCATGGAAGCAATGCAAAACTGTTTTCTATCTTCTCTGGCTAAACCGCCGGCGACTTTCGCTTCAGTTTCATAAATTTACTTAATGAAATCCTCGGCCCTATCCAGTTTGCGCGCGCGGCTACTGGTGTTAGTGCTGCTGGCCGCAATTCCGGCACTGGCGATGATTGTTCACACTGGTTTGGAACAGCGTAAGCAGGCGCAAGCGATGGTCGTCAGTCGTGCGCAGCAAATCGTCGATCTTGCAAGCAAAAATCAACAACAACTCATCCAGGAAACACGTCAACTGATGATGGTGTTGGCGCAAGTGCCGCCGATACGCAACGGCGATGGATCGGTTTGCGGAAATTTTTTGGTCGGTTTATTGAAAGAACATCCGCGCTACGCCAACTTTGGCGTCATGCGAAAAAATGGTGACATCTTTTGTAGCGCGTTACCGTGGCCGACGATTATCAACTCCGCCGATCGGCTATATTTTCGACGCGTACTTGAGACGCATAATTTTTCCATCGGTGAATACCAAATCGGCCGCATCACCGGCAAAGGCACGATTAATCTCGGTTACCCGGTGCTCGACGCCGCCGGTAATTTGCAGCGAGTTATCTTTGCCGCGATCGATTTGGCTTGGCTCAATCAGCTCACCGCGGACATGCGCTTGCCGGACAATTCATCGCTGATCATCGTCGATCACAATGGCACCGTTCTGGTTCACCAACCTAATCCTTCCCATTGGCTTGGACAATCGATCGTCACTTCGCAATTATTTAAAAAAATGCGCGGCCGCACAGAAGGTATTTTCCAAATATTAGGGCCCGATAAAATCGATCGCCTGTATGCTTTTGGCGCGCTGCAGGACGCCGGCGGAAAATTACAAACCTACCTCGCTGTCGGTATTCCTTCCGCCGTTGCCATCGCCGAAGTAAACGGAGTATTGCTGCGCAACTTAATGGCGCTGGTCGGCGTAACGCTGCTACTATTAACCGCCGCGTGGATCGGCGGAGATGTTTTTATACTGCGTCGCGTTAGCGCCTTATTAAACGCGGTGCGGCGTGTCGACGCCGGCGATCTCAGCGCGCGCAGCGGTATGTCCGGCGGGCGCGACGAAATCAGCGAATTAGCACGCGCCTTCGACGGCATGACTGCACGCTTGGAACAGCGAAACATTCGCATCAAAGAAAATGAAACGCGCATCGCCCGCCTCAGCCGCGTCTACGCGGTATTGGCCGGCATCAACAGCGCCATGATGCGCGTGCGCGAACGCTCCGCACTGCTACAAGAAACTTGCCGCATTGCCGTGGAGGAAGGCCGTTTTAAATTGGCATGGATCGGCGTGATCGATGCAGAGTCGCGCATGCTCGTGGCCAAACACATCGTCGGCAACGATACGGATTATCCGCAACAGGTTCGTTTGCAATTTCCCGCGGAAGGTTCGAACGCCGCCGATCCCGTGAGCGCGGCCTTGCGCGGCGCGCAGGCTATCGTGTGCAACGATATACGCCAAGACATGCCGCCGATCTTAAATAAAGCAGCGGCGCTGCAACGCGGCTATCGTTCCTGCGCCTTGCTGCCGCTGCAGCTTTCCGGTCAAGTCATCGGCTATTTAAATCTGTATGCCGACGAGGCCGGTGTTTTCGACGCCGACGAAATGAAACTGCTGCACGAATTAGCCGCCGACGTATCCTTGGGGCTCGAGTACATCGAAAAAGAAGAAAAGCTGCATAATCTTGCCTACTATGATTTGTTAACCGGCTTACCGAATCGTTCGCTGCATCGCGATCGCTTGGAACAATCTTTAACGCGCGCCAAACATCATGCGCGGCATGTCGCGGTTATGACGCTGCATATCGATAGATTAAAAGAAGTAAATAGCATTCACGGTCAACACGTCGGCGATATGCTGCTGCGCGAAGTCGCGCGCCGTTTGCAAAATCTGGTGCGACAAGGCGATACCGTGGGGCGCGCCGGCAGCTCCGCGTTCGGCATTATTCTTACCGATATCGCGCACACCGGCGACGTGATTCTGATCGCGCGCAAAATAATCAATGCCTTCACCGGATCCATTTCCTTCGACGGCGTGGAGCTGTTTGTCACGGTGCGCATCGGTATCGCGGTTTATCCGGACGACGGCGACGACATCGATACGGTGCTGAAGAACGCCGAGGTCGCACTGAATATCGCGCGCCGCGAAACGGATAATAATTATCGCTTTTATACGCCGGAAATTAATACGCGCGCCTTGGAACGCTTCGAGGTCGAACGCGAATTGCGCCACGCCTTGGAACGCAATGAACTCGCCTTACATTATCAGCCGATCGTGGATATCAACACGCGCAAAATAATCGGCTGCGAAGCATTATTACGCTGGCAGAATGCAAAACTCGGCGCGGTGCCGCCGACGCGGTTTATTCCGGTGGCGGAAGAAACCGACATGATCGTGCCTATCGGCGAATGGGTGTTGCGCAGCGCTTGCGAACAAGGCCGTGAATGGCATAAACGCGGCTTGGCCATGGGAATAGCCGTCAACATTTCCGCCAAACAAATGCGCCGCGCCGATTTTGCCGAGACTGTTTTAACCATCTTGAAAGAAACCGAGTTTGATCCCGAGTCGTTTTCTTTAACGATGGAAATTACCGAGAACGAATTGATGGAAAACGCGGAAAAATCCGCGGCGCTTCTTAAAAATTTACAATCCAAGGGTCTGTCGGTCTCGATCGACGACTTCGGCACCGGTTATTCTTCGCTGAGCTATCTCAAGAAACTCCCGGTCGACAGCCTCAAAATCGACATCTCATTTATTCGCGACATCACCACCGACCGCGACGATCCCGCCATCGTCAAGGCCATCATCGCCCTGGCGCACAGTCTCGACATGGGCGTGATCGCCGAAGGCGTGGAGACGCAAAAACAATTCACTGCCTTGCGTGAGCTCGGTTGCAACGCTGTGCAAGGTTTCCTCTTCAGCCCCGCCGTGCCGCCGGCGGAATTCGAAAAATTATATAGCCGTTCCCTCGTCAAGCGCGCTTAAAAATATTAATGTAGGGCGCAATAGCGTAGCGTATTGCGCCGCATGTCCGTGTGCGCATTCGTTCACCACTTCTCGATATATCGCAAAAAAGAAAACTTTTCTCGCGCATTTGAGGTGCACGAAGACTTTTTGCTTAGAACGATGATTTTATACCGTGCATTCGGCGCAATACGCTACGCTATTGCGCCCTACGTGAGTCACGAGAAAATTTTTAGCTCTTGATAGTTTGCAGCAGCACTTCGCACACACGCTCGATATGCTCCGAGGGCATGCCGGGATAAATCGGCAACGATAAAGTCTCGGTGCAGGCATGTTCGCACACCGGCAAACTGCCGGGCTTA
>JACQBD010000147.1 GCA_016194665.1 Gammaproteobacteria bacterium
GGATTATGTTGATCCAACTTGCTGTCGTAAAAGGCATGGCCGCTGTTGGCGTTTTTGGCGGCATACATCGCCACGTCGGCGCGTTGAATTAAAATATTGGCGTCGACGCCATGATCGGGATAAAGCGCAACGCCAATACTGGCACTGATGTCCAAACTTTGATCGGCCACCTGAAACGGTGCGCGCAAAGCTTGCAGTAACATGCGCGCCGCCATCGCCGCGTGCTTATCGTTCACCGCGGGCAGCAGGATAGCAAATTCATCGCCGCCCATGCGCGCGATCGTATCGATATCGCGCAATTTACTGCGCAGGCGCGCTGCCACTTGTTGCAACAGCAAATCGCCAATCGGATGTCCGAGCGTGTCATTGATGTCTTTAAATCGGTCGAGATCCATTAAAAACAAGGCAAATGGCTTGTAGTCTTGCTTGGCGATTTCAATGCCTTTCTCCAGGCGATCGTGAAAAACCGTGCGGTTCGGCAACTTGGTCAAGGGATCGGTGAACGCCAAGCTTTCAAAGCTTTCGTAAAACTCTTTCAATCTGCCGGTCATTTCATTGATGCCGGCGCTGAGTTCCGCCACTTCGGCGTTACCTTCGATGATGGGTGATTTATCCAATAGATTTTTTTCCGTGCGCACCTTACGCAATTGCATTAACAACTGGCGTAATGGATTCACTGCGGTCTTTTGCACCGTGATCCAAAGCAACAACAAAATAAACAGCAGCGCCACCGTGGTCGCGGCCAAGATTAGACGTTCAGTGTTGGCAAAATTTTCGTTGAGCAGGCGAATATCTTGGCTCACCGCAATATTCAACATATTGCGCACAGTAGTCGATGCATTGAGGGCTTGCTCGACTTCTAAGTAGTTTTCCACGTCGCTGCCGCGCGGCCAAGCGGGCGAAAGATACAATAGAGTACCGTCCGCAAAAGTGATGCGCGTAGGCAGGGCAAAAAGGTTGTCACGCCCCGTCAGTCGCGAGGTCATGTCTAAACTTATCAGCAGATAACCGAGGGAGCCGCGTTCACTGAGAGGAACAAGGTGCAGATGATAAATATTTTTGTCCGCCGTACACAAACCCGTAACCGGTTTATCACGCTCGGTGCCTATGCGACTAGCCGCGGACATACGAAAATTAAAACACGAAGTTTGATTTAGCGCGGCGCTGGATACGCCTTTGGTGGATGCACCGAGCTCATTCATCTTTTCATCCAGCACTTGCAGCTTGGCCAACTTAACACGCGTCGAATACATGCCCGGCCGATCGAAAAGAATATCGAGTTGACGCACCGTCGCGTCGATTTTTTTTGCGGTTAGCGCTGCTACCAAAGCTGGATCGGCGCGAACGAGTAAAGCCAGCTGTTGAGATTCGGCATCGAGTTCACGACGCCAATCCGTAAGCCGCGTGCGAATTTGTTCGCTTAACATGGCGCGCTGATTATCCAGGACCAGCTGGCGATAAAAACCGCCGCCGGCCCATACCAGCAATATTCCGCAAAGTCCCATCGTCAAGATGGCGATGAAAAGACTTGCTTGTACAGATAGTCGCTTAAGCTGCATTGTTGTTCTAAATTAAGCTCGATGTTCAGGTACTTTCGATTACCAACTCGGCTTTTGCCGACGTTGTCGATTCGTCACACACTTTGGTGTAGGAAATATCCCTGATATTTCTGCAATTCTAATGCCACGATTGAATATGTTCATAATCAATAGGTTATATGAAAAATGAACAGCATCACGATGATAAAACGACAAAATTTCTCGCTTTATGCAGGATTTCTGCCACTTTGGGTGGCAATTTATCTTTTTCATGTCCTTTGTTTGTTTTTTTTAAGGTGACAGCCGATGGATGACGATTGGGACACCCTAGCGCAGCACATTTCTGACAGCAGCAAAAAATCTTTTTCGATCAAAAACCGGCGTTCCATCAATGGAGGATGCATTAATAAGGCCATGGTTTTAGAAGATGGGCCGCGATGCTATTTCGTAAAACAAAACGCTGCGGCGCGCTTAGCTATGTTCGAAGCGGAAGCGAAAGGTCTGCAAGAAATCGCGCGTAGTCACAGCGTGCGTGTACCGCAACCGCTGTGTTGGGGGAAAAATAAAAATTTTGCCTATTTGGTTTTGGAGTACATCGCTATCGAAGCAATAAATTCTCATGGCATGCAGCAACTGGGTTTCCAACTTGCACAGATGCATCGCATCACGCGCGCGCAGTTCGGCTGGGACACTGACAACACCATTGGCTCAACGCCGCAAACGAATACGCCATCGCCTAACTGGGTAAACTTTTGGCGAGAAAATAGGCTGGGCTTTCAGTTAGAGCTCGCGGGCCAAAACGGTCGCAGCTTAAATCGAAAGGGGGAACGTTTGTTAGCTGACCTGGAAAAATTTTTCCAAGGTTACTCTCCGGCCCCATCGCTTTTGCATGGCGATCTATGGGGCGGCAACGCTGGATCATTTCAACGGCAACCAGTCATCTTCGATCCCGCGGTTTACTATGGCGACCGCGAAGCGGATTTAGCCATGACCGAATTGTTCGGTGGCTTTTCCGCCGCCTTTTATCGCGCCTACGAGGATGCCTGGCCGCTTGATGCGGGATATCGCGTACGCAAGACCCTCTATAACCTTTATCATATTCTCAATCATTTTAACTTATTTGGCGGTGGCTACGCTTCCCAGGCGGAACGCATGATGGACTCTCTGCTCAGCGAGCTGCGTTAATCCGTTATGCTAAGGCGCGGCAAAACCAAGCAAGCTGTCGCGTAATTCCTTGCGCAAAATAGAAACAGCTTGGTCCCTGGCGCGCTGAATCGAAACCGCGTGATCCGGCGCCGCGGCGGCTTTAATATCCCATTGCTTGCTACCGCGCACGCGCTCATTCGCGGTTTCGCGCAAGCTAATTAGCAATATACCGCGTTGCCAATATTGACCCTCGCGCCAGCCCAAATCTTCCAGCGTTAACTGCGTGTCCAAAACATAATCGGGTTTTTCGCCGGTGTCGATCAAAAAACCGGCCGCTGCCAGGATTCTCTCAACTTGCGCGGCAAAGCCTTTGGGCATATCGGCTTTAACTTTTACGGCAATATGCGCACGTTTCAACAGATCGCTGAGATCGGCATTAAGCTGGGCGGTGCTCCAAGCCGATTCTTTTTCTTGGGCGACCGGGTCCACGTTACGCAAAGATTTTTGATAACCTACGCGTTGCATTTGCGCATCTAAAGCTTGCTGGGTGGCGCCTATTTTTCTTAATGGATCGCCGCTATTCCGTGCGGTTTCGAGATAGGTACCGGTAACAGCGTCGAGGCGCGCGATCTCTTGACGTAATCGCTGCGTGGCTTGCTGGCGCGGCAATATAGCCAATGCATGGTAAGTTTTAATTTGCGGATCGCGCCACACATCGGCGATTTGAATAGCTTCGATGATTTGATCGGCGCGAGTAATAATCTGGCGCGAAGTTTGATCAGGATATTCATCGGCGGATTTTGCGGTTTTATCCTTGGCCGTCTGCAAGCGAAAAATTTGCACATCCTGACTTTCAACCGTCACCGACACTTCAAAAATTTTAGCGAGATCGGCGCGTGCGCGGTCGCGCGCTTCATCCGCCTTCGGCGCTTGTCCGCGGCCGATCAAGTATTGCTCGCTTGGATATTTTTTAGAGGCGCTGTTAACCCAGTCGGGCATCGGCGAGGCACATGCTGTTAACAGCACAGCACTCAAGACGACATTCAAGAAAACTTTCATGGAGAAGCGAGGCCTAACAGCATAATGCCGGATAGCGCAACGCTGCGAAATGGAGATGCGTAAAAATGAGTGCCATGGTTTCTCCAGAAAGTGCAAAGATACCGCTACAATAAGTTTAGTCGCTAGTAACAAGCAAAAATAGGCGTTTAACTCAAATTGGGAATATTCATCAAATGAAAACTCCAGCCACTATTTCGGCAGGTGTTGTTATCGTACACCGCGGGCCGGGCCAATGGCGCTATTTACTGCTACGTGTTTACAATTTTTGGGATTTTCCCAAAGGCCTCGTTGAGGCTGGCGAAGAACCGATTGCGGCGGCGATTCGAGAAGTAGAAGAAGAAACCACGCTGGCTAATCTTATATTCTGCTGGGGCCAAGAATTTATCGAAACCGAACCCTACGCAAAAAATAAAATCGCGCGCTATTACATCGCAGAATCCAAACAAACCGAAGTGATGCTGCCTGTGAGTCCAGAGCTAGGTCATCCGGAGCACGATGAATTCCGCTGGCTGGAATATTCCGCGGCGCGTTCGTTGCTGGTGCCGCGCGTGCAAGCTATTTTGGACTGGGCGGAAACACGTCTACAAAAATAACTGCGCGCTACCGTTTTGAAACAAATGGATTGTCCTTAATATAGAATCGCAGCAAGCGTCTGGCCCAATGCCCGGCATAATCGACGCCAATGCGCGGTCGCTTAACAATTAGAGCGGTTTCGGTTTTTCTGGTTACGCCGATGTAAAAACCGCCGCTGGTTAAATCATGGCCGTTAAGACGCTTATCGATGCGCATGGCCTTGCACAACAGCCCCGGACCTTGGGTACGCCCGACAACATTTTTTATCGGCTCGACCGCGCGCAGCAATACCGCGGAGGCGTGGCCTTCGCGTTCGGTCACGACGTTCATGCAGAAATACATTCCATAGATCATATACACATAAGCATGGCCCGGCGGACCGAACATGATTTTCGTGCGCTCCGTCAGTCCGCGCGCCGAATGCGCCGCCAGATCGTGTGGACCCAGATAAGCTTCTACTTCTACGATTCGGCCGATGCGCTGCACCCCGCGCGTGATATGGATCAAATATTTTCCAAGCAATTCCTGCGCTACATCGACCGTGTTACGGTCATAAAACGCTCGCGGAAGTTTTTGCATATGCCCTGAGAATGCTGTCGGCGCCCTAACTGATTCGATGTATCTCAAATCACCCGCTCGTTACCGCCATCCACCGGCACCTGCGCGCCGGTGGTTTTGGCGAACAGGGGACCGCACATTTCAGCGGCAAGCTCGGCGACGTCGCGACTCGTGACTTCTACTTTAAGCACGTTATTCTTTTTGTACTGCTCGACGCTCAAGCCATAATGCTTGGCGCGCGCGGCCAGCACTTCGTCGGTCCAGATGCCGGTGTCGAACACCGCATTCGGATGTAGCGAGTTAATACGAATATGGTCCGCGCCCCATTCGAGCGCGGCGACGCGCGCCAGCTGGTTTAACGCGGCTTTGGAGGCGGAATAAGCCGCCGCGCCGGGACCGGGGGCGGGAACGTTTTTGGAGCCGATGACGACCACACGGCCGGCGCGCGGAGCCAGCTTCAGCAGCGCATGCGCTTCGCGCATGAGGGTAAAATTCGCGTCCAAGTTTATACGCAAAACATTTTGCCATTCGGCGGTAGTCAGCGCGTCGATGCGACAACCGGGCGGGAATATGCCGGCGTTTAAAATCAACATATCGAGTCCACCGAAAGTGCGCGCGGTTTTTTCCAAAGCGTCTTGCAATTGTTTTTCATCGGTCACGTCGCAGCGTATACCGAGATAATCCGCGCGTTTATATAGCTGCTCAATCTCGGGATTGATATCGAGCCCCACCACCGCGGCGCCGCGCGCGAGCAAGGCTTCGACGCAGGCTTCGCCGATACCCGAGGCCGCACCGGTGACCAAGGCTATTTCGCCTGCGAACGCGGGTGACTTCGCGCCGCTTTTTAATTTGGCTTGTTCGAGATCCCAATACTCCACGTCGAAAATATCTTTTGCCGGCAAGGCCTGATAACCGCCGAGCAGCGTGGCGCGCTGAATAATTTCCAAGGTGTGCGCATAAATGTCATAAGCAATAGCCGCCTCGTTAGCGCTACGCCCGACGGTGGCGACGCCGAAATCGCGATCCAGAATCACGCGCGGCGCGGGATCGAGCATGGTCTTCGGCTCTTTGGCTTTTGTTGCATGCTCATTGAAGTATTTTTTATAAGCTTCGACATAGGCATTGAGATCGCGCCCGACCATGGGCAAGCGCTTGGTGCGAATTACGTGATCCGGCGTCACCGGTCCTTGCTGAGAAATTTTGGCGACATCGGCGCGGCGCGCGAACGCCAGGCTGCTACTGTCGGTATGCGCGGCGATTATCACGGGAAAGCCGGCGGCTTCGGACACGGCGCGGCGCACAGCCGCAATCTCGCCGCGTAATGGTTTATCGCTGGGTTTTTCGGCCACCGCCGAAATCGTCCACGAATTATTTTTGCTTAGATAATTTTCCGCGCGCGTGACGAGAACGATCATGCGTTCGTAGGATTCACGTGCAGTCGCGCCGAAAGAAAAGATGCCATGATTCATCAACACCATGCCGATGGTATTTTGGTTGGCCTCGGCGGCAAATTTTTCAGCGCACAAACGCGCCAGATCGAAGCCCGGCATAACATACGGAATGACCACCACGCTGTCGGCGTAAATCTCACGAATGCGTTCCAAGCCTTGGGCGGTGTTGGTAATGGTAATTACGGCATTGGCGTGAGTGTGATCCACGTATTTATAAGGCAGGATCGCGTGCAAAATCGCTTCCACCGACGGTGTAGGCGCGGCAGCACGCGTCATTTGCGTACGCAGTTCGTTGACCATCTGCGGATCGGACAGCTGTTTAAGCTTGGCGAGTTTTAGCACGTGCTGCATGCGTACCGGCGAAAAACCGGCGGCCTCGATCTTTTCCAAATCCCAGCCACTGCCTTTGACATACAGCAGCGCCTCGTCTTCACCGAGTA
>JACQBD010000158.1 GCA_016194665.1 Gammaproteobacteria bacterium
AAGTCTGTGGCAAAATATTGAAAATTTAAGTGCGGAGATAAAGCTCAGTGAAAAAAATCGAACATGGCCTGGAAGTGTTGATGTTCAACAGTCGCTGGCTGTTGGCGCCGTTTTATTTAGGCCTGGTATTTTCCATCGCCCTGCTGCTGATTAAATTCAGTCAGGAATTCTTTCACATGTTGCCGACGATTTTCTCCATCAGCGAAAGCGAAGTGGTGTTGGCGATTCTGACCTTGGTGGATATGTCGCTGGTCGCGAACTTGCTCATTATTATTATTTTCAGCGGTTACGAAAACTTCGTGTCCAAGATCGACACGGCCAATCATGAAGACCGGCCGGAATGGATGGGCAAAGTGGATTTTTCGGGGCTCAAGGTGAAGTTGATCGCCTCGATCGTCGCCATTTCCGCCATCGAACTGTTGAAGGCTTTTGTGAATGTCACCAGCGTTGGCGTCGCCAGCGACGTGGGCGTCTGGACCGTCGCGGATAAACAGTTAGCCTGGAAGGTGGGCATTCATTTGGTGCTGATCGTGTCGGGCGTATTGTTCGCGCTTATGGACCGCATCGCCGAGGGCACCAAGAGCCATCACACCAACAAAAAACACGATTAAGATTTATCAATTAAAAATTAAATGTAGGATGGGTTAGGCGCCAACAATAAGATCGCCGTATCACCAACTCCCCCTCTCCCGCGCGAGCGGGAGAGGGCAAGGGGTGAGGGCGCGCCGTAACCCACCGGGCGTGCCGCAGGCACTCATTAAAAAAGCGTTGTGTTGCTGCGCAACGCTTGGCGGGTTACGCAAAAAGCGCTAACCCACCCTACAAATAATTTAAAAAAATATTATGCCGGCGGCAAGGCAAGCTGATGATCGGTGCTAAATAAATAATCGCGAAACACGTGCTCGGCGTTGAGCAACTGGTAAGTACCATCCGGCAATCGGCGCGAGGTGTCTTTCAGCCGGTAGGTGTAATGGCCGCAGGTCCAACAATCGAAATTGCGCATTTGCGTGCACAAACAAGTTTTATCCATCACCGAAATATTTTCCCCGTCCGGATGTTTCTCGATCTCGCGGTTGTAGGCGTCGATGTAAGCGCAGTGGCCTGAACCATCGTTCACTTTGTCCGGCAGGCCGCATTCCTTGGTGACGGTAAAACGCGTGGCCACCTGCACTGCGGCGGCGCCAGCTTCGAGAAAGCCCACGGCGTCGCTGCCGGTGAAAACGCCGCCCGCGGCGATCACCGGAATGTTTAAACCTTCCTGCGTCATATGCCGATGGATTTCATCGATGATGGTTTTCAAATCGTATTGCACCCAATCCATGCCGAAACCCAAATGCCCGCCGGCCAAGGGGCCTTCGACGATGATGTAATCCGGCAGACGATCGAGGCGCGCGTTCTTGCGCAGGAAAAGCAACAAGGCGCGCAAGGAAGAAACGATAATGCCGAATTTCACGTCGCGAAAACGCGGATGATCTTGCACCAGCGCCAGCGATCCCAGATGCAAGCCGGCACTCAGGGTAATGCCGTCGATGCCGCCGTCCATGGCCGCGGAAATACGCACGCGCAAAGTTTCGCGCGGCGAATTCATCGTCAGCTTTTCCATGCAGTTGATGAAAATCAGACCGTCGCCTTTTTTTGCTTCCATAGTGCGGCCGACGTGCAACTTGGTTGCCTCGGCTAAACGTTCGAGATCGAATTGCACGTCGGATTTGTCGACATTGGCCACGTTATATTTATATTTTTTGAGCTTGTCTTTGACGAAGCGAGTTTTGAAACGCCGGTCCGACACCGTCGGCACCATGGCGTCGGAAATGTGGCCGATACCGCCGAGGCGCGCGGCCACCAGAGCGAGCTCGGCGGTGGAAATATCCACGCCCATGCCGCCGGTTATAATCGGCACCAATTCTTTTTTGCCGAAGCGCAGGCGGAAATCGTCAACTCGTTTCATTTAATAAAAAAATAAATAGACAGGATTAACAAGATTAACAGGATTTTAAAAAGCTTTTCCTGTTCCTATTCAGCCCTTAAACGCTTGCCGAAAAACTCCCTCTCCCTGTGGGAGAGGGTTGGCGTGAGGGTGATCGATTGTTAAACATTTATTTTTAATATCCCCCTCATCCTGGCCTTCTCCCGGAGGGAGAAGGAAATAAGTTTTTGGCAAGCTATTAAGCGCCTTTGGCCACCGGCCGCTGCGTGTCCGTAATCCATTCGCTCCAACTGCCGACATAAAGTTTGGCGCCAGGCAAGCCGGCGTGTTGCATCGCTAAAATATTGTGGCATGCCGTCACGCCGGAACCGCACATTTGAACGACTTTGTCCGGCGCGATATCTTTTAGCACCGCCAAGTAATGTCCGCGCAAAGCGTCGTCCGACATAAACTCGCCGCTGAAGTCGAGATTATCCTCGTATGGCAAATTGATTGCACCGGGAATATGACCGGCGATTTTATCCAGCGGTTCGACCTCGCCGCGGAAACGTTCTTCGGCGCGCACGTCCATTAATAATTGGTCCTGCTTATGCAGCATTTGCAACACATAATCGGCATCCACCCACATGCTGTTATCCACGGTGGCATGAAATTGCGTCGGCTGAATCCGCGGCGGCTCCTGCGTCACCGGGTATTTCTCACGCTGCCATTTCGGAAAGCCGCCATCGAGCAGCGCCACCGCTTCATGTCCCAACCAACGCAACAGCCACCATAGACGCGCGGCCATGGCGCCGAAACTATCGTCGTACACGATCACTTGTTTGGTTTTATCGATGCCCCAACGGCCGAGCTTTTCGGCCAATGTGTTGGGATACGGCAAGGGATGACGCCCGCTGCTAGCGGTAATCGGCGAAGACAGGTCTTCGTTGAGATGCGCATAACGCGCCCCGGGAATATGGCCGGCGGCATATAAACGCCGGCCGGCTTCGGGGTCGGTCAACATGAAACGGCAATCGACCACGACCCAACGCGGATCGTCGAGATGACGCGCCAGTGTGACGGTGTCGACGAGCGTGGTAAAAATCATGCGCGCGAGAAACGAGATTCAAGCTGACGCCTGAAAACGCGCCATGCAACGACTATCTGTTGCCGTGCATCTAATCTTGCCAGGGAAACTCTGAATAAATATCTAAAATTATTTCTTACCGCAAAGACACAAAGTGCGCAAAGATTTTTTTCGATAAAACGCATGTTTTCTTTGCGTCCTTTGCGTCTTTGCGGTGAACATTCATTAATTCAGATGTTCCCCCAGCCTGCTTCAGTATCCGCCTTTACGCCGCGATTCCGGCAAGCCGGAAACACGTCCGCCCTGCTTGCTTGGATCTTTCGGAAACAAATCGTAAACGTCTTTTTGAATGACGTTCTTACCCCATTTATCCGCCATCGCTTTGACGATGGTGCGGGTATTGGGCTGTTCGCCGCTGTGATTAAAATAACAATCGCGCAAGTACTCGATCAAATCCCAATGCTTGGGTGTGAGACTAATGCCTTCGAGCTGGGCGATGTGCTCCGCCAGCTCTTTGCTCCAGTCGTCGGTGTTGGTCAGATAACCGTTCACATCGGTTTCGATGGTCTTGCCGCCAAACTCATAACTCATATTTCCCCCTCAAAATATTATTTAGGCAAATAGAAAATGTTTTCTTATGCGCATGATACAAAGAGCGCGCGCTTAATCCAAGGCTTGTTGAACTTCCTTGATGTCCTTGTGCGGGATGAAAATCCCGCAGCCCAGTTTGTAATCGCTGCTCAGGCCTTGTTGCTGCAACTTGACCGACTCTTCCGCGCTCAACTCCGCCAACATAAGGCTGCGCGTGCGGATATGCCGGTCGGGCGTAAGAATCACGCGCTCGATGCCGCACAGCATTTTTTTCGGGCGGATACCCAAACTATTCAGCTGTGTCAGGCTGGCTTGTAAAAAAGCGTCTTCATCGAGGCCGTCGCCGGTGACCACGTAGCGCGAAAAAACCGTCGGCAAGGTACTCAGCAGTTTAACGCTGCCCTTTTCCACCAACATGGCGTTACCGTCGATGTCCAACTTTTGCCCGGTAAGTTTGGCGGCGTCTTCGATGCGATGCTTGGGCAAGCGTAAAGTTAATTTGGTGCGCCGCGAAAGATATAAAAGATCGCTGGCGTTGTCCGGTCGCATCCAGCCGTTGGCCGACTCGGCCACGTGAATCGTGTGCAGCCCGGCGCGCGCTTCGTCGGCGAACCACGGCAGCGCGCGCATAATCGCCTGCGACAAGGCATAGGCGTGATCCACCGGCAGGCAACGGCATTGGATGTTAAACGCCACATCGACGATGTCGTCGGTGACGACGAAGCGATTGTTTTCTTTGTTTTCCTGCCAGTACATTACCAAAGAACCTTTAAATATGAGTTTTCACCACAGAGGGCACAGAGAACAGAGATGACCAATAGTCTTTATGATTTTATTCTCTGTGCACTCTGTGTTCTCTGTGGTTAACAATTTTTTCAATTAGTTGACCGGCAGCTTGGCGCGAATCTCCTCGCGATCGATCCACCACTCATCTTGCACCAGCACGTCGACCACGTTGCGCAAGCGCGGCAAAAATTTGGCGGGATCGTCGAGCTCAAGTTTCTTGAACCATTTATCGAACGTCGTTTGATCTTGCACGTCGCCGTGGCGGCGCGAAACCGCGCCCAGCATTTGATTGGTGTAAAACAATAAATCCTCGCGCTGCCGGCCTTCGGAACGCAGATCGACGACGTAATGCGCCGTCACCGCCGCAACCGCGGCGCCGTCCGAATCCGGCGGCGTATCGTCGATGACATGTTGCAGCATCGCCACCGTTAATTCGGGGTCGACGGGAAAAGTTACCGCCAACCAAATTCCTTGGCCCAAGGCCGCGAGCGATTCCGGTTGTTCGGCGGTAAACATAATGTCGCAGGCTTGCACCGCACCTTCCCAAGATTCTTGCGCAATATAAATATCGAAGGCTTCGCGTCCCGCGTCCCAGGCATCTTGTTTTCTTTCCAGACGAATCAAGGTGCGTCCGATTTGCAGCAACAAATCCGCGCGCGCCAACGGCTGATAATTCGGCGGCAGCTCCAGCATCTGTTGTTTGAATTCCGCCAGCTGCGCTTCCAGTAAGGCGGTGGGCTCGGCCTGCTCATCGCCGCTGTCGGCGTCGCGCATGGAGGCATCTTCTTTTAAATATTTCATAATTTTTCCGTGGCGCAGAAAATCCAAATTTCTGCCGCTAATTATTTCGTTACCGAATGAATACCGACAAACGCACCTTCCAATAAATCTTCCCAATTGCCGGGAGTGTCGGGATAGGTCGGCTTGATGTCGATTTTAAAAAACATTTCCGTCTGCGCGCGCTGCTTCACTACTTCGATCAATTGCTCGAAGGTTTGAATGTCGTGATGTTGTAACAACACTTCGCTTAAATAAAGCATTTAAATATTCCAAATAATATAAAAAGAAATTAGACAGGATTAACAGGATTTACAGGATTAGGTTTAATTAAAAATATTTTTGGATCTGGTTAATCCTGTAAATCCTGTCCATTCATCTTTTTTAACTCGGTCCCGGCGATGCGATCGTAATAGCGCGCACGGTATACCAGCCTGGCAATCCCCTTGTCTACATCGTCGCTGAAAGCGGTACGGTTGTGCAGCACGTTGTTGCACACCAAGCCTTGGCCGGCGGCCATGCGCTGGCGAAATACATACGCCGAATCGCCGGCCAATAAGTTCTCGATAAAACGCACGGCTTGCAACGTAAGGCTGTCTTGTTTCCATTCGATCGAGCGCGTGCGTGCGGTATAGCGCATGTGCAAGCTGCCGTCGCGCGCATCGATGGAGAATACCGGGCCGGTAACCGCGGCGCGGGTTTGCGCGCCGGTTTCGGTATTCGCCGGAATCGTCATGGCGTCCGGCGCCATGAGTGCGCGAATAAAATCGGGATTGGCGTCGCGCAACAGCAGGTAAGCGATCTCATGATCCAGCAAACTATTTTCGCCGCCGTCCGCCGCCGGCGAAACGCAATGCAATATAAACGCGCGGATGTGTGCCTCGGGTTTATTGTAATAACCGTCGGTGTGCCATAACAATCGTTTGTTGGAATAAGGGATGTACCCGCGCTGCGATTTCTCCGCCGCCGTTTGCAGCGACGTGATGCCGTCGTCGTCGGCCAACAGATTGCTGTCGAGCCGTTGCAGCCCGAGCTGCTCGCCTAAACGGCGCGGAATCGCCTTGTCTTCTTGCCGCAGTGGACTGACGTAAATCGCCATGTTGGTTTTGCGGCAGGCTTGCGAAATAGCCTGTGCTTCGGCGCTGGTGAGCGCGCGCGGATCTTTTATTTTCACGGTGAACGCCGCCGGCGCTGTGGGATAAGCATCCAGCTTGTGTTCGCGCCAACGCCGATAAGCCGTTTCGTTCTGCGGTAAGAACGGATTGTCGCTGCTGGTTGGCGCCACAGTTTTTACCTGATTTTTCAAATTCACTCCGTCTTCCGGTAAGCTCATTCCGCCTGATTAATGCTTCTTACGAGCTTAACTTTCAATTACACTAGGCCTCGGTCTAAACCGGCGAAACTGGCCTTTACAGGGTGAAAGTTTTTATACTGTTGTGAATCAACTGTTTAATAAATTACTGACAGCTGTTTCTGATTTATTTCGATACCTATATATCCCTTTGGGGAGAGGGGTTGTCCGGTTCAACTCCCCCTAACGTGTGATTCTTTTATTAAATCACAAGATTAGACTCATCTTCCGTAAAGTTTTGTAATGCTGCCTGTGCAGCGGAGAACGCGAATTCGGGGCGCCTTGAAAACGTCTCGGCCGTTACAAGAAACGCGCTTCGCTTTATAGTGCAGAACCTTGGACCTTACCAGCGAATGAAAATCGCCGGAAGGCTGAATATACATCATCCTTCCTACGTACAGGAGGTAGTTTACATGGCACAACAACCGAAAAATCCCGACAAACACGCGACGTACATGCCGAAGGAAAAGAAATCCACCAAGGCATTCCACAAAACCCCGTTGCTTGATCAATTAGAAAGCGGCCCGTGGCCCAGTTTCGTTACCGGACTGAAGCGCCTGGCGCATGACAACAACATGATGGTGGATTTGTTGGGCCAGCTGGAATACTCCTACACCACACGCAAAGGTTATTGGAAAGGCGGCACGGTTTCAGTATTCGGCTACGGCGGCGGCATCATTCCCCGCTTCTCAGAAGTCGCCAGCATGTTCCCCGAATCAAAAGAATTTCACACCCTGCGCGTTCAGCCGCCCGCCGGCAATCATTACACCACCTCGATGTTGCGTCAGTTGTCAGACTCCTGGAAGAAATACGGCTCCGGTCTGATCGCGTTCCACGGCCAAACCGGCAACATCATGTTCATCGGCGCCTCCACCGAAAGAACTCAACACTTCTTCGATGAAGTCAATTCATACGGCTTCGATCTCGGCGGCGCCGGTCCGTGCGTGCGCACCGCGATGTCTTGTGTCGGCGCTGCGCGTTGCGAACAATCCAACGCCAACGAACAAAAAATTCACCGCATCCTGGTGAATAATTTTATCGACGACATGCACCGCCCCGCTCTGCCCTACAAGTTCAAGTTCAAAGTTTCCGGTTGCCCCAACGATTGCATGAACTCCATCCAACGCGCCGACTTCGCCGTCATCGGCACCTGGCGCGATGACATGAAAGTCGATCAAGCCGAAGTCAAAAATTTCGTCAAATCCAAAAGCCGCAAATATGTCGTCGATAACGTGATCGCGCGCTGCCCAACCAAAGCGCTGTCGCTGAACGACGATGACACCCTCACGGTGGACAATCGCAACTGCGTGCGCTGCATGCATTGCATCAACGTCATGACCAAAGCGCTGAAGCCGGGCGACGACAAGGGCGTCACGGTTCTCATCGGCGGCAAGCGTACGCTGAAAATCGGCGACACCTTCGGCACCGTCATCGTTCCGTTCATGAAACTCGAAACTGACGAAGACTACGAAAAGATCCGTGAGATGGCTGCCAACATCATCGACTTCTGGGCCGAGAACGGTTTGGAACATGAACGTTGCGGCGAGATGATCGAGCGTATTGGCTTGGTCAACTTCTTGGAAGGCATCGGCCTCGAAGTGGATCCGAACATGATCACGCATCCGCGCACCTGCTCGTACATCCGCACGGACGAATGGGATCAGGAAGCCGAAAAGTGGAATCAGCGGCAAGCCGCAGGTTAAGCGTACTTCATTAAGGCAAGACCCGCCGGTGCACGGCGGGTCTTTGTTCAACCGCATACCGACCGTATAGGTTTTTTTGGAGAGAATAGATTATGGCCCAGCAACAACAGACCACGGAAAAAGCAGCCCCGCCGCGCACGCCGATCGAATCCGGCTGCCCCGACGGCTTTCAGTACATGCATCCGTTGATGATCAAGAACTACGGCAACTGGAAATATCACGATCGTCCGCGTCCGGGCGTGTTGCATCACGTCGCCTATTCCGGCGATGAAATCTGGACCGTGCGCGTCGGCACCCAGCGTCAGCTCGGCCCTTACGAAATCGGTTTGTTGTGCGACATTATCGACAAATACGGCGAAGGCTATGTGCGCTTCACGATCCGTTCCAACATGGAAATTTCTTTGTCCTCGTGGGACAAAGTCGAGCCGATGATCAAAGCTTTTGAAGAAGCCGGTTATCCGGTCGGCGGCACCGGCAACTCGGTGACCATGATTTCGCATACCCAAGGTTGGCTGCATTGCGACATCCCCGGCACCGACGCTTCGGGCGTGGTCAAGGCGCTGATGGATGACCTGTACGAAGAATTCATTAAAGAAGACATGCCCAATCGCGTGCACATCACCACTTCCTGCTGCCAGATTAACTGCGGCGGCCAAGGTGACATCGCGATTAACGTGCAACACACCAAGCCGCCCAAGATCAATCACGATCTCGTGGCCAACGTGTGCGAACGTCCCTCGGTCGTGGCGCGTTGCCCGGTAGCGGCGATTCGTCCGGCGATGGTCAACGGCAAGCCTTCGCTTGAAGTCGACGAAAAGAAATGCATCTGCTGCGGCGCCTGCTATCCGCCCTGCCCGCCGATGCAAATCAACGACCCGGAACATTCCAAGCTCGCCATTTGGGTCGGCGGCAAAAACTCGAATGCGCGTTCCAAACCGATGTTCCATAAATTGGTGGCCGCGGGCATTCCGAACAATCCGCCGCGTTGGCCGGAAGCCGGCGCTATCGTCAAAAAGATTCTGCACGTGTACAAGAAAGACGCCAAAGATTGGGAGCGCGTCGGTGATTGGGTCGAACGCATCGGCTGGCCGCGTTTCTTTGAACTCACCGAACTGCCGGTCACCAAGTTCCATATCGAGAACTGGCGCGGTTCGCGTTACACGCTGAACGCTTCGACACACATTCGTTTCTGACCTTTTAAAATAAATATTACGTGGTGCCGACGCCGGGTTTTCCCGGCGTCGGTCCATAACGGGGTCATGGGGCATTAATCACGATTAATGGGGGCGATGATGAAGTTCGGTATTTTAATTAACGAAGGGCCGTATACGCATCAAGCGTCGGACACGGCCTATTTGTTCGCCAAAGCGGCGATCGAGAAAGGACACAAGGTCAACCGCGTATTTTTTTATCACGACGGCGTGTACAACTCGAGCCGGCTGACGGAGCCGCCGCAGGACGATCGGCATATCGTCAATCGCTGGCAAAAATTAGCCAAAGAGCATCATATCGATTTAGTGGTTTGCGTGGCGGCTGCCTTGCGCCGCGGGATCAAGGATGAAAATCTCCAGGAAGGATTCCGTATTTCAGGATTGGGCCAGCTGATCGAAGCCGGCATTCAGTCCGATCGCCTCGTCACCTTTGGCGATTAATTCAGGATCATCTGGAGGATATTTATAATGAGCGAAGCAACAGGTGGCATCCATATGGAAGAAGGCGGCGGCGGTAAGATCAAAAAGTTTTTGTATCTGAATCGCAAGGCGCCTTACGGCACTATTTACGCGCTGGAATCGCTGGAAGTCGTGCTGATCGCGGCGGCCTTCGATCAAGACGTAAGCTTGGCGTTCATCGACGACGGCGTTTATCAAATCGTCAAAGGCCAGCACACCAAAGGCATCGACGTTAAAAACTTTTCGCCGACGTTTCGCGCGCTCGAAGGTTACGACATCGAAAAGTTGTACGTGGAAAAAGAATCCATGGAAGCGCGCAGTCTAAAAGAGACCGACTTCCTGGTGCCGGTGAAGGTCGTGAACGCCGCGGAAATGGCGGACATCATGCAATCCCAAGACGTGGTCTTGAGTTTTTAAAGGGTCTATCCATGCTACATACCGTGAACAAATCACCGACCGAACGCAACACCTTGGAAAGCTGTCTTAAGCATGTCAATAAAGGCAGCGTGGTGTTGCTGATTGAAGACGGCGTTTATGGCGCGCTGAAAGGCACGACCTCGACCAAAATGGTCGAGCAAGCGCTGAAAAATTTTCCGATCTATGCGCTCTATCCCGATATCGAAGCACGCGGCATGCAGGATCGAGTCATCGACGGCATTAAACTCGTGGACTATAGCGGGTTCGTCGAGCTGGCGGCGGAACATTCCAGCGTGCAGTCTTGGCTGTAACATTTATTTTACTTTCAACTGACGAGGAGTACGTACATGCCTATTAATGTTTCTGGAAAGACCATCGAAACCGACGAGGAAGGATATCTCGTCAGCCGTACCGACTGGAACGAAGAGATCGCCAAAGAAATGGCCAAGATCGACAATTGCGATCTGAGCACCAATCATTGGGAAGTGATCAACTTCTTGCGCGAATATTACGAAGAGTACCAAATCGCTCCGGCGGTGCGCGTGCTGACCAAGGCGATTGGCAAGAAGCTCGGCCCGGACAAGGGCAACAGCAAGTACTTGTACGAACTGTTCCCCTACGGCCCGGCCAAGCAAGCTTGCAAATACGCTGGGCTGCCGAAACCCACGGGTTGCGTTTAATTATTTCGATATTTTCGACGCTTCATTTTCTCGTCGAACGAAATATGCGGGGCCTTTTATGTCGGCTGTGACGGTAATTTATGCACTGCTGTTTTACGCGGCGACGGCTATCCTCGTCATCGGTGTCGCACGTAAAATTTTTATCTATGCACGCACGCCGCAGCCGTTAAAAATTCCCACCACCCCGGCGCCGGTCACGCGCGCTGGGGTATGGTTGCGCATGTTGCGTGAAGTCACGGTGTTTGAAAGCCTGTTCAAGGCCAACAAATGGACCTGGCTGTTTGGTTTCTTATTTCACTTCGCCTTGCTACTCGCGTTCTTTCGCCATCTACGTTACATCGTACCGTCCGATTCTATTTTTTGGATGCCGATTAATCTGGAGCTGGTGCAAACCGCGGGCAAATACGGCGCCTTCGCCATGCTCGCCGGCCTCCTCGGCCTTATCGGCCGGCGCATCGTGGTCGACCGCGTGCGTTATATTTCCAGCCCGTCGGATTATTTAATGTTGTTGCTGCTGATCGCCATTGCCGGTAGCGGCGCGGCCATGTCGTTTGTGAAGCACACGGACATCGTTGCCTTGAAGTCCTTCTTGCTCGGGCTGGTATATTTCAATTGGCAGCCATTGCCAGCCGATCCTATTCTGCTGATTCATCTCAGCTTGGTCATTCTGCTCATGGTGATTTTCCCCGTGAGCAAGTTGCTGCACGCCCCGGGCGTGTTCTTCAGTCCGACGCGCAATCAAGTGGACAACCCGCGCGAAAAACGCTGGACCGCTGGTTGGAGCGCGAAAATCGACAACAGCAAAGCAGGCGCGGGATAAACATCATGGCCAATTTTGAAACACCCGTCCTCGGCGAATACCAGACCATCCCTTCGGTTCATCCCGATGCGATGGCTAATAGCAAACCTTACGTTGCTAAACCCGATATCCAAGCCGGCGTCGGTTTTCCGGGTGAGTTAGTGCCTGATTGGGAAAACGTCGCGGTCAAAAAACTTGGCGATTTAGTTTCCAAGTCACGCGCGCTGCAAGTGTTCTTGGATTCCTGCGTCAAGTGCGGCGCTTGCACCGACAAATGCCATTACTATCTCGGCACTTCGGATCCGAAAAACATGCCGGTCGCGCGTCAAGATTTATTGCGCTCGGTGTATCGGCGTTATTACACCTTCGCCGGCAAACATTTCCCCAAGCTGGTCGGCGCCCAGGACATGACCAAGAGCGTGCTCGACGATTGGTACACGTATTTTCATCAATGCTCGCAGTGCCGCCGCTGCTCGGTGTTCTGCCCTTACGGCATCGACACCGCGGAAATTTCCATGGCCGCGCGCGATATCATGGATACCGTCGGTCTCGGCCAAAAGTATTCCAACGAAATCATC
>JACQBD010000032.1 GCA_016194665.1 Gammaproteobacteria bacterium
CGGCAAAACCGAACTGACCCGTGCCTTGGCGAATTTTATTTTCGATAGCGACGAGGCCATGGTGCGCGTCGATATGTCGGAGTTCATGGAGAAGCATTCGGTGGCGCGGCTCATCGGCGCGCCGCCCGGCTACGTGGGTTATGAAGAAGGCGGCTATCTCACCGAAGCCGTGCGTCGTAAGCCGTATTCCGTGATTTTGCTGGATGAAGTCGAGAAAGCGCATCCGGATGTGTTTAATGTTTTGTTGCAAGTGCTGGACGACGGTCGCCTTACCGACGGCCAAGGTCGCACCGTGGATTTTCGCAATACTGTCATCGTCATGACATCCAATCTGGGATCGAATGTGATTCAGGAAATGATTCAGTCGGGTGAAGACGCTGCCACCGTCAAGTCTGCGCGCAAAGAAAATAGTAAGAGCGGCGTCAATCCCAATTACGACAAGATCAAACAGGCGGTGATGAATATCGTCGCGGGTCATTTCCGTCCCGAGTTCATCAATCGCATCGACGATATCGTCGTGTTTCATCCGCTGGCGCGCGAACAATTGCATCGCATCGCTTCTCTGCAAGTCGAGTATCTGCGCGAACGCTTGCGCGCGCGTGAGATGGATCTTAAGCTCACGCCGCGCGCCTTGGATAAGCTGGCCGAAGCCGGATTCGATCCGGTGTTCGGCGCGCGCCCATTAAAGCGCGCGATTCAACAGCACATCGAAAATCCGTTGGCGCAAGAGATTTTGGCGGGCAAGTTCGGCCCTAAGGATGTTATTGAAGCGGACGTGGCCGGCGATGAGATGGTTTTTCGCAAGAAACCGGCGACCGCGGCACAGGTCAGCGCGGTGTGAACAGGCGCGACTGAACTTTTTAATGTTTCGACCATCCATGCATACATAAATATAGATAATTTGTTCTATTGGAGAGAAATCCCATGTCTTTCGATCGTCGTTCATTCAAGGTCGGCATTATCGCCGGTGTATTTTTAATTACCGGCGTGTTGACCGGAATCGTTTTCAGTTCGCGTTTCGATTGGCTGCCGCACGCCAGCAGCGCGCCCACCGAGCCGGTTCCCGTACCGGTGACCGGCCCGACTCCTCCCAACTTCGTTCCCGTGGTCAAAGCGGTGATGCCCGCGGTCGTGAACATTTCCACCACGCGCATGGTGCGCCAAGACGGCGCGCAAGGCTCGCCGTTCATGGACGATCCTTTTTTCCGCCAATTCTTCGGCGAAGAATTCAAACATAAATTTCAAGTTCCGCGCGAACGGCGCGAGAACAGTCTCGGCTCCGGCGTTATTGTTTCCGCCGACGGTTACATCATTACCAACAACCACGTGATCGCCAAGGCCGACGAGATAAAAGTGCTGCTCAACGACAAACGCGAGTTCACCGGTAAAGTAATAGGCACCGACCCCAAAAGCGATATCGCCGTGATTAAAATCGATGCCAAAAATTTACCTATGATCCCGTGGGGCGATTCGGATAAATTGGAAGTCGGCGAATACGTACTGGCTATCGGCAATCCTTTCGGACTTAACCAGACCGTCACGCAAGGCATCGTCAGTGCGGTCGGGCGCGCCAATGTCGGCATCGCCGATTACGAAGATTTCATTCAAACCGACGCCGCGATCAACCCCGGTAATTCCGGCGGCGCTTTGGTCAACGCGCGCGGCCAACTCATCGGCATTAACACCGCGATCTTTTCGCGTTCCGGCGGCTACATGGGCATTGGTTTCGCAGTGCCGAGCAATATGACGCGCGCGGTCATGGACAGCTTGAGGAAGGACGGCAAAGTGGTGCGCGGTTGGTTGGGCGTATCGATTCAAGAAGTCACGCTCGAATTGGCAAAACAATTCGGCTTGAAAGAAAGCAAAGGCGCGCTGGTCAGCGAAGTCATCGCCAATAGTCCGGCCGCCGCCGCCGGCATTCAGAGCGGCGACATCATCACCTCATTCAACGGCCGTGAAGTGGAAAATCCGAGTTTGCTGCGCAACATGGTGGCGCAGACCGCGGTTGGAAAATCCGTCAAGGTCGAATTACTGCGCGACAAGAAACCGATGACGCTCAATGTGAATATTTCCGAGCAGCCCAAGGACATCGCACAGCCGGAAAGCGAAAGCACGCAAAGCGAGGGTGAAAATTCCGTGCTCTCGGGAATGGAAGTGCGCAATCTAACGCCGGATATCGCGCGTCAGCTGGGTCTGGCGGTCGGCACCGCCGGTGTCGTCATTGCCGCCATCGAGCCCGGCAGCGCTGCGGAAGCTGCGGGATTGCAGCAGGGCGATGTGATCATGGAAATAAATCGCAAACCGGTGCGCAACCTCGGTGATTTTAAGAGCGCGACCAGCAAGTTAACGAAAAAGGCCAGCACTTTATTTTTGATCAATCGTAACGGCCGGAAATTATTTCTCGCGATTCAGCCATAATCTTTAAGATTAATTTAAATTAAACCAATGGCGCGAAGTAGGCGCCATTGGTTTTTTTGCGACGTGTAATTTTATTTTTTTAAAAAAACTAAATAATTTTATTCAGCCGTAATTGTTCGCACCAGTCCTCAATCGCCTCGCGCACTTGCACCGGACTTTCGGTCAGCGGCCAATGATAAGCGTTAAGCGCGACGATGGTGGTGCGCGGATGCGCCGCGAGTATCTCGCGGGTCCTGACCGGATCGGTATAAGTCATGGCCGATGAAAGCAAGGCCAGAATCGGCGCCGGGATCGTGGCTAACGACGGCAGCGGACGAATGATTTCCATGAGCTCGTGTATAAAACTGGCGGTAGGAAAATATTTTAAATCTTCCCACGGCGAAGAATAGAGTTCGAGCATTTCTTTTTGTTTGCCGACGTCGAGAAATCGTTCCCGCGTCAACGCGTCGAGTTTTTGCAAATCCCGATTGGGAATCGAGCGTCGCCGCAAACCAAAAAAATTAAGCAGCCGGATCAACGCCGTGAAGCCGCGCGCGCATGAGCGCAGCAGACCGAAGCGGCGCATTTTCCCGCGCAAGGCTTGATAAAACACCGGATCGATCAGCACCAAGCCGCGCATGCGCTGCGGATAACGCGCGCCAAAATTCACCGCTACTTGCGCGCCGAGACTATGACCGATGAGCACTGCCTGGTCGTAGCCCTCGGCATCCAAGATGGCGCGCAAATCCTCGCACCACAGCTGCATATGCAGTCGGCCGCGCCAGAACGACTCGCCGTGGCCGCGCAAATCCAAGCGTAAAATATCCCAATGCTGTTTTAATTTTGTGTGCTCCAAGAACTCCGACCAGCGCGTCATGTTGCTGGCCATGCCGTGTAACAACACGATCAATGGTTTTTGAACCGAGGAGCTGCGCAGCAGCCTGTAGCTTAAAGTAGCGCCATCGGTGGTTTTGAGTGTGCGATAATTTTCCATCGATGTGCAGGATAATGGCCTGAGTAAATTTTCGCTACAACGAATCGCAATAATCTTTTTAGGGTCCGCCTTTTTCACATAAAGGGCGTTTTAAGCAGTTGATAAGGATGAGACTGCTTTTTTTTAAATAGGCAAGTGAAATAATTATTAAAAAAACGACACAGGACATACTTGACGAGCAGCGCATGGCCCATGATAGATTGGCGCCATGAGCTCCACCTATCGTTGTGCGACGGCTGTTAGCTTGTCGGAAGTTGAACCGCATTTAACGGCCTGGCACGACTTGGCGACACGGGCGCTGGAAGATAACTTCTATCTTTCTCCTGACTTTATCAGCGCCGTTTTGCGCCGGTATGTCACGAAGAATCGTGCCCTGATCGTTTTTGTTTATCGGATTGACGATCAGGTCGAAAGTTTGGTCGCGGTCGCGTCCTTTTCCTTGCGCCGTTCGAACTGGCGTATGCCGTTACCGGTGCTTTGCGGCATGATCAGCCCGCATGGTTTTCTTTCTCACCCCTTAGTCGATCGGCAAGATGCGTCGGCTGCGCTGCAGGCGCTGAATGAATGGCTGCTACGGCCAGAGCACCCATGGCGTTTAATATTTTTTTACGGCATTTCCGAGACGTCGCCTTTTTTTCCGCGGCTGCAAGCAGAACTTACTCGGCAAAAAGTCAGATTTCTATCCAAGCCCATGTTTCTGCGGCCGATGCTTCATCGGCATGAAAATTTCAATGCTTACTTAGCGGCGCTGTCGTCGGCGCGGCGTAAAAATTTTCGGCGCCGTTGGCAGCAACTGCAGGCCGCCGGCAGCGTGGAAGTAATCCTGCATCAAAATCTGGCTCGGTCTGTGCGCCTGGCGGATGATTTCATGCAACTTGAACGGCTGGGATGGAAAGGAATGCGCGGCACGGCCTTGGCGTGTAAATCCGCCGACGCCGATTTTTTCCGGGATTTGGTGAACAGCAATGCCGCGACAAATAGATTATTTTTCGTCGAACTTAAGCTCAACGGCCGCTCGATAGCCATGACCGCCAATTTCCTCTGCGGGCAGACTTTGTTCGCCTTCAAGATTGCTTACGATCCCCAATTCCAAATTTATTCGCCGGGTATTTTGGCCGAGATTCAAACCGTCAAATTGTTTCATGAGACAGCGGGGCTGGTGAAAGGCGAGGGCGGCGCCACCGGCAATTCTTATTTGCGTTCCTATTGGCGCGATATGACGCAGATGCAAGGACTGTACATCGCCACGCCGCATCGGCGGTCGCAAGTTTATCTTTTGTTCTTGTCCGCGGTTTGGCGAATTAAAAATATATTTCGCCAGATCACGCACCGTTCTTCGAAATTGTTCTGCGCCAATGTATGTTTCGATAATTTTTATTCTTTGAACGAGACCGCGCTGGCCTGTTGCCAGCTAACATGATCCGCAGTGCTTTGCCGGTAGACGAAGCCTTGCCGGCATTGCGCCAGGCACTGGCGACGCATTCCGCGGCGGTGCTGCAAGCGCCGCCCGGCGCCGGCAAAACCACGCAAGTGCCTTTGGCCTTATTGCACGAGTCTTGGCTCGGTAGTCGTTCAATTTTAATGCTCGAGCCGCGGCGCCTGGCGGCGCGCGCCGCGTGCGCGCGCATGGCGCAACTGCTGGATGAGTCGCCGGGGCAAACCGTCGGCTATCGCATTCGTTTCGATTCCAAAGTATCCGCTCAAACCCGCATCGAAGTGTTGACCGAAGGCATCCTCACGCGTCGATTGCAAACCGATCCGGAATTAAAAAATGTCGGCTTGGTGATTTTCGATGAATTTCACGAACGCCATCTGCATGCCGATTTAGCGCTGGCGTTGTGCTTGGACAGCCAAAAAGTTTTGCGTGACGATTTAAAAATTCTGATCATGTCCGCAACCTTGGACAGCAAAGCCATCGCGCAACTTTTAGACGACTCACCCGTTGTCAGCAGTTTTGGCCGCAGCTATCCGGTGGAGTTGCGTTATCTGACGCGCGATTTCGAAGGCCCGTTGCCGCCGTTAATGAGTGAAACGATACTTAAGGCATTGGCGACGGACTCGGGCGATGTGTTGGCGTTTCTTCCCGGCGCCGGCGAAATTCGGCGCACGCAAGATTTGCTTAGCGCCAGGCTTGGTCCGGAAGTAGATGTGTTTCCGCTCTATGGCGATTTAAGTTGGGAAGCGCAGGATCGTGCGTTGCGGCCGACGCCGGGACGCCGCAAAATCGTGTTGGCGACGCCGATTGCCGAAACCAGCTTGACGATTGAAGGCGTGCGCGTGGTGGTGGATAGCGGCTACGCGCGCGTTCCGCAGTTCAGTCCGCAATCGGGCCTGTCGCGTTTAACCACGCAACGTATCTCGCGCGCTTCGAGCGAACAACGCGCCGGCCGCGCCGGCCGCATGGCCCCCGGCGTGTGTTATCGGCTATGGAGTGAAACCACGCAGCGCGGTTTGGTTCCCTACGCGACGCCGGAAATTCGCAGCGTGGATTTAGCGCCGTTGGCGCTTGAACTTGCGGCGTGGGGAGTCGTCGATGCGCAAACGCTGCGTTGGCTCGATCCGCCGCCAGCGAGTGCGTTTAATCAAGCGCGCGAATTATTGATTGAGTTAGACGCGGTGGATGCGGCCGGACACATCACCGACACCGGCCGCGCGATGTTGCGTTTGCCTTTGCACCCGCGTCTGTCGCACATGCTGTACGCCGCGGAACGCATGGGACTCGGCGCCTTGGCTTGCGACATTGCCGCACTGATATCGGAACGCGATATTTTTCTGGGTGCGTCACGTCGTTCCGCTGACTTTAGTCAACGCCTCGAAGCACTCTGGGCATTGCGTGCGCACGCACGCCACAGCGAACGTCAGGGTGTGGATGCCGCCGCCTGCGCGCGCGTGCAACAAGCCGCGCAACAGTTTCAACGTTTGCTCGCTTCCCCTGCGCAAATGAAAACGCAGGATATTAAACACGTCGGTTTATTATTGGCCTTGGCTTATCCCGATCGAGTCGCGCAAGCGCGCGCCCCGGGCGATATGCGGTATTTGTTGGCGTCAGGGCGCGGTGCGCGGCTGCCGGAATTTGAGATTGGTTTACGTCAACCTTATATCGTTGCCGCCAGTTTGGATGCCGGCGAAACCGAAGGATTGATTTATCTCGCGGCTGTCATTAATGAAGACGATCTACATCAGCACTTGCCAAGTCATGTACACAGCGAGGAAAGCGTATATTGGGATACTCAGCAACAACAAGTGATCGCTTGTCGTGAAGAGCGTTTCGCAGCGCTCGTGCTCGATCGTAAACCCTTGAAGCAAGCCGATCCGGAAAAAATCCGTCGCGCGATGTTGGATGGCGTCCGGCGTTTGGGAATCGACGTTTTGCCGTGGACGCGGGAGGCGCGTGAATGGCAGGCGCGCGTGCTGTCTTTGCGCCATTGGCTGGCCGATGAAGCTTGGCCGGATGTGTCGGATGGCGCGCTGCTGGCAACACTGGAAGATTGGCTCGGACCTTATCTCGATGGCATTATGCGGCGCGATCATTTAGCGCGTTTGGATTTGCCAACTATTTTAAAATCGCAGCTCGACTGGGAAATGAACCGGCGTCTCGACGAAGGCGCGCCGACACATCTGACGGTGCCGAGCGGTTCGCAACGGCAATTGGAATATCATCCAGGCGAATCGCCGGTACTCAAAGTGAAACTGCAAGAAATGTTCGGCCAAGCGGATACGCCGCGTGTGGCTTGGGGGCGCGTGCCGGTGACTTTGCATTTGCTGTCGCCGGCGCAGCGGCCGATCCAAGTGACGCAAGATTTGCGCGGCTTTTGGGAGCGCACTTACAGTGAGGTGAAAAAAGAATTAAAAGGCCGTTATCCTAGACATCCGTGGCCGGATGATCCGTGGAACGCGCCACCCACGGCGCGCGCCGCGCGGCGCTCGCATCGTTAACGCACCGCAATCTTTCTGCAGCGGCGCGACTACAACAATTCGGGTCGGTGCAGACCGGCGCCCTGAACGAAATCCACGTCGATGTCGCGTAATTTTTTCAAGATCTCATCGTTCTCGACATATTCCGCGACGGTCTGAAGCCCCATCAGGTGACCGATGCGATTAATGGACTCGACCATGGCCAGATCGGTCTGATCCTGCGCGACATTCTTGATTAATGCCCCGTCGATCTTGAGGATATCGATGGGCAGCGATTTAAGATAAGCATAAGACGACATGCCGCTGCCGAAATCATCCAAGGCAATATGACATCCGATTTCTTTTAGTTCGCGCATGAAGGACAGGGCGCGTTGCAGATTAGTGATGGCCACGGTTTCGGTGATCTCGAAACAAAGTGCTTGCGGCGGAATTTGACTGGAAGCGATCTGTTCTTGCAGAAAAGCGGGGAATCGATCGTCGTTGAGACTGGCGCCGGATAGATTGATGGAGCAGGATATATTTATCTCGTCGGTGGCTTTTTCGATTTTGGCGCGTCGAGCCCACCACTCATCATGTCTCGATAAGACGTGACTGACGACCCAGCGGTCGATCGCAGGCATTAGATTATATTTTTCCGCCGAGGGTAAAAAAACACCAGGCGTTACTATAGTTCCGGTTTCGTCCACCAGCCGCAACAGCACCTCAAAATATTCGGCATTGGCTTTGGCGGCGTTAAGGGGAAATATTTTTTGATAGTACAGACACAGACGCTTATCTTCCATGGCTCGCGTTAAACGCGCCACCCAATCCATTTCAGCGCGTTTGCTGAAGCAATCTTGCCCGCCAAAATAAAGTTGCACGCGGTTACGCCCGTTGTCCTTGGCGACATAGCAGGCGGCGTCGGCGTTGCTGAGAATGTCGGCCGGACTTTCGCTTTTTTCCGTGATCGCGCATGCGCCGATGCTAACGCCGATGTCGAATGACCGGTCTTTCCAGCGGAATCGGATGGCGCCGATGGTTTGGCGGATCTTTTCGGCAATACCCAGCGCGAGATCGGTGGAGCAATCTTCCAGCAGAACGCCAAACTCATCGCCGCCGAGTCTGGCGAAGGTATCGTTGAAGCGAATGATTTCCCGGGTTTGCGATGACAGCTGACGCAACAGCTCGTCGCCGGCCATATGACCGCAGGTATCGTTTATCAGCTTGAACTGGTCCAAGTCGAGATAAAGCAAAACGTGCCGTGAATGTTGCCTTTTGGCATCGTCAAAAAGTTCTTTCAGCTTCTGTTCGAATTCGCGACGGTTAACCAGGCCGGTGAGATCGTCGTAGCGGGCGTAGTGTTGCACGACCGCCATCATCTCCATGTGCTCGGTGGTATCGCGCACCACGCCGATCACTAATTCTCCGGCCTCGATGCCGACTTTATTCATGTTGATTTCAACCCATCTCGGTTCGCCGTGTTTGGGTTGCAGGCGGCATTGAAAGCGAACCGGGTTGCCGGTTAAAACTTCTTTGAAGCGCTCGACGAATAAACGTCTGGTTTTGTCGTCGCTAAAAAAATAGGTGATGGGCAGACGACGATTGTGAGTCGTCAATACCGCTTCCGATTCGCCGAGCCAGGAAACCAGAAGCCGGTTGGCCACGTGAAATTTCATTTCATCGCATACAACAAAAATGCCATCGTTGGCGCTATCGATGTAAGCCCGTAACAGCGACAGGTGTAAGTCTTGGTCTGACGATGGCGAGGACTTCTTCGGCATGTGAGCGGTATTTCTTCCCCCGGGCGATGCAAGCGTTCTATGACGCCTTTCAAGCATATATATACTAATATCCGCAAATTCGCACTGGGGATAAAGAATAATCGGCCAGAATTTTTCCCTACTTATTTGCGCCGCTGATGAGATAACTCATCGGAAACCTTATGTTTTTTTAAAAATAATTTATTTTATTGTGTGCCTTAAAGCACTTTGATTTGGACCAGAATTTTTTGTTTAAGCTTTACTGCTACCCGCCTGATTTATGCCACTGCGCAACTGATTGAAGATTTGCGCCAATAAGTGGATGATTCAAACCAGATCGCTTGCCATGAATTATTCCGCCTCTCATTCGTCAAAGCCGACGCTGCTGTCCGTTATTGAGCTTGGCGGCTATCCCAGTTTTTCCCCGCTCTACCAGAAAGTCGGTTACACCGTAGAGTCGGTGACGTCGGTACGCAAGGCGCTCGACCTGCTTAAGAAAATTAATCCCAGAGTGATAGTCGCCGAGTTTAATTTTCAATCCGATTTCCGCGATCGCACCAGCAGCCTGGAATCTTTGTTGGCCGCGGTGCAACGCATTGCCGACACCAAAGTAATTATTTTTTACGAGAAGGATCACGCGCATCAACTGGCCAAGCTCACGGCGCGTTTTCCGGTGTATGAAACTTTGGCTTTTCCTATCGATCCGGCGCAGCTCGAAGCCAGCCTGCGACGCGCACAAACCGCCTAGCGTCACGCGAATCCGTGAAACGCTTGTCTGCGTCATTTAAATTAGGTATAAAGTCATGGCGCGATTGTATTCCTAAATTTTTTATTTCGTTGTTTCCGCTAACCATACTAATTAATACAGGAGGCAGTCATGAATAATGCCGCTTCATTTCCCAGTGAATATCAGCAAGCCATGGGCCGCTTATTGGTGCTGTACACGCAAGTCGATCGCTTGATCATGCAAGTTTGCGCGCAACGTTTACCCGCCGCGCCGGATGAAACTACGGAATTGGCGTTGGCCAAACAAATCGGCGATGAAAGCCGGCATGTATCGATTCAGCGCGCGTGGATGCGCGACTTCGGCGCCGATCCCGCGCCGATCATCACGCCTGAACAGGAACAGATGATTCGCGAACACTTTCAGTCTTTACCGTGGGTAGATTTTCTCGCCGATCTGTACGTGTGCGTCGAAGCCTTGGGCAGCGAAGCCGTGGAGCGTATCGTTCCGCTGGCGGATCCGGGCACGCGCGAATCTTTACGTATTCCCTTAACGGATGAACTCGATCATGTCGCTTTTGGTTTGACGCAGCTAAAGAAAGAACTGGCGCGCATGCCCGTGACGGAACGGCAAAATTTTTTGCGGCGATTACCTGCGCGTATCGCGTCATTGACCGAAGCATTTCACGGCTTTGGCATACCCGCGCGCGCAATGTTCGAAGCGGTGGGCGCGGATTACGATCGTCTGTGTCTTCTATTGGAAGAACGTCAAAAAGAATTAATTAGTGAATTGACCCGCGCCAGTTCATCCTCGATAACCGTCGCGCAATCAGCCATGACGGTATAAATGAATGCGCCGATTTTATTGCGCTGATTTCACGACATGACCGATGATTCATGTGCCATTACAGAGACCAGACCGACTGAGCGTGGGTCAGCTCCGATAAGCGGTGCCGGGATAACTCGTAAACAGTCTGAATACTTATAAAATTGCGCCTCGTAATTTCACGTCTACAAAGGAGACATAAAATATGTCTGACACTAATAATACTCAATCACCGATTGTGAAAGTCGCCGCTGTCGCCGTCATCGTCTTTGCCATCGCCGGCATCGGCGTCATGACCGGCATCATTCCGACCGCGATGTCGTCAAAAGAAACCGCCAAGGTATGCACGGATTGCGGCGTGATTGAATCGATTCGCTTGGTGGAACAGAAAGGCCAGGGCTCGGGCGCCGGTGCAGTTACCGGCGGCATCGTCGGCGCGGTGGTCGGCAATCAAATCGGTCAAGGCCGCGGCAAAGATTTAGCCACGATCGCGGGCGCGGCCGGCGGCGCTTATGCCGGAAATGAAATCGAGAAGAACGTGAAGAAGACCACGCATTTGCAAATCACCGTGCGCATGAACGACGGCACGTCTCGAACTTTCACGCGTTCGCATGACGCCGGGTTTAAGTCGGGGGATAATGTCCGAGTCGTTAACGGCAATCTCACCAAGGTTTAAGCTAGCTTTACGCCAGGAGAGATAATATCTCTCCTGGCGGAACGGTGCGATCACTCTTGCGGTTCGTAACCTAAGTTCGGCGACAGCCAACGTTCCATCGTCGCTAAGTCGATGTTCTTGCGCCGCGCATAATCTTCCATTTGATCTTTCCCCAAGCTGCCCACGGCGAAGTAACGCGCTTGCGGGTGCGCGAAATAAAAACCGCTCACGGCCGCGGCCGGCCACATGGCAAAACTTTCGGTCAATTTAACGCCGGTATGTTTGCTTGCTTCGATCAAATTAAATAACAATTCCTTTTCCGTATGATCCGGACAGGCCGGGTATCCCGGCGCCGGGCGAATGCCTTGGTATTCTTCGCGGATCAGCGCGTCATTGTCGAGCTGTTCCGCCGGCGCGTGCGCCCAAAATTCTTTGCGCACGCGTTCGTGCAGGCGTTCGGCAAACGCCTCGGCCAAACGATCCGCCAGCGCCTTGGCCATGATGGCGCTGTAATCGTCGTGTTCTTTTGCGTATTTTTTCGCCAGCTCATCGGCGCCGTGGATGCTGACGGCAAAACCGCCGATATAATCTTTTAAGCCGGATTGCTTCGGCGCGACAAAATCCGCCAGTGCCCGATTCGGTCGACCCGGCGGTTTTTCATCCTGCTGACGCAAACTGTGCAGCACGGTTAACGTCTGCGCGCGCGTTTCATCGGTATACACCTCGATGTCGTCTTCATTCACACTGTTGGCGTGAAATAAACCGATGACACCTTTGGCGGTGAACCATCTGCCGTCAATGATGCGCCGCAACATGGCTTGTGCATCGTTGAATAACTTGGTCGCTTCCTGACCGGTTTTTTCGTCCGTCAAAATATCCGGATAACGGCCTTTCATTTCCCAGGTAATAAAGAACGGCGTCCAATCGATATAAGGCGCCAACTCCGCCAGCGGATAATTATTGAACACGCTGACGCCGGTTTTGCGCGGCGCGGTCGGTGGGGATGACGCCCAATCGATTTTGGTTTTATTGGCGCGCGCCTCTGCCAGCGGCAATAAACGTACGCCGCTCTTTTTTCCTTGATGGCGCGTGCGCACCTCGTCGTATTCGGCTTTTACTTTTTCCAGAAAATCTGCCTTGAGATCGGTCGACAATAAATTCGACGCCACGCCCACGCCGCGCGACGCATCCTTGACCCACACCACCGGCCCGGCGTAATGCGGCGCGATTTTGACCGCGGTGTGCACGCGCGAAGTGGTGGCGCCGCCGATCAACAGCGGAATTTTAAAATCTTGACGCTGCATTTCTTTGGCGACGTGCGCCATCTCGTCGAGCGACGGCGTGATCAGACCGGACAGGCCGATGATGTCGACCTTTTCTTTTTTCGCGGTCTCGAGAATTTTCGCGGCCGGCACCATTACCCCGAGATCGATGACTTCGTAGTTATTGCAC
>JACQBD010000153.1 GCA_016194665.1 Gammaproteobacteria bacterium
CGTCGCGTATTATGTTTCTGTCGACGGTGGTATCGGTGTTTATCACTTCGGCGGTATTATGGATTTTGGCGTAAAGGAAACATCTATTGATCCGTCATTCCCGCGCAAGCGGGAATAATGACGAAAATTTGAACATTTAGAGATTCTCTTTAAAGAACAGATTTAAATGTAGGGTGCGCCCTGCGCACCGTTCGATAAATAAACAACAAATGGTGCGTGGGACGCACCCTACATTTTAAAATTGACATAGCGAACGGACGCATAAATCATGACTCAACATATCGTTTTCCTCGACCGCGGCAGTATTCAGGCAAATATTCGCCGTCCCACATTTGCGCACGAATGGCAGGATCACGACAACACCTCCGCCGCCGAAGTCGCCGCACGTTTGCAACACGCCAGCATCGCCATCAGCAATAAAGTGCCCGTGCGCCGCGAAGCCTTGGCGCAATTACCCGCGCTGAAACTCATCGCCGCCTGCGCCACCGGCACCAACAACATCGACCTCGACTATTGTCGCGAAAAAAATATTGCGGTGTGCAATATCCGCCACTACGCCATGCACACCCTGCCCGAACACGTGTTCACACTCATGCTCGCCTTGCAGCGCAATTTGTTTGCGTATCGCCGCGACGTACGCGCCGGCCTGTGGCAGAAAGCCGAACAATTTTGTTTATTCAACCATCCGATTCACGACCTGCACGGCAAGACGCTGGGCATCATCGGCTACGGTGAATTAGGCGCGGCGGTGGCCAAACTCGCCCAAGCCTTCGGCATGCGCGTGCTTATCTCCGAACGCAAAGGCAGCCCCGACACCAGCCTAGGCCGCAAATCATTTGAAACGGTATTGCGCGACAGCGATATCCTCACGCTCCACAGCCCGCTTACCCCGGAAACCAAAAATCTCATCGGCGCCGCCGAGCTAGCCCTGATGAAACCGCAGGCGATATTAATAAACACTTCGCGCGGCGGATTAGTCGACGAACAAGCCTTAGCCACGGCGCTAAAAAATGGAAGCCTCGGCGGCGCAGCATTCGACGTGCTAACCGAAGAACCCCCACGTAACGGCAATCCCTTGCTTGAACTCGACTTGCCCAACTTCATCCTCACCCCGCACAACGCCTGGGCCAGCCACGAGGCGATGCAAATCATGGCCGATCAATTGATCGACAACATTGAATCCTTCGTTAGCGGGAATTTAAAGAATCGGGTGGTGTGATGAAAAAACTTCAATACAGTCTGCTCATTCTAATCGCCATGTGCGCGCAAGCCTGCACGCAACGCGCGTGGTATGAAGGCGTGAAACAGAGTCATAGAAACGAGTGCAATAAAGGCCCGGCATCGGAACGCGATGACTGTTTAAAAGGTACAGATGAAAGTTACGATGAGTATCAAAGAAAAAAACAAGAGATAAAAAAATAATTTAGTTTTACTTAAATCCCGTCCTCGCCAACCGAGCACCACAGCTTCAGCCGGAGCAGTGCACGAGCCTCTGTTCGAGCCCGAATCGCAAATATTATGACAAGACGAGCGAGCGTAGCGAGCAGGGCTATACTGCGATCGGCGAGTTAGGCTCGTACCCGGCTGAAGCGAGGGTGAGGCGGAGTAGTCACGGAAGTCCAGTGGACTTCCGTGCCGCCGAACGGGTGCGCCATATGTTGGCGCGCCCTGGGTGCGAACAGGGAACCGCGCGTACTATGCGCGGTTGGCGAATCGGGGCGTGCTTTCTCTTGGTAACTTCTCTTTACGCGAGCAAAGAAAGATAACCCAGGGTGCAGGGGCGGAGCCACCCGCAATTAGCTTTTGATCATCGCGCGTGAAACGCGCGATACTATTCAAGACCTGGATTCCCGTTTTCGCGGGAATGACAATTGATACAAATGCCAAAGCCCACACTCATTTTCGTTTACAACGCCGACAGCGGCTTCGTAAACGCTTTGCTCGACACCGGTCATAAAATAGTTTCTCCGCAAACCTATGCCTGTCATCTTTGCGAGCTTACACATTCCGTCTTCAGTATGCGCGATGAATGGAAACGATTTGTGGATGGGCTTAAGTTGTCGGTGGAATTTTTGCATCGCGATGAGTTGATGAACCAATATAGTATAAAGAATGCGCAACTCCCAGCGGTGTTTCTTAAAACCGATACTGGATTGCAAGAGTGGATCAGCCGCGAAGAAATTATTAATTGCCGTTCGCTCGATGATTTGACGTGCTTGATCGATAATAGGTCAAGAATTTTCGACTGAACCGACCGTGGATTTTTAAATGACCGCTGATACGAATGGATTTCTTCATACAGCGTAAGTAATTTGACGAAGAGTGGAATTAAATGGGACGAGATTAAAAGTCATTTATAATTTGCAATTTGGCGGATGGTTATATAAGGTTTCCGAATAAATAATAAAGATTAAAAGTCGCAACATCGCTAAACATATGTGTTGCCATCTACGTTCGGGGTGTGGGAGGAATAAAGCTATAAAGGAATAATAACTATTTTGTGAGGAGGAACATGAAAACCCATTATCCTGAAGAAGACGAGCCTTTCTTAAGAGATACCAATCCTTTTGACGGACTAGAGTGCGATGCGGTACGTAAACTGGGCGAGATTGTTGTTGAAAAGCGGCTTGAGATCGGCGCCACTATATTTTCTGCGAAGGAAAAAGCTGAATATGTTTATTTGATTCGAGAAGGACGCATAAAGCTTTTTAGAATTACAGAAGACGGTCGTGAAAATGTAGTCGCCTTGTTAGGCCCCGGCGATATTTTCGGAGAATTAACACTTGGTAAGGATCTAACGCACTCAGTGTTTGCGCGGGTGTTTGAGCCTGCGTGGTTATGCATACTTACACGCTCTGGATTTTTTAGACTGCTTGCCGGCGATCCGCAAATAGCGCTGACGATCGTTAGTAATATTGGACGCCGTCTGGCGGCGCAGGCTTGTTCGATTGAAAATTTAAGCACTTACGATGTGGATTTACGGCTCGGCAAGCTTTTGTTGTTTTTAGCGGCAGAATTTGGTTCTGCCAGCGCCGGCAAGGCGGATGCGGTGGAATTGACAGTCAATTTGACGCACCAAGACTTAGCTAACATGATCGCCATGTGCCGCCAAACCATCACTTCTATCATAAACCGATTTAAACAAGCCGAGCTTTTGCGATACAACGGTAAAAGCTTGGTCCTGAATTTGCCGCGGTTGAAACAATATCTCGCTCAGCATGGAATGGTAGTGGATAGCCGCAAAGAACGCGACATGTCGTTACGGCGACAATCACAAACCCAAGAGTAACGTCAAAATCCGCAGCGTAACGGGCGGTCTTCACGGGCCGAAATCACAGTTATTCTCGGAGGTGCTTCGATGAAAATTAATCAATCTGGATCTGAACGAGTGATACGCGTGGTAGCTGGAGCGGCGCTTGTCTTGGCTAGTCTCTTTGTTAATAAAATTCCAGAAGCTTTGTCGTTAATTATTGGCGCCAGCGGAGCCATCCTGATCGTGACGGGTTTGGTAGCCTACTGTCCGGCATGGCACTTATTGGGCGTATCGACTGCAAAGAAATCATAAGCAACGAGGCTATGTCGAATAGGAATAGGGCGTTGCGACTTACCATTACCATATTATGGTAGGCCGCCACGTCAGTACCTTAGAAAATTTGCTGTACAGACATGTTCCAATAGCAAAGGTATTAGGCATCCGTGTCGTTAATTATGATGGGGTTCGACTTGTGGTTCGTGCGCCATTGGTTGTTAACGTTAATCATTATGGGACGGCTTTTGCCGGCAGTATCGGCGCCGTTCTCATGCTTGGCGGATTTACCATTATTCGACAAAAGCTGGTTGACATAGGGTACAGCGCGCGTATCAAGCTGGTTAAATCCAGAATTTCATATCTTCATCCGGTTACAGCGGATATCGAGGCTTTTTGCGAATTGACATCTGAGCTTAGCGTCGCGGATATCGAGCGTGAGTTAAGTCGCGATCGCACACTCAAAGCGGAGGTCATAGGAAGCATACAATCCGCGTCACAAACGGCGGTAAGATACACCGGCCTTTACGCGATTCGGGCACTTAAGGGAGATGAGACCGATCAGAATGATTTTTTTTGCTGATCGACGCGTTATTGAAGCATAGCGTCAAATAAGTTGCAGCCAGCCGTGGGCTACTTTTTCTGAATCCAAAAGTAAAATAGATTTTCTTTTTCCTCTTGAGACAAGAGAATGTTTTTTGTTTCCTTGCAGAACGCTGGAACATCATGGAGCATCGACATATTATCGGAAACCGCCAAGATGACGTCGCCTTCTTTACGGCCGCGTATCTCTCTCGCTAAAATAATCGCCGGTTGCGCGCAGCATTGTCCGCGAATATCCACGTAATGGTCATGTCTCATCGAGCTGTTCCTGGCCGAGGCAACGTTTATGCAACGGGGGATAACAATTTGTATTTTTTGTTTTCGACATCCGACCGGAACCGTTCCGTGTTTACGACGTAGCTGAAATAGGCGCCCGTACAGACCTGTTCAAGCTGATCTCGCACGGCGACGTCGAAAATGCATTTGCGGCCGTTGATGGCGCGCAGTGTCACGGTGGCGGTGACACGCCAAGTTTCTGGTGTCGCCGCAAAGTGTCGAAGTTCGAGCCCGGTTCCCACCGTTCGATGGCCCGGTTCCAGGAAGGGGTTGACGACATCAAATGCAGTTGACTCTATTAATTCCAGGAGTTGGCCGGTGGGCATAACCGGCAATTTTTCGCTAGCAGTCATTTGCACCGAGCTGGCTGAGTGTTCAGCACTGGCGACGATGGTTCTTTCCAAGCGCCGTCCTTCGAGACTTTTTGGTTCAACGCGAAACACCATGTCTTGATACCTCCGATTACATGTATAGGCCGCCGTTGATGGCGAATACCTGGCCGGTAACGTAACTGGCTTCGGTTGAGGCGAGGTAACTCACCAAGCCTGCAATCTCAGGCGGCTGCGCTAGGCGTTTAACAGGCGTGCTTTCGATAATTTTATGGACGATCTTCTCCGGCACCGACGCCGCCATGTCGGTATCGACCAAGCCGGGCGCGATGGCATTCACGGTGATGCCGTGCTTCGCCATTTCCAATGCCAAGGCCTTAGTGAATCCAATGATACCGGCTTTCGCGGCCGAGTAATTAGTTTGCCCGTATGATCCCGACAAACCGTAAGTGGAGCTCATGTTGATGATGCGCCCAAATCCTTTCTTCAGCATGTCATCGATCACGCACTTGGAACAATAGAAGCTACCGGTAAGGCAGGTGGCCAGAACATCGTTCCAATCGGCGGCCGTCATGTCGCGTATCTTGGCTGGGCGCACGACTCCGGCGTTGTTGATTAAGACATCGATTCGCCCGAAGGTGTTAAGGGTGCGATCGATCATGCCTGCAACTTGATCGAAATCTCTTACGTCCGCTTGTATCGCGATAGCCTGCGCGGTCGGACTGAGTTCTTGTGTTAACGCCTCCGCCGCCGATTTACTATTAGTGTAGTTGATCACGACGTGAAATCCGTCCGTCGCCAAACGCCGCGTGATGGCGCGGCCTATCCCGCGAGCACCGCCGGTGATGACTGCTACCGGATGTCCGTTGATGCTGCTCATGTCCACCTCAGAACCGCCGAACCCCATGAGAGACCGACTCCAAAACCCACAAGCGCCACCAGATCGCCGCGACGTATTAGGTTCCGTTCGACCGCTTCCGTGAGTGCGATGGGAATGGAGGCGGATGAGCAGTTACCGTAGCGGTCCAGATTGATGTAGGTCTTGTCCATCGGCAGGTCGAGCGCTTTCATGCCCTCGGAAATGATATTGCGATTTGCCTGATGGGCGATGACGAAATCTAAATCTTTAGTACTTAGCCCGAGCTTGTCCAGGCAGGCGCGGATGGTGGCGGGAAATATATGGGTGGCAAAGGCGAACACGGCTTTACCGTCCATGCGCACATGTGTCATCGCCCTGATCTGATGCGAATCATCTTCCAGCATTTGTAAAGCTTGTTCGGTGACCGGTGTGCGCGAACCGCCGGCGGGTATGATGATTGTTTGGCTGCCGCTGCCGTCGGTGCCAAGATCGAATCCAAGTAAGCCATAACCCGACGCAGCGGGACTGAGAACCACGGCGCCCGCGCCATCGGCAAAAAACACGCAGGTGGTGCGGTCCTTCCAGCTCATCATGCGCGAGTGAATTTCAGCGCCGATAAGCAGTACATGCTTTGCCGATCCGTCGGCGACAAATTTACTCGCGACCGCGAGCCCATAAATAAAGCCCGAACAGCCGATCGCCAAATCGATAGCGGGAATTTTGCGCATACCCAGGGCGTGCTGCACGATGCATGACGTGGCCGGCGCCTTGTAATCGTGATTCTGCCCCGTGATGATAAGCATATCGATATCGCTCGCGTCCAAGCCCGCGGCTGTGAGCGCTTTGCGGCCCGCTTCGATGGCGAGATCCGATAAGGCTTGGTCGTCGGCGGCAATGTGGCGTGTCTCGATGCCGATGTGGTGGCGTATCCACTCGTCGGTGGTGTCGACCATCGTCGATAATTCCTGATTAGTGATAGCTCGTTCCGGAACATAAAATCCCATTCCGCTGATACCCACCTGTCTTAGGACGCCGTTGTGTATGTCATCACGCGGCTTTACATCCGTATCAATGCCGATCCCCATGTCAATCCTCCTCCAAAACCAACCAAGATAACTATGTTGCCAGCGATGGCTCGCTTGAGCCGGAGCGCTTCGTCGAACGCAATGGGTATGGACGCGGCGCTGGTGTTTCCATAGCGGTCAAGATTGGTGAACGCCTTGCGTTGCGGTATCCCCGCCGCGCTAAGTCCATGTCGTATGATGTTTATGTTGGCTTGATGTGAGATAACCAGATCGATGTTGTCCATGCTCATGTCGAGTTGTTGCATCAATCGTCTGATAGCGTCCGGCAATGCCGCCACGGCAAACTGAAACACATCGCGTCCCTTCATAGAAAATTTTGTCGCTAAGCTACGTTCCCCTGAATCCGTCGGCTGTGAGGGTATACTGCCGCAAGCGGCAGCATGAATGCAGTTTGCCTTGCCGCCGTCTGCGCCTAAGTACATTCCAAGAACGCCCGGCGCATCGTCCGCCACTTGCAGCACCACGGCGCCGGCGCCGTCGCCGAAGAACACGCATGTGGTGCGATCGTTCCAATCGAGAATGCGCGAATAGGTGTCGGCGCCGATTACCAGCGCCGTTCGATAAGGGCCCGTGCGCAGATAATTTACCGCCGTCGCCAAGGCAAACACAAATCCTGTGCAGGCCGCGTTCACATCGAAGGCCACTGCATTGTGCGCACCTAATGCGCCTTGGATTAGACAAGCCGTGGAGGGCAAATACATATCGGGTGTGGACGTGGCGCAAACGATTAAATCCAAGGCTTCGGCTTTTATCTCGGCGTTGTTGAGAGCGTGTTGCGCCGCTTGGGTTCCCAGGGTCGATGTCGATTCCGCGGGTGAAGCAATGCGTCTTTCCTGAATTCCGGTATGCGTGCTGATCCACTCTTCCGAACTTTCTATGCCACGCTTGGCCAGCTCTTCTATCAGCCGCGCGTTTGTCCAGACTTCGTCCGGCAGGCAAGATCCCGTGCCGATGACGCGCACCGCTTGCTGGGCGTGTGTTTCATATTTCCCCATCGGCGCCCCGCTTGGAAAGATTCCATTCTCCCTTGAGATAAACCAGTCCTTTACGGTTGAAGCGCGGTTCGGCCGTGCCGTTAATTGACAGTGGAATACTCTGCGCAATATCTAAAACGTCATTGACCGGCACCGACACCAGCACTTCGTTTTCGCGAAAGTGAGCGATTTGACGACTGGGTAAATCGATAAAACTTACGCCGGCTTCACGCGTGTGATAAGGAATGCCCACCGATGTCTGGCACGTGGCGCCGTATCCGTAAAAGCGAATGGGTATGCCATTCTTGAAGGTTTGTAATCCCAGCAAGCGCGAGACCTGTAGGGGGTTGCACACGAAGATCACGAGATCCGGCACGTGACAAAACAGACGTGCAGGAAAGAATGCGATAACTTGATCGCGGGCTTCCGGCGGGACGGGAAAGCTCGCCACCATTTGTTCCGCCGCATGTACGTCGCATAGGGATTGTTCGTTGTTGACCCAGAAATCGGCCGCGCGCTCCGACAGCGGTTCAAAACCGAGGAAATAACTGGCGCCAAAACATTTTGAGTTACGGTGGTGCAGATAAATTACCTTTCCATAACGCGCATCCTGGATCGCTTGGCAAGCTACCGTCGGAGTGGTGGTATCCGCGCCTTCAGGAGCGGCGCGCAAGTAGGCGACCCCTACCGGTTCGGTATGAATTCCCAGTGTGCTACAAACGTGATTGCAAGCCTTGACGAATTGTTCGGCAATCATGGCGCTTCCTGCGGCACGCTTTCCGTAGCTACGTTATTTTTACTTTCATGGGTGGCGCGCGGGGCATAAAGAATAGTCTGCAAGGCCTGGGTAACGGCGATCGTCTGTTTTGCCGACACATAACCCTGATGGTTGACGCGAATGGTTGCATCGGCCAGCTCGCCTATCCCGGGGCTGACGTAAATTCCAAAACGTTCACGCAATGTTGCGCGCACCATGGAAGCGGAACGTGTCGTGGGGATACGTACCACGGAAGCATTCGGCGCACGATGCGCCGGCGGTGCGATAAGTGTTGCACCGGTGTCGCTCAGACCGTCGCGAAACGTCAAGGCGTTGGTTTGGATGCGCTCATAAATCGCCTGCCGTTTGTCAGCAGCGTCAAAAAAAAGCGGGAGTGCGCGATCGAGAGCGTAAAGAACTGGGAGAGGAGGATCGAACGGTACTACACCTTGCTCCATCCAATGCGACAAGCGGCGCAAGTCCCAATAAGCGCGCGCGATGCTGCTTTCTTGCCAGGCTTCTTCCGCGCGCGGATTCACCGCCACAAAAGCTACGCCTGGCGGGCACATTAGACCTTTATGCGATGCGCCAACGGCGACGTCGACTCCCCACTCATCGAGCAACACCGGTGTGCCGCCGAGCGAACTCAGCACGTTGAGCATTATTAAAGCATCGCTATGCCGGCGCAGCTCCCGAATACCGCGCATATCGGTGAGCGCGCCGGTGGATGTTTCGTGATGTGTGATTAAAATAGCACGCACTTTTTGCCCGGCGCCTTGAAGAAAGTCGATGACCTTTACCCAATTTACGCCCTCACCTTGGGGAAACCACAACTCCACTACGTTCAAGCCGTGAGCGCGCGCTATTTCGGCATACAGGCCGCTGAAGAATCCGTTTACGCATACCAGAACCTCGTCACCCGGTGAGAGATGGTTAACGATGGAGGCTTCGAGTGCACCGGTCCCCGATGCCGGAAACAAGAATACTTTTGCCGCAGTACCCATCAGCCGCTGGATGCGTTGCAAGATGCCGCCGATGATGGCAAGCGCCTCCTCGCCATGTCCGTCTATCATCGGCCGACACATGGCGAGACGCACTTCGGCCGGCAGCGGTGTGATGCCGGTGGTGAGCAATATAGATTTGTGACTCATGACGCTGCAAAACCCGCCATGGGCACATTATGAAACACAACCAATTTTTTGCGCCGCAGTTCCTCTATCAAGTAACGCAAGGTTCCGAGCCCGCTCTGTTTATATCCACCGCTCGGATATGTCGCCTCATGATGAAACGGTGCATGGTTGACCATGATGCCTCCCGCCTTGATTTGTCCCACGACGCGGAATGCTCGCGCGAGATCCCGCGTGAAGACCGACGCTCGTAATCCATAAGGATTGTTGTTGGCCAGCGCGATCGCTTCTTCCTCGCGGCTGAATTCCACGAGCGGAGTGATGGGCGCCGAGGTGCGCTCTTGTGCGATCGCCATGTCCGGGCGAACGCCTTCTAAAACTGTCGGTTGAAAGTAAGCTCCATTGACTTCTCCGCCGCAAACAACTTTCGCCCCCGCGGCGACGGCTTCACTTAATTGTCGCGTAGCGTTTTCCACGATTCGGGGGAACACGATAGGTCCGACGTCAACCGACTCGTCCCACGGATCGCCCACCCGCAATTGCTTGACGTATTCGACCAGCTTCTCTTTGAATTCTTTGGCAATGGAGCGTTGCACCAGAACAAGCTCGGTGTCCGTGCACACAAGTCCAGAAATAAAATTTGCGCTCCACGCCGTTTCGCGCGCCGCGAGATCCACGTCCGCATCTTCAAAGACCAGCGTTGGATTTTTGCCGGTAATCGACAGCCACGCTTGCTTCAGCGCGCCGCCGGCGGCCGATGAAAGCGCGCGGCCGTAGCTGCCCGCCATCGATACCACGATGTCGATCTCGGGGTGTTGCGCGGCGCGAACCACGTCTTCCGAGGTAACGCAGGTCAAGCTAATCAAGGCGTCCTCCGGTACGCCCGCTTCGATAAATATGTCGCGCATTTTAGAAAAAGAGTCGCTGACCTCTTCGGGCGCGTGATACACGATCGTGTTTCCAGTGATAATGGCGGCGGTAAAAATTTCGGCCGCTAAATATAATGGAGTGATGAAAGGAAACACCGCAAAAACGATTCCAAAGGGCTCGGACAAGGTGAAGGCGACGCGGTCCGATTGCAGCTCGGGATAGCAATCGGTGCCCATCTGCGACAGATATCCGTAACTATAATTTAATTTCTTAAGCGACATGGCGAAGAGATCGCGCGCGTGCCTAAGAGGGATGGCGGTTTCATCTATCATGGAATTCACTAACTCATCCGCGCCCGCCCGCATGGCGGCTTCCGCGGACCGCAAGATTTGCACGCGCGATTCGAAGTCCATGGTGCGCATTTTTTCCGCCGCGGCACGCGCGCGCTTGAAGACCATGTCAGGTTTTGTTTTTTGCGATACATCGGAAACTATCGAACGACAGGTATCACCTGCTTCCATGGCCATGAATTGTTCCTCCTAAAATAAATAAAAACACCGTTGAAATTTTTCTGCTAATTTATTTTCTACAGTTATCACGCTTTCATCTGTCATCGATGTCGTCATAGCGACATCGATGACACCGGCATAAGTCGGATACTTTGCTCCGATTTTCCACGGACCAGTATGTGAAAAAAATATTTTACAGATCACGGAGGAGTATTCATGGCTACAGCGCAAGCACACAGAAAGAATCAGTCAGTAGAAGAGGCATCCATGGTCACAAGCGGCAACATCACTATGACAGATGCCGACTACTTACGGATTATTATCCATGGCGTCACGGCGTTTGAGTTGCTGCGTACCGCGCTCGAGTTCAATCTATTCGAGCGTCTGGAAGCGGCCGGGGGGATGGATCTGGAAGAAGTGGCAGCGGCGTTGGGCGTTAAGGAGCAACCGGCCCGCGTACTGTTACTCGGGTTAAGTTCTTTATGGTTGCTGGAGAAGCGGGGAGGTAAGTATGTCAATAGCGAGATGGTTCGACGCAAGCTGCTGCGGTCCAACCCACGCTTCCTCGGTCCGCTGGTCGATGTGCAAGCCGAGATCATCAATGCCAGTTTGGTCGATTTCGCCGAGTCGATGCGGCAGAACACCAATGTCGGACTGCGTCATATCAGCGGCCCGGGTACAACGCTGTATGAACGGCTGACTATTCATCCTAAGCTGCAAAAAGTTTTCTATGCCAATATGGGTGATGCATCGCAAAAAGCTTTTGCTCAGATTCTTGATCGATACGATTTCGCCGGCGTGCGTCATGCCATCGATATCGGCGGCGGTGACGGCACAAATAGCATCGAACTCGCGCGGCGCTATCCGCATATCGAGGTAACGGTATTCGATCAGGAGAGCGTGACCCGGCTCGCTGCAGAGCGTATTCAAGATCCAGATCTTCGCAAGCGCGTGCATTTTCATCCTGGGGATATGTTCACCGACCCGCTACCCCCAGGAGCCGACGCCATCTTGTTCTTTCATATCTTTGAGATCTGGTCCCTGGAGCGAAACACCGAATTGCTGCGCAAGTGTCACGCCGCGCTGCCGGACGGAGGTGTGTGCTTAGTCTACAACTTCGTCTCCAACGACGCCGGCACCGGCTCCTTGAGCGCCGGTTTGGTATCCCCTTACTTCCTGACTTTGGCCTCCGGCGAGGGCATGACTTACTCGCCCCAAGACATGCAACGCGCCGTCCTCGATGCCGGATTTTCGCGTGTCGAACACTATCAGGACATGGGATTCAGTCACGCGCTTGTTGTAGGCCATAAATAAAAGTGAGCGGCCAAGGGCTCTGCCGGCAAGCATGTCGTCATGACGACATGAGAGAGGATGGCGGGCGGGGATACTTATTGCCAATTATCTAGGGAAGATTCATGGCGGGTACGTTTGCGCAGACCGGTTTTCAGAATCTTTCCGGGCGCGTTGCGGTGGTGACAGGGGCGGGTTCCGGTATCGGCCATGCTATCGTCAAGGAATTTTTAAGCGCCGATATGCGAGTGTTTGGTTGGGACATCGGATTTACGGCTGAGACGCCGGCAGACGCCGCCAAACGCGCCGTCCTAGATGTACGCGATGAAGCACGTGTTCGTGAGGAAATGCGACATGTTATGGATGAATGCCAAACGCTGGACGTGTTGGTTAATTGCGCCGGTATCGGCGGTATCAATCGCACGAAATATCTCGATACCGATACCTGGAACAGCATGTTAACGACGCACGTTAATGGGACTTTCGTGTGCACGCGCGAAGCCTTGCATACGATGGAGGCTAAGCGGCGCGGAAAAATTATCAACGTGGCGTCGATATGCGGAATAACCGGATGTGAATGCGCCGCTCACTATTCCGCCGCCAAAGGGGCGGTGATCGGCTTCACCAAGGCTTTGGCTCGGGAAGCCATTAAACGTGGCATCCATGTCAATGCCATCGCGCCAGGATACGTGGAAACTCCGTTGCTCGCGGTGCTTAACACCGAGCAACGCGACGCCATTCTCTCGGCGATTCCGCTCGGTCGATTCGGTACCGCCGCGGAAATTGCGTCACTGGCGCTCTACCTTATTTCCGATGCCGCCAACTTCATGGTTGGACAGGTGATTAGTCCCAATGGGGGGCAGGTTATCTAAAAAATGCAATTCGAAACAAAACTTGTGTTGTTAGTCTCCATTGTTTTGTTATCGGTGCTCATACAGCGCGTCTTGATGACATTGCAAAAAAAGAAACAGCGCAACTTAAGTGCGCTTGACCCGGACGGGATTTATTTGTTTACCTCGCCGTCATGTACTTTCTGCCGCTCGATGAAATCGCTTTATCGTAAAGATATCGAAGCGCGCCAGATAATCGAAGTCGATGTGATACATAACCCCGAGATGGCTAAACGCTACCACGTTACTTCCGTGCCGACCGTTCTTATTGTGCATGCAGGCCAAGTGGTCAATTCTTTCTATGGTTTGACCCCACCGGAAAAACTGGCGTCTTGGCTGCAACCGTCATGACCGGTGGAAAACGCGAGCCGCGCACGTGCGGTTATTGTGCATACAAACTGGAAGAAGTTTTTTATAGCCGCATTCCTTTGACGCAAAAACTCGGGGCTCGGATTGTCTATTACGATGGCCAGCGTCTGCTTATGCAAGCGCCCTTGGCGGTGCACGCTGTTTCTTGCGGCTCGGCCTTCGTCGGCAGCGTTGCTGCAATTTTAATGTTATGCGGTTTCGGTCTTATTCAACTTAAATTGAGCGAAATTGGATATGGCGCCGATGTCATGCTGGGAAGATCCACGCTTTCACATGAAGGTGACGTACGCAATGATATGCAGGCATTTTGCGAACTAGCGCCGGGATTTGGCTTGGATCGGTTTCAGCAGGCATATCGGCGCAGGAAGATGGCAAATATGCACGTGGTAGGCGGTATCGAATGCGATTCACAAACGCTAGTTGCGTTCGACGGAATTTATGCGGTGCGCAATGTATGTGCAACCAATAAAGGTTTTTTAGGTTCCTTAGCATGATGCGGGATAGTTATCCAAAAAATAAAATAAAAAGTTATAAAAAATACAAAAAATAAAAATATACGCAGGTATCGTGAAAATTAAATCTAAAGCTACTTTAAACCCAAGGAGGAATGTAATGAACGCGCTGTCGAAAAAATGGTGGATATTTTTCGGTCTGAGTTTCAGTGTCGGCGCCAATGTTATACAAGCCCAGGAAACGACGGCTAACATTGATGAGTTTCTAGCCAGCTACCCTAAGACATTTGTTTGTGTTGCGCTTCCCCCTTATCCCACGTTAGGTAAAACCGTTTACGTTGATGCAGCTCTTGCCAAAGAAATTATCAACCGTGGCGGATATCTCGGTCCTTGTGCGACTTATGGCGATAAACGCAGCATAGGAGATGGATATTTTCAAAGCTATGTTCAGCTCGATCCGGATGGATTGCCGTGGGGCATAGGTTTTGAGTTTCCGAAATCCACCTTAAACAAGCTTCCTGCTTTGCGCCACGATGGTTTAAGCTGTTTCGATATCAACGGCGATGGCAAGCTTACTATTGACCCCGCCCCGGGAGTTGCTCAGGAATGCGCCAATGGACATGAACGCGTGCTCGATCTTCCGCTTCTCGCCAAGATAGCGCCGTTCAAGATGGCGTTGGTCAATTGGCAACCGTACGGACACGGACCAGTCGGGGTCTATGACGTGGGACATTTTGACTTTCATTTTTATATTCAAGACATCATTGCGCGTAATTTTATACGCGTCGGCCCCTGCGGGTTGGTAACCAATTGCGACGATTATGCTACGGCGCGTAAACCCGTCCCCGCGCAATATATGCATGCGGATTTTGTCGACATTGGAGCAGTGGCAACACGCATGGGCAACCATTTGGTGGATACGACCTCCGGCGAATATCATGGCCAGCCCTTCGGTGAATCGTTCGCCTTCGGATCCTACGACGGTAAAGTTACTTTTTGGGAGCCTGTGATCAGCAAGCCTTATTTAGAAGCGCTGCCTTTCGTTTGCAAGGAGATCAAGCAACCGCAGGCTTATCAAGAGAGCGGATATTATCCGAAGAGGTATTGCATTCGATACAGAGCCAAGCGGCAGGATTACACGGTTTCTTTAGAAAATTTTGTTTTTCATCAAGCGCAATAAAAAGTAAATATGCAGTTTAAATTCAGCGCCGCCGAAAGGCAGCTCTGAATTAATAGACGGACGAAAAAGTAACGACAGGCGAAGTCGCAATATTTTTTAATTTTATGTTCCGATAGTTAAACTGTAACGGAGGGGAATCGATCATGAGCTGGCGAACGATGCTGCAGATCCCGAAGGGCATGCGTAAAACCGTCGACCTATCAGGTCGTCCACTGGAGGTGCGATGCACCTCGCGCGCCGTGCGCGCGCTCACGCGCCGATCCATCTTGCTTGTTGCCGAGATGGAATTAGCCTTTGCTTGTTTCGCGCGCAAAGAAGTGCATTTTCACGATCCCGCTCCCGATCAAGACATCACCCACGTGACGGACAAACTTGCCGTCAGAACCACAACCGTTATTCCAGAATATTGTGGCACCTCCAAGCCCGCGGAACGTCCTGTTCCCAAGCCCTCGACCGCCGTGCACATGCAGAATTTTGTCCCGCGCTGGCTCAACATTGATTTTCGCGATGGAAAATGGGTGGGTGAATATGGACTGTAAAATTCTATCTTGACCAGCTGATATTTATGTCTGTCGAAGTACCTGGACGCGTGATCCGAGGGATAAAAAATCATTAAATTAAAATGAAAGCATGCGCCAGATAAGCGATGGATGAAGTTTGTAAACACGCGCCTATGGCCCGGAGATTTTCGGATCGTCTCTTTAATTAGGGCAGCTGGGTCTATTCCCGATCATGCGCCGATAAGTTAAAAACGCGACAGAGCGCCTGTTTTCTGCTGCGACTCGTTAAATCATTGAGGCTAATTTCATATTGCGTCATGATGCCCGTAGCCTAAAAATAGGGGGCATCATGTCGGAAATTCCGCTCACGGATATCCTGAGTCTATTATGGTTCATGCTGGTGTGGATCGGCTACACCTGGTATGCCGATTACGTGGCGCATCGACGACGTTCGTTGCGCGCGGTGATGCACGCGCATCGTTACCGATGGATGCTGCAAATGTTGACGCGCGAGAACCGCATGACCGACGTCAATATTTTGCACACCCTGCAACAAAGCGTGTCGTTCTTTGCTTCCGCTACCTTGCTTATCATCGCCGGTCTGTTGACGATTTTGGGCTCAAGCGACCGCGCGATCGAGGTCGTGCGCGCTTTGCCGTTCGCCGCCACGTCTTCATTGGTGCAATGGGAATTGAAACTGCTGGTGTTGAGTTTTATTTTTGTATATGCGTTTTTTAAATTTACCTGGTCTTTGCGTCAATTCAATTATTGTGCAGTGCTTATCGGCGCGGCGCCGGCGGTGAAAGACAAAGAGTATGCGCGCCGTGCCGCGGATGTGAGCACCAATGCCTCGAAAGATTTTAATCAAGGTTTGCGTGCCTATTACTTAAGCCTGGCCACGCTCGCTTGGTTTATCAGTCCGTGGATGTTCATGGTGGCGACCACGCTGGTGGCGATTATTATGTATTTACGTGAATATCATTCGGCGACCATGGAAATGCTGGAACCTAGCGCCAGCGAGTAAGCCAATCTACCTCCCATTTTCTTTTGCGCTAGAAAATCGACAAACGGATAGAATACGCCTCCCATGCGCATTGCTGCGATCATCGAATACGACGGTTCCCGTTTTTCCGGTTGGCAACGGCAGGAGCAGGCGCGTTCGGTGCAAGGCGTAGTCGAGCAAGCGTTATCCGCAGTAGCGAATGAAGCGATTCAAGTGATCGTCGCCGGCCGTACCGACGCCGGTGTGCATGCCGTGGGCCAAGTAATCCACTTCGATACCAACGCTACGCGCAGCGATTATTCCTGGGTGCATGGCGCCAACAGCAATTTACCGGAAGAGGTGGCGTTATTATGGGCTGGTCCGGTGAGCGATGAGTTTCATGCACGCTATTCGGCCACTGGCCGGCATTATCATTATATTGTTTTGAATCGCGCGGCGCGCCCGACCTATTTGGCGCGACGCGTGACGCATGATTATCGCGCCTTGGATGTCGCGCGCATGCGCGAGGCCGCGACTTATTTAATCGGCGCACACGACTTCACTTCGTTTCGCGCAACCGAGTGCCAAGCAAAAAATCCGGTGCGCGATTTGCGCGCGCTCAAAATATCGCGTCAGGGCGAGCTAGTGCATGTCCATGCTTACGCCAACGCTTTTTTGCAGCACATGGTGCGCAACTTAGCGGGTGTGTTGCTGACGATAGGCGCCGGCGAACGCGAACCGGTTTGGGCGAAGGAAGTGCTTGAAGCGCGCGCCCGCGCCGCGGGCGGCGTCACCGCCGCGGCGCACGGACTTTATCTGCGCGAAGTTGAATATCCGGCGCATTTCAATATTCCGCAGCTTTCCCACACCGTCCAGCTTTGTTAAGCTGCGCATCCCGGTGGAGGAATGCATGCGCACGCGCGTTAAGATTTGTGGCATCACC
>JACQBD010000163.1 GCA_016194665.1 Gammaproteobacteria bacterium
CGCTTGGCGGATCGTCTGCCGCGGCTGGCGAATGTGGTGTATCACAACAAGCTCGGCACGCAACTCGAACGCGTGCGTCGCCTGGAAAAACTTTCCGGCAAGATTGCACAATTGCTAAAGACAGATATGGCGCTGGCCGAGCGTGCGGCGCAATTAAGCAAGGCCGATCTGCTCACCGAGATGGTCGGCGAATTCCCCGAGCTGCAAGGCATCATGGGACGTTACTACGCGCGCCATGATCACGAGTCTTCCGAAGTCGCCGAAGCCATCGAGCAACATTATTTTCCGCGCACCGCCGGCGGTGATTTGCCGAAACATCCGATCGCCGTGTGTGTGGCGCTGGCGGACAAGCTCGATACCTTGGTCGGCATTTACGGCATCGGCCTGGTGCCGACCGGCGAAAAAGATCCCTTCGGCTTGCGCCGCGCGGCGCTCGGCGTGGTGCGGATTCTGGTGGAAAAATCCTTGCCGCTCGATCTGGTCGATTTACTCACGCGCGCGCGTGGCCAATTTCCGAGCGGGGTTATCGCCGATAACGCGGTGCAGGACTTGCACGTGTTTATGCTGGAGCGGTTAAAGTCTTATCTCAAAGAAAAAGAATTCGAAGCCGATGCCATTGACGCCGTCATCTCGCTCAATCCCGCGCGCTTGGATCAAGTGTTGCCACGCATGAAAGCCTTGAAAGAATTTCGCGCATTGCCGGAGGCGCAAGCTTTGGCGGCCGCGAACAAGCGCATTCGTAATATTTTACGCCAGGCCGGTGGCGTCTCGGCCACCCCGCTCAACGCCAGTCTTTTAACCGAGCCGGCGGAGCGTAAGCTTGCCGATGAAGTGCGCGTGCTCGAGGGACAAGTGGCGCCCTTACTCAAGTCGGGTAATTATACCGACGCGCTTAAGCGCTTGGCCGGCCTGCGTCCGACGGTGGATGAATTTTTCGATAAGGTGATGGTGATGGCGCAGGACGTTAACCTGCGCAATAATCGTTTGGCCTTATTGGATCGGTTGAGTAATTTATTTTTGAACATCGCCGATATTTCGCGGCTGCAAAGTTGAACCAGTCCTATTCAGGTTTGATTTATGAATACTGATTCCTATCAAGATATGCTCGCTGCGGTGCAGGCGTTTCACGCCAAGCATCGTTTCCGCGAGACTGGCGGCGAAGAGCTGGCGTATCGCGTGGCGCTGATGAGCGAAGAATTAGGCGAGATATCCGCGTGTGTGACCAAGGGCAAAAGTAAAGAACAGCTCGCGGAAGAATGCGCCGATTTGTTTATTTTGATTATCGGCACCGCCATCGCCGCCGACTTCGATCTCAAGCAAGCGTTTTGGGACAAGCTGAAAAAAATCGAAACCCGCGAATCGCGCATGATCAACGGCCGCATTCGCGTGTCGGAGTTTAAGGATTAAAAAAATGGACAGGATTAACAGGATTTACAAGATTAAAACAAAGGCTAATATGTTTTCGTATCATCCTGTTAATCCTGTCCATTCAGAAATATTATGAAGCTCGTCATCCTCGACCGCGACGGCGTCATCAATCACGATTCGGACCAATACATTAAATCGCCCGAAGAGTGGACGCCGATCGCCGGCAGTCTTGAGGCGATCGCGCGTTTGCATCGCGAAGGTTATAAAGTCATCGTCGCCAGCAACCAATCCGGCGTGGCGCGCGGCTTGTTCGACATGGATACGCTTGGACGGATTCACGCCAAGATGCTCGAAGCGGTGCGCGCCAAAGGCGGCGAGATCGACGCGATTTTTTTCTGCCCGCATCAGCCTGATGACAATTGTCGTTGCCGTAAACCGCTGCCGGGTTTGTTTTTGGAAATCATCGATCGGCTTAAAGTCAATTTAAGCGGCGTCTACGCCGTCGGCGATACCGAGCGTGACATCATGGCGGCGCGTGCGGTAGCGGCGCGTGCGGTATTGGTGCGTACCGGCAAAGGCAAACGCACCTTAAAGAAAAGTAAATTGTTGGCAGACGTGCCGGTGTTCGACGATTTGGCGGCGTTTACCGAAGATCTGCTCACCGGCCGCTTGCCCGCGAATTAAACTTGGCCTCGTTCCGCTCCGCGCTGTTCAATGTCTTGATGTGGGTGTCGGTGTTTGTGTATGCGCCGTTGTCGCTGCTGACCATCGTTCTGCCTTTTCCCTGGCGCTATTGGTTTATCAGTCGTTGGGCCTGCTTGCAGTTGTGGCTACTCAAAGTTTTATGCCGGCTGGATTACAGCGTGCAAGGCGCCGAACACTTGCCGCCGGGCGCGGCGATTATTCTTTCCAAGCATCAATCCGCTTGGGAAACGATGGCGTTTCAGAAAATTTTTCCGCCACAGACCTGGGTATTGAAGCGCGAACTTTTGTGGATACCCTTGTTCGGTTGGGCGTTGATGTTATTGCGACCGATAGCGATCGATCGCAGTGCCGGCCGGCGCGCGGTGGAACAGGTAGTGGCGCAGGGACGTCAACGTTTGCAATCCGGTTTATGGGTGGTAGTGTTTCCCGAAGGCACGCGCGTTGCGCCTGGACGACGCGGGCGTTACGCCATCGGCGGCGCGGTGTTGGCGGCGGAGACAGGTTATCCGGTAGTGCCGGTGGCGCACAACGCCGGCAGCTTTTGGCCGCGGCGCGGTTTTTTCAAAAAGCCAGGCACGGTGCGCGTGGCAATAGGGCCGGTGATCGATAGTCGCGGTAAGAGCGCCGAGGAAATCCGCAAGCTCTCCGAAGCATGGATTGAAAATAAAATGCTGGAGTTAGAAAAATAAATTTATAACAGTGCTTCAAGTCCACGCCGCCAATCTTCGACAAATCCATGTAGCGTCTCGACAAATTCCGCATCTTGTTCGCGACGGTTAATCGTGCAGTGGACGATAATTTTTTCCGGTGTGGGCGGCAATCCAGTAGTGACGGTCCAGGCCAGGGTGTTTAAACAATTGGGCAGAGTAAAGCGCACACCGCCGCTGATGAGCTCGCGCTGAACGATAAATTGTCCCCACACGCAATAAATTTCGCCGCGATTATTTTCATGCGCCAGCAGTCGGCTGATGGAAGCACAAAACTTTGGCAGCGAGGCGATGTTAAGCCGCTCTTGCAAAGCGCTTGCCTCAATGTGCTTATTGACGACGGCAAAAAATTCCATCGAGCGATTATTCTGTTGGCGCGTTGCTGAGCGCGGCGAACTCAGCGAGTGAAAGCGTTTCGGCGCGACGGCCGGCGTCGATGCCCAAGGCCGCCATGATTTCCGGCGTTACCCAGCCTTTGAGCGTATTGCGCAATACCTTGCGCCGGCTGGTGAATGCGGCTTTCACCAGCTGCGCAAAGCGTTCGACGTCGTTCACGGCCACCGGCGGCGTGGCATGCGGAACCAGGCGCACGATGCTGGAATCCACCTGCGGCGGCGGCGTGAAAGCCCCGGGGGCGACGTTGAATAATTTTTCCACCGCGCAGCGATACTGAATCATGACCGACAAGCGACCGTAATCTTTTCCGCCGGGGCCGGCGGCCAATCGAGTCACCACTTCTTTTTGCAGCATGAACAACATGTCTTGAATGCAGCCGGCTTGTTCCAAAAGATGGAATAACAACGGTGTTGAAATGTTGTACGGCAAATTTCCAATGACGCGCAGTTTGCGGCCTGCGGTTGCCAACGGGCAGAACTCGAATTTAAGCGCATCGGCTTGATGCAGCGTGAGCCGCTCCGGAGCAATTTCGGAATTAAGCCGCGCCACCAGATCGCGATCGAATTCCACCGCGTGCAGATGTTTGACTCGGTTTAACAGTTCGCGTGTGAGCGCGCCCGTGCCCGGGCCGATTTCAACGATGACATCGTCGTTGGTCGGCGCCAACGCGGCGGCGATACGAGCGATGACATTTCGGTCGTGCAGAAAATGTTGCCCGAAACGTTTTCGCGCCTGATGGTCTTTCATCGTGTTTGAGATAGAAAGCGCGCGGCGTTTTTCACTTTTGAATCAAGCTCAGCGCCATGTCGATCGCCGCCTGTAAACTGGAAACATCGGCGCGACCGCTGCCGGCTAGTTCCACAGCGGTGCCATGATCGACGGAGGTGCGCACGAACGGCAAACCGAGGGTGATGTTGACCGCGTGCTTAAAGTCATGGTGTTTGAGCACCGGCAGACCCTGATCGTGATACATCGCCAATACCGCGTCGACGTTTTGCAGTTGCGCCGGAATGAATGCGGTATCCGCCGGCACCGGCCCACGCAGCCGCATGCCTTGCGCCGTCAGCTCGCGGATCACCGGTTCGATGACGTCGATTTCCTCGCGCCCGAGATGACCGGATTCGCCGGCGTGCGGGTTTAAACCGCAGACCAGGATGACCGGATCGGCGATGCCGAATTTTTTTTGTAAATCGTGATGCAGCACGTTCAAGACCGCGCGCAGTCGCGCGACGGTGATATGCCGGCTGACTTCGGCCAAGGGCAAGTGAATTGTCGCCAGCGCCACGCGCAGGCCGGGGCAGGCGAGCATCATCACCGGTTGCGCCGCGCGGCTGTGTTCCGCCAAAAATTCGGTATGCCCGGTGAAGGCGATGCCGCCGGCGTTGATGTTGGCTTTGTGCACCGGCCCGGTGACCAGCGCATCGAATTCGCCACGCAAGCATCCGTCGACGGCTGCGACGAGGGTGGCGATAACGTAGGCGCTGTTCGCGGCATCGAGACATCCGGACACCACGGGACGTGCGGTTTTAACTGGCAATACAAAAATTCCTGGAATTGCCCCACGTCGTCCGGTCCATTCGCGCGGTGTAAACGGTAAATTCAATTGCTGCGCGCGCGCCGTCAACAGCGTCGGATCGGCAATCAATACCAAGGCGGCGTGTAACGGCGCTTGCGCCAGCTGAATGCAGAGATCAGGACCGACGCCGGCCGGTTCGCCGGGGGTGAGTGCGATAACAGAGCTAGTCATAAAGACTGATTTCACCGCAAAGACGCCAAGAGCGCAAAGGAAATCAGAGGTAAAATTATAAAATTCACTGTGGTTAATGTTGATCGGCGCGGCCGCTCTTGCGCATCCTGCGCTCGCGGCATTCGTGCATCCTTGCACAGCACAGGGCGCGCCCTACATCAACATTTTACTTTGCGCCTTGCCGGTGAATTAATCTTCAACCAGATACTCCACAAACGCTTCATCGCGCAATTGCCGCGCCCACTGTTCATAGCGTTCATCGGCTTTGCGCGCGTGGATTTGTTGGCGCGCGGCGGCGTGTAGACGTTCTTCGCTGACGTCATGGTCGCGACGTTCAAGCACCTGGATGAGATGCACGCCAAAGCTGGTGCGTATCGGTTCGCTCAATTGATTGGGTTTAAGGTTTTTCATGGCTTTTTCAAACTCCGGCACCATCTGGCCCGGGTTGACCCAGCCCAGATCGCCACCGATGGCGGCGGATCCCGGATCTTCGGAATGGGCCCGCGCCAGCGCCGCGAAATCTTCGCCGTTGTCGATGCGTTCGCGCAGGTTGATTAATTTTTGGCGTGCTTCATCGAGCGATTGAATTTCACTCGGACGCAGCAAGATGTGGCGTACGTGAGTCTGCGTAACCGAAGCGTTTTCGCCGCCGCCGCGCTTTTCGCTGAGTTTTAAAATATGAAAGCCGTTGGGGCCGCGCAAGGCCTCGCTAACCTCGCCCGGCGCCATATTTTTGAGCGGTGTTAAAAACAGCTCCGGCAACTCGCCGGCTTTTTTCCAGCCCAGATCGCCGCCTTTCAGCGCATCGACGCCCTGCGAATAGCTCACGGCGATTTGCTGGAAGTCGGCGCCTTGTTGCAACTGCTGACGGATATCGTCGGCGCGTTTTTTGGCGGCTTGAATGGCTTCGGGCGAAGCCGATTCTGGAATTCCCACGAGGATATGAAACAGATGATAAGCGACATCCATATCCGCGCGATTCTCGCGATTGTCGAGAAAATTACTGACTTCGCTGTCCGTCACTAACACACGATTGCTGATTTCGCGTTCCAGCAATTGTTGGATCAGAATCTGATCGCGGATTTGTTGGCGGTGCGCGGCGACGTCGATACCGTTTTGCGTCATGGCCTTGCGAAAGTTTTCCACCGTCATGTTGTTGCGTTGGGCGATGGTTTCAATCGCTTGATCGACATCGCTTTCGGATACGCGAATACCGGACTGCGCCGCCAATTGCAGTTGCAGCCGTTCCAATACCATGCGTTCGAGCAATTGCTTTTTAAGCACGTTGTCCGGCGGGATTTTTATTTTTTCTAGAACGAGTTGTTTTTTGGTGCTCGCCAGTCGGCTGTTTACTTCGGTTTCGGTGATGACGTCATCGTTGACGACGACGAGCACGCGGTCGAGTTCCGTTGGCGCGGAGGGATGTTGCACCGCCGCTGGCAGAGACAGCGGCATCCACAAGATCAAGCATAACAATACATTCAATCGACGAATTATTTTCAGATTCAAATTTTTCATGGGCGAAGATTTATTTACGCAGAGCGTGGATGGCAAAGAGAAGTTTTGGAAGTTTTTAAAATCCGAGTTTCGAGATTTGTTTGCAACTATTGATATTGCCGTTTTACCAACCTTTAAGGCCGGCTAGGATAGCATGAACTGGCCAGCGACTCGTGCGGCTAAAGTGCCAGAGCGGCTAGTACGTCACAGTCTCCGTCGATTCCGGTAGTTTGGACGGAAACGAGAACATGCTTTGGCGCAGCGGACTTTCCGGCACGTGCCCTAATTTGGCAAGCCCGGTTAACTCAAGTTCAAACATAATCGATCTTTTTTGAGTGGCGGCATTGTCGTGCGCGGTATCGATGAACAGGCGCCGCCCGCTCATGATGCGGAATGCCCAGCAGCAGGCGTTGTATTCCACGCCGGCCGAACTTTCCACGTTACGGCTGTCGCGCAACGAATACAGCGAGCGCGCGCGAAAGGTCCAGCGCCCGGCAATAGGCCATTCGGTGGAAATATCCGACTGCTCTAGCTCGTTGCGTGCGAAACGTTTGCCAACATTAATGATGCGATTCTTGGCGGGGTTGTATTGCAAGTAAATACTGTATTTTTGCATATGGTCGTCGGCGCGATTCCAATCGGCATTGGCGCGCGCGTACCAATTATGCGGCAGGGTAACGATGGTTTCGCCGACGATATCGGAGGACGCGGTTGTATCCGCTGAACTTGAAATGACAGGGCTAACGTTCACCGGCAAATTGACCTTTCGATCTTGCATATAATAAATCCTGCCTAAGCTGGCGCGCACCAGTTCGACGCCATCGTCGGCATCGATGAAACGCGTGGTCATGGCCGCGGTGATTTGATTGGCATCGCTGACGCGATCGCCGCCGGTGAAACGATTGTCGCGGAATAAATTAGGAAAGCTTAAATCCGGCAAACCGGTATCGAAGTTGGGCAGCGCGTCCTGATTTTTGTAGGGAATGTAAAGATAATACAAACGCGGTTCGAATGTTTGCGTGTAGATTTTTTGACGCCAGCGCGAGTCGCGCTCGAAAAATAATCCACTGTCCAAACTGAACACGCCGCGTGTCAACGCGGCCGAATCTTCCGGGCTGTTGGCCAGTCGATAGGCGATATGCCGTAGGCCTATTTTCGGCGTGACAAAACTATAACTATTTTCCCAGGGGAAACTCAGCGCCGGACTCAGATTCACGCGCTCGCCGATGACACCGACACCGCGTTTGAAATTAACCGCCTCGCTATCAAAATAATAATTCACGCGCTTGGGCGTGACTGGCAGATTGAGCGCAAGATTGAGTTGCGGCAAGCGTGCGTAAGGACGATCGGCGGGAGCAATGGTGCGGTCGATGGTTTGATAAGCTGCGACGCGACTGCTGAAGTTCCATATCGGCCCGCGGTAATCGATTTCGGCGTTTTGCGGTAAATGCGTCTGACTGGTGATCGCCAAGTTGTCGCCAAAATCATCGAGATATTCTTTATCGGATACGCCGCGTAGATCGACATTGCCCGACCACAAGGGACTGAAGGTTTGTCGATGTTTATACGTGCCAGCGGCGCGATTGTCGCCCTGGTTTAGGGAGCTGGTGGTGGTATTGTTTTGGTTTTGGATATGGTCATGCGGCAATATTTCAAATTCGAGTATGCCGTCGGATTGGCGCGTTAAGTAACGCAGCTCACTTTGCCATTGCGTGCCGCGTTCGGACATGTAATGCGGCGTCAGCGTGGCGTCGTAATTGGGGGCAAGATTCAGGTAATAGGGCGTAGCGATTTCCAATCCGCGCTGAGTCGAGTGGCCGATGCGCGGAATCAGAAATCCCGACTTGCGTTGATCCGTGATCGGAAAATTAAGATAAGGCAAATAAAATAACGGCACACCGTAAAAATTAACCGAGCTGTTGTAAGCGGTGCCAATGCCCTTTTGGGTGTCGAGTTTAAGGCTGCGCATTTTTAGAAACCAATCGTCTTGGTTGGGAGCGCAAGTGGTGTAGCGCACGCGCGTTAGGCGCGTAATATTCGGCCCGGCGAATTCGACGTACTGGGCGTCGCCGCGACCGCTGTTATTTTCCAAGCGGAAAGTGCTGGGTCCGGCGTGGCCGATGCGCGATGTCAGGTTAATCTCGGCTTCTTGAGTCAGATACTTAGCGCCGGTGACTTCTTTAAGCGTGACATTACCCGTGGCCTTGGCCTGATCGTTGGCGGCGTTGTAAAACATTTTATCGGCCATGATAGATTGGTTGCCGCGTTGCATTTCCACCTTGCCGGTGAACTCGGTGGCGCCGCCTTCCACCGCATACACCGTCTGCGCGCGAATATCGGTGGGTAAATCGCTTGCCGGCGTGGAATTTTTAGCCGCAGCTAACGGCGGACGCGGCATAGTTTCCGCGCAGGCCGCATCGTCAGCTGCAGAGGCTGCTTGAATTAAACCGGCAAGGCTTAGCGGTCCTAGCCAAAACCAGGCGCGCGCAGAAAATCGATACCGCATGGTGGATAATAGTGACATTGATTTATGATGAGGGACGTAAAATTGCATACAATGTCGCACCCATCAAGTTTTCTCGCACGCACGCTAGCTGCCTAGGCCGGTTTTGGATAAACGACTCGAAGCGCTGAAGCAATGGACCGGCCGCATACTGGGCAGCGCTGACTTCGATCTGCGCCCCGCCTCGGCCGATGCCAGTTTTCGTCGCTATTTCCGGGTTATCGTCGGCGCGCGACGTTTTATCGTCATGGACGCCCCGCCCGACAAGGAAGACATGCATCGGTACGTGGCGATCGCGCAGCGTTTGCACGGCCTCGGTTTGCACGTGCCGCAAGTGCTCGAGCAAGATCATGCCCTGGGGTTCTTTCTCATTACCGATTTGGGCGAACAGCCTTATCTTTCACAGTTGAACCCGACGACGGCGGAACGTTTGTATGGCGACGCGCTCCGCGCCTTAGTTGTGCTTCAGACTGGCACGTTTACCGATACCGCCGGGGGATTTTTACCGGATTATAACGAAAGCTTGTTGCGCCGCGAGCTGGAAATTTTTCGTGAATGGTATCTCGGACGGCATCTCAATATGATTCTTCGCGCGAGCCAGCAATCGGCGCTGGAGCAAAGTTTCACCGTGTTGGTGCGCGAGGCCTTGCTGCAACCGCGGGTTTGGGTGCACCGCGATTATCATTCGCGCAATTTGATGGTGACGCCTACCAACAATCCGGGGATTCTCGACTTTCAAGATGCGGTATTAGGCCCTGTCACCTACGACCTGGCGTCGCTGTTGCGCGATTGTTATATCGCTTGGCCGCGCGCGCAGGTGCACAACTGGGTGAAAGGTTATCGCAGTCTGGCTTTGCAGGCGGGTATCCCGGTGGGCCAAGACGAAGCGCAGTTCCTGCGCTGGTTTGATTTCATGGGCGCGCAACGCCATCTCAAAGCCAGCGGCATTTTTGCGCGTTTGAAGCATCGCGATGCCAAGCCTGGTTACTTAGCGGATATCCCGCGCACGTTAAAATACGTCCACGAAGTAAGCGCCTGCTATCCGGAATTGCAGGCGCTGCAAAAGTTATTACAAGAATTGCCAATGCAGGCCTGAGACTATGTACGGACGGTCGCAAATGAGGTGGGCATGAAAGTCATGATACTAGCGGCGGGTCGCGGCGAACGCATGCGTCCATTAACCGATGCCGTGCCGAAGCCCTTGCTTGAAGCCGGCGGCAAACCGCTTATCGTGCATCTGATCGAGCAGTTGGCGCGCGCGGGTTTTCGCGAACTCGTGATTAATCATTCGCACCTGGGTGAAAAGATTGTGCAATACCTCGGTGACGGCAGCCGTTATCAGGTGCGTATTGGTTATTCGCATGAGCCAGAAGGACTAGAGACCGGCGGCGGTATCTTCAAGGCGCTATCCCTCATCGATACCGACCCTTTCATGGTGGTGAATGGTGACATCTGGACGAACTATCCCTTCGGTCGCTTACCGTCGCAACTTTCGGGGCTAGCGCATCTGGTGTTGGTGGATAATCCGCCACAGCACCCGCAGGGGGATTTTGTGTTGCGCGATCAGCAGGTATTCGCCGAAGGCGAACCGCGTTTAACGTTTAGTGGTATTGGCGTGTACGCGCGCGCGTTATTTGCTAAATGCCAAGCGGGAAAATTTCCGCTGGCGCCGTTGTTACGCGCGGCCATGGCGCAAAATTTGGTAAGCGGCGAACATTACACCGGTCGTTGGCAGGATGTTGGCACGCCGCAGCGTTTGCAGACCTTGGATCGCGAATTACGTCCCATACCTAACGACGCAGAATAATGTCTATTCTTGACGTCCTTATACCGGCTTTGCAGGAACGATTTCCCAATCGGGGCATGCGCATCAAGCAACCGGGTGAAGCGGATATTGTGTTCCCTGCGGCGCATCCCGAGTTTGGCGATTTAATTATTTACGATGAGGGCGAAGAAATAACCATCATGGTTGGAAATTTTACGCATTTCCATGTTGGTCATGAGACGAAATCGGATGCGGCAGTTGAGATTACCAAACATGCAATCAAATATTTGGATGATTTGTTCGCCGATAGGATAGTGCTTTGGAATGGATTGCTTGGATTCGGACTGGGCCATCGCCCGCGCGATGATCGAGATAAAGCGGGTTCGACGTTTTTTAGGCGCAAATTTGTCTGGTCAGGACCGCTCCCACGATATAAATAAGCTTAAAAAAATCACGATAAAAAACCGGTAACATCGCACCAGACTTACAACCAGGCGGATGTTACCGGCTTATTACCTACGAAGGCGACAAAAGCTATCCTAAACTGCAACGGTTTCCCGTGCTCAGCACGGACCGCGCTGTCAAACGACAGCCCTTCGCCTCTCGCGCTATTTCTTTTTCTTAGCTGCTTTTTTCTTGGCTTTTTTCTTGGCTGCCATGATGAGCTCCTTGGTTGAGGTTAAGGGACTTGCAGGGATATCAGGGGAGAAACCCCCGATGGGACTGCGCGTTGCCAAAAGACAGGCGGGTGCTGTCTTTTTAGGGATAGGGGACGGGAAAACACGTCGGTATTGTTAGCAGATAGATGTGAGCAGGAAGAGCGGGAAAAAAAATGCCCGGCAGTCAAACCCTGCCGTGAGTCGGTGCTACGTATGTCAGCGGTGGTCGAGCTTCGCAATCGTTCCAGTAATCCTTGGTTGACCTGTGTTCCGCTCGGTGTCGCGATGCAATCAATCATTCTTTTGGTTCGCGCCCTAATGCTATCCAACTGATGCAATCCGAACAGTGACATCTATCTAAATCACTTCATGTTTAGCACACGCTTCGTGTGTGTCAACATAACTCTCATATCCGTACGAACAAAGCAGGGAGACATTAGTGCAATACAAAAAAAAATGCAAACACTTTTTTGAATCGGCGCGCGCGTTATCCGCACTTCGAGTCGCCGCAGTTGAGACATGTCATGCATCCATCCATCTTGATCACCGCTTTGTTGGAACACTTGCTGCAAAGTTGTGCGTCCGATGGAAAACCAGATGCTGCTTCATCGGTGGCCGCCGTGCGCTCCGCGCGTTTTTTTAATTCAGCGCGCTTCTCGGCGATGAGTTGTTGGCGCGCGGCGTCCGGTTCCTCGGTTTGGATAAGACCGATAAGCTTGAGATGGCGCTCGATCACATCGCCCAGTTCCGCGACCAATGACGGCGTGTACTTGCCCTTCTTGAAGTAGCCGCCGCGCGGATCGAACACACTGTGCAGTTCTTCCACCAAGAAAGTAACGTCACCGCCCTTGCGAAACACTGCCGAGATGACGCGCGTCAGCGCTACCACCCACTGGAAGTGGTCCATATTTTTGGAATTGATGAAGATCTCGAAGGGCCGGCGCTTCTCGTGCGGGGTGCCTTCATTGAGCAGGATGTCGTTGATGGTGACGTACAGCGCGTGCTCGGTAAGCGGGGTTTTGATCTTGTAGGTCGAGCCCAGCAGCATGTCCGGGCGCTCGAGTTTTTCGTGCATGTGCACGACGTTGCTTTCGGGCGCGGGCTTGGGGTCGTCTTTTTTGACTACTTCGTAGCCGGTGATTTTTTCGTCGATTTTGATGGCCATGATGAACTCCTGCTCTCTGTCCTGTAATAAATTTTGGTTGTATCGCCTGCGGCGATGTTAAAAGCTAATAGCGGGTGGCTCCGCCCCGCACCCAGGGTTACTTTTCTTTGCTCGTGCAAAGAAAAGTAACCAAAAGAAAGCACGCCCCGGAGCCCGCGCCGGCTAACGCCGGTTCCCTGTGCTCCTTGCTCTACCGGGCGCTCGCCAACTCGCCGATCGCGAACAACGCGATTCGGGCTCGAACACGGGGCTCGCTTAAAAACTCCCGGTAGAGCTGCGGTGCTCGGCGCGCGCTACGGGGGATCGAAAGATGCATATTCTAAAATCGCCCGTAATAGCCTTCTTTCAAGGCGTCATAGAGGTTGGCGGCGCTGTGCATTTCGCCGTCGTATTCGATCTCTTCGTTGCCTTTGACTTCCACGGTTTCGCCGTTGGCCAGTTGGAAACGATACAGCGTGTTTTCCAAATCCTTTTCCTTCACCAGCACGCCTTGGAACGCGGCGGGGTTGAAGCGGAAGGTGGTGCAACCTTTCAGACCCTTATCGAAGGCGTACATATAAATGTCTTTAAAGTCTTCGTAGGGATAGTCCGTCGGTACGTTGGCAGTTTTAGAGATCGACGAGTCCACCCATTTCTGCGCCGCGGCTTGGATGTCCACGTGTTCGCGCGGCGAGACGTGATCGGCGGAGATGAAATAATCCGGCAGCTGCGCCTGGGGATCTTCGGAATCGGGCGCGGCTTTGGGGTTCACCAGGGTGCGATAGGCCAACAGCTCATAGGAAAACACATCGACCTTTTCTTTGGTCTTGCGTCCTTCGCGGATCACGTTGCGGCTGTACTGATGCGCGAACGACGGCTCGATGCCGTTGGAGGCGTTGTTGGCCAGCGATAGCGAGATCGTGCCGGTCGGCGCGATCGAGCTGTGGTGTGTAAAGCGCGCGCCCTTGTCGGCGATGCGCGAGGTCAAGTCAGCATCGAACTGTTGCATGTAGCGGCTGTATTTGGCGAGCAGCACCTTGCCTTTGAGTTTATCGCCCACTTTGTGACCATCGCGACGCATCTCCGGACGGCGCACCAACATCTCTTCGGTGACGGTGAACTCGTCTTCCATGATCGGCGCCGGACCTTTTTCTTCAGCAAGCTCGATGCCCGCTTCCCAGCCGACCTGCGCCATTTCATATGCAACGCGATCGGTGAAGACGAGGGATTCGGGCGAGCCGTATTTCATCTTGAGCATGGTCAGGGTCGAACCCAGGCCTAAGAAGCCCATGCCATGACGGCGCTTGTGATGAATCTCATGGCGCTGTTGTTCCAACGGCAGACCGTTGATCTCGACGACGTTGTCGAGCATGCGTGTGAACACCGCCACCACTTCGCGATAACGCTCCCAATTGAAACGCGCCCCGTCGGTGAAGGGGTGTTCCACAAAGGTAGTCAGGTTGATCGAACCGAGCAGACAGGAACCGTAGGGCGGAAGCGGTTGCTCTCCGCACGGATTAGTGGCGCGGATGTTTTCGCAGAACCAGTTGTTGTTCATCTCGTTGATCTTGTCGATCAAGATGAATCCGGGTTCGGCATAATCGTAAGTCGAAGCCATGATCAGGTCCCACAAGCGTCGCGCGGGGATGGTTTTATAGGTTTTGCAGGCGACCTGACCGAGATTATTGGTGATATAGCCTTCGGTGTTGGGCCAATAGCGCCAGACGATGCGTGAATCCGGCTCTTCGTATTCTTGACGGTTGGCGGGAAACACCAAATCCCAATTCGCGTTCTTTTTTACCGCCTGCATGAACTCATCAGTGATCAAGCAAGAAAGATTGAATTGGCGCAGACGGCCGTCTTCGCGTTTGGCGCGAATGAAATCCATGATGTCGGGATGCGCGATGTCGAAAGTACCCATCTGCGCGCCGCGCCGCCCGCCGGCGGACGACACCGTGAAACACATGGCGTCGAAGATATCCATAAAAGAGAGCGGGCCGGAGGTATAAGCTCCGGCGCCGCTCACAAACGCCCCTTTGGGGCGGAGGGTAGAGAACTCATAACCGATACCGCAGCCGGCCTTAAGCGTGAGGCCGGCTTCGTGCACCGAAGACAAAATTCCGTTCATGGAGTCCGGCACGATGCGCGACACCGTACAATTAATGGTGCTGGTAGCGGGCTTGTGGGCTAAGGCGCCGGCGTTGGAAACGATGCGTCCGGCCGGAATCGCCCCGTTTTGCAGGGCCCAAAAGAACTTGCCGAACCATTCTTCGCGTTTTTCCGCGGTAGTTTCGACATCCGCCAGCGCGCGCGCGATGCGCGTGTAGGTGCCGGCGATATCTAGATCTAAAACCTCGCCGGTTTTACTTTTGAGACGGTATTTTTTGTCCCAAATATCGAAAGACGCCGGTTGCATGGGGATTTCGGTGATAACCGGGTCTTGAGTTTGTAGTTGGACAACCTTCATTATTCCTGTCCTCCGGTATCTATATATAGATACGTCTTTATGTCAGTTTATTAGCGACAACTACTATATGTCGGGCTTATAAATTAGGGTAACCACTATAGGTTGTGTAGCTTACTCATAAGCTAAGTGATGTCAAGCCTGTAAATTTTCTTATGCGCGTGTTAGGCGAGAACAAAAAATTAATTTTTTAAAAACTGATTTTTTATTTTCGTCTGCGTAAAAACAGTAAACCTAGAAGGTTTTAATTAGTTAACCGCAGTCTTTCACGGTGATGCGCAGGTGTTGTGTGGCACTGCAGAACGCGCAATTAATAGCTGTAACCAAAGCTATCGCGGAAACGCGCTGCAAATTGGTCAGGAGTGAAATGATGGTTTTGCGTGCCCGGATGCGCGATCTTGATGGCGCCGATCAGCGAAGCGATGCGGCCGGTGGTTTCCCAATCCATACCGCGCGCCAAGCCCAGCAGCAAGCCAGCGCGATAAGCATCGCCGCAGCCGGTGGGATCGGCGATTTTACCGGCGGCGGCGCAAGGAATTTCGATAATTTTATCGCCGGCATAAATGCACGAACCTTTAGCGCCGAGCGTGACCACTAGCGCTTTGACATAGCCCGCCAATTGTTTAAGCGATTTGCCGGTGCGCTCTTGCAACAGCTCTGCCTCGTAGTCGTTCACGCTCACCCACGTCGCCTGTTCCAAGAAGCCGAGAAAATCTTGGCCGTTAAAAAGCGGCATGGCTTGGCCCGGATCGAAAATAAACGGGATGTTGGCGGCGGCGAATTCACGCGCGTGCTGCAACATGCCTTCGCGTCCGTCGGGCGAGATGATGCCGAGCTTCACGCCCGATGCATCGCTAATCCGAGTTTCATGCGAACGATTCATCGCGCCCGGATGAAACGCGGTGATCTGGTTATCGTCCAGGTCGGTGGTGATGAAGGCTTGCGCGGTGTAACTGTCCTCGCACACTTTAATGTGACGCCGATCGATTCCGTGCTGATTCATCCATTCGGCGTAAGCACCGAAATCTTTGCCGGCGGTTCCCATCGGCAAGGGATCGCCGCCGAGAAGTTTTAAGTTGTACGCGATGTTGCCCGCGCAACCGCCGTATTCGCGGCGCATCTGCGGCACTTGGAACGAGACGTTTAAAATGTGCAATTTGTCGGGAAGAATGTGATTCTTGAAGCGATCCTGAAACACCATGATGGTGTCATACGCGAATGATCCGCAGATCAGTGCTGACATAAAAATCTCCCCCTGAAGGTAACGCTGTTGGCGCCTGAGTATATCTAGTTTTGAACGGTTTGTTATTTGGTCCTTGCCATCATGCCTGGAAATTATGGCGCATGATCGGAATCGGCAGGCGGTTTTTGTTTTCCGTCTTTGCGCAACGCGCCGGTCAGACGGCGCAGCACGTCTTCGACTGGCGCATATGCCCCAAGCCCAACAAGTAACACAAGAAGTCTTTTGGAAAGCCGGGAATCAAAAACATAAAGAAAGCCAGCATCAGCCCTTTGTGTTTCATGACGTAGTCATAACGCTGGATAATTTGACTGCTCACAAAACGTTCCACCAACGGTCGCCCCAACAGCCGCGCTAACATGAACGCGATCCATGAGCCAATCATCAATCCGACGGTGGAATACAACACTCCCCATACCGGACCAAACAACACGCCGCCGACAAACCCGGTGAGTTCCCCCGGCACCGGCGCCGCTATTACTTGCATGGCCTGCAGGCTAATAAAGATCAATGCGGAATACGATCTATGTTCTTTAATGAAACTTAGTAAGTGGCGTTTATTAATAAATAAATCGAACAAGCCGGAAACATGCAGCGCATAGCCGATGCCGGCGATGATGCCTATTAAGAGCAGCAGCAGAAAGACGGTTTTTTTGTCGAACCTGAACATATTGGAAACGCCCGCAACGAGGACGGATAATCAACCTTTTTATTTCATTGAAGAAGCGGGTTTAACGTGCACCGAATAGCGCCATCCTATCATCCGCCGCCCGCTTACCAAAGATGCAAGGATTAAAGCGTCAAGTGGCGACTAATGTCCGAGATTTTCAAGGAAGATAAAACACCCACGGACATTAACCGCTTGTGTCCGTGGGCTTGTAGTTAAACAGATTTAGCGACAGCTACGTAAAGCTATGTTGTACCATGGCCCACCGCTGCCAGTGCATTGACTGTTGTATACCAGCATATTGATGTCAGTCCCCACTGTTTCCGTAGTCGTGTCAGCACCGGTGACCGACGCGAGCGGTGAATTGGGAATGTGTTGCCATTGATACGGAGCATGCACATGAGTTGCGGGATTCGCATCCTTCACGATGCGTGTGATAGTGCCACTGGTGTTCAGGTTGTAGGCAGACACGTCAGCATGGATTATGCCGCCGTTGCTGGCGCTGAGAGCGACGACATTGGCCCCGATATTACTCGTAATATCTATCCCTGTGCCATGAATGTGAATCTCTCCGCCTGTTTCCAGACCTCCTACCATGGCAGCAACAACCCCGGGCGCAACCGTTGGTCCGTCAATTAACGCACGCAAGACAGAACCATAGACATGAATGATGCCTTGTCCGGTTGCATTTACTACACCGCCAGTAGCTGGAAAAGCATCGGCCTGCACAGTTGTTGCAATTTCGGAACCGAAGAACCAGCTTTCATCGCATCGCTCGAGATAAGCGTTTGCGCGGCCATTGAAACCGACTAAGGCAAGGTTAGTGATACGGCTGCCGAACCAATAATGACTACCGCGAGCTTGTCCGCAATAATCCGAATACCAACCCTGTCCCGCACTTTGGACTCGGATGTTGGTCCAGGTTGATTCGCCGCCGCCATTCCACTTTATGCCACCATAGACAGTGTTTTTGATTGTCAGATCAGAAAAGTTCAGATTGGTGCATGAATTAAGTGTGATGGTTCCAAAGCCTGCACTGTACAAGATTGTATGGTCCATGCCGGCGCCACGAAATGTCGTGTGGCCACCCCAAGTTGTATCACATTCCATTTCAAAACCTCCGTACGAACCAGGTCCTATTTCCACTAACAGTGGCGCCGTGGCAGTGGGCATACGTGTAGTGACGATCCAGTTTACCGCTGCTCCCGGAGTCGCGAAGCAATTATTTAATGTGACACCGTTTTCGACGCAACCGCTGCTGCCATTGGATTTTTTCGCGCGCACCTTGACGACCGGAGCATCGGCGTCGATGGCGGCCAACACCGGCGGTGCAGTAAATAATACACCGGCCATAACAAACGAAATCAGCAATGATGGTTTCATAAATCCTCCTATCCTTAATGAATTTGATTAGTAGTTGGTTAGCCAAGATTTTATGGTTCCTTATTCTTGGTCAAGGACAACATACTCTGATGACAATACATTTGCCAAGTCAGCGCGAGTATTTAGAGGGTAAGCCTACGATATATGTCTGATACTTTAAGCGGGAGTTTGCGCACATCATCCACCAGCACCCAATTCACCGCGCCATACATATGCGGCAAATAATCGCGCGCGGCTTCGTCGATGGTGATGCAGAAGGGATGGATGCCGGCGCGTTTGGCTTCGATCAAGCTCATGCGCGTGTCTTCGATGCCGTATTCGCCGCGATAGCCGTCGTAGTCGTCGGGTTTACCGTCGGACAGTGTAATCAGCAGTTTGGTGCGCGCTTCGATATTGCTCAGCAGTTTGGTTAAATGCCGAATGGTTACGCCCATGCGCGTGTAGTCGCGCGGTTGGATGCCGGTGATACGCTCGCGCACCAGCTTGGAATAAGGTTCGTCAAAACGTTTGATGCGATACAGTTCGCAGCGCTTGCGCGTGGTGCCGGAGAAACCATAGATCGCATAGCGGTCGCCGAGAATTTCCAGCGCTTCGCACAGCAACACCAGCGCTTCGCGCTCGGCGTCGTTGATCCAGCCCTTGGTTGAACCGCTCATGTCGACCATGAACATCACCGCGATGTTGCGTTCGTGCTTGTGCAGTTTGGTGAACAGGCGTTCGGATAATTCCACGCCGCTGTGCATGTCGGCGCGCGCCTCGACCAGCGCGTCGAAATCGATGTCGTCGCCGTTGATTTGTTTTTTGAGTAAACGATTTTCGCCGCGCAAGGTCTCGAAGGTTTTGCGTAACTGCGGCAGCACGCCGCTGTACTTGCGCAAGGTGCGCGCCACGAAGGGATCTTTGTCCGGATGCACGTCGATCTCGCGCAGCACGCACCAGTGTTTGCGATAATGCTGCCGGCGGTGATCCCATTCGTTATACAAAAACGCGCCTTCCTCGTGGTAGGTGCTTTTCCCCATATCCTCGGGGCGTTTTTCTTCCGCCGATTTACGATAGCCGCCGGCGCCGGCCGCAACTAAATAATCTTGCGGAATTTGTCCCAGATCTTGCAGGATGGAATCCATCAGCGCGCGCATCTCCGCCGGCGGTTGAATCAGTTGGCCGTCCAAAGTTAAAGCAAAAGTAAATTGGCCCGGATGATTCGGGTCGGCGGTCGGTTCTACAGCATAGTGTTTGCCTTTGTCTTCGGACTTAAGGTTCGCTGCATTTTGCTGCGGTGATTCCTTGCCAAGCTGTGCCAGCACCCGGCGGAAAAGTTGTTTCTCGCGTAACAACCGTTCTTGTATCGCAAGCTGTGCCGGCTCGGCGAGCAGAGTTCCTTGATAACAAAATGCCGGCGGTATTTCCGCCGAATAAAATGTTTTCAATAGTTCATGGCTGTCATGCACCGAGGCTTGCGGATTTTTCAAACGCTGCAAAGCGCTGTCCCACGTCGCTGAATATTGTACGTCGCCCGCGAGGCGCTGAATTTCCAGCATATCGCGGTACAAGCCGGGTAGGTCGCGCTGTATGCAGGCGTTGAGTCGAATAGTTTCGAGAGCGTGAAACACGCGCGCCGCTTTGTCGTTATCGTTAAAGGTGCGCAGCACCTCCAGCAATGACGGCGCGCCAAGCGGCGCGCGAAATGTGCCGTACCAGGTTTGCGCCCACAGATGTGCGGCCATAACTTTATAGAGACGAAAATTATGGTGACGTTCGCTGAAGTGAGCGATGCACGCCGGCAAAAATATATTGGCGGTATCGGTATAGCTTTGTTCGGCGGCTTCGAGCTTGAGCGCGCGCCCGGATAATCCTTGCACGAAAAGTTCGAGCACGTGCTGGATTTCTTCCAGCGTCACGCCGCGCGCCGCCTTGGCCGCTTCCGCGGCGAAGGATTGAACTTGGCTGAAAGTGGAACATCCGGGATACAGACCTTGTTTGTCGTACACGTCCATGGCGTGGATGATCCATTCTTCGATCGCCGGCAGCGGCATCAAGCGAAACGCCTCGGGCGCGCGCGCCGTGAATTGATACGCCATCTCGGCGTTGGTTTTGGCGATGATGTCGACCCAGCGCAGCGCAAAATCTTGTTGCGTGCGTTCGAACTCCGCCAAGGCTTGCGCCAAGGCAGTGGCGGTGCGGCGCGAGGACAGAACCGGATCGAGCGCTTCGTCGAGTTTGACTTCCAGTTCTGTCGCGATCAGCGGTTGAGTACTCATCGGATCATGTCATCGTTAAAAGCTGTAACGCAGTTCGGAAAACACGCTTTGATTGCGTTTGAGCTGACCGAATGGTGTGTCGTCTGCGCCGCGATATAGATCGGCGCCGATAGTGGCTTTGGTGTGATCGGTGAAAACATAAGTCACCAGCGGACGCAGATAAGAATTACCGCGACCGAAATTGATAAACGCCAACAGCTCGGCCTCGAGTGTGTCATTGAACCACTTGTTGCCGATGCGCGTGCTCAGACCGTAGTTGGCGCGTTTTTGTAATCCAAAATTCATGGCATTGATGACGGCCGCGGCGCGCACGCTGGGATCGGCGATGCTGTTGGGATCGGTGAAATGCGGCACCCAGCGGCTCACGAGTTGCAGATTGACATTGAGGTTGTCGAAAAACGTGCGATCCACGCCGGCGACCGCGTACCAATAGGGATTGATAGCCACTGGATCTTGCGCGTTGCGGTCTTGGGTTTGAATGTAAGCAATTTCGCCGCGGGTGCCGAAGCGTCCGAAGTTGCGCGCAAAATCGGCGCCGATCACGTCGATCTCGGGATAGCGTAATTCTAAGACCGGGCTTGCTGGCAGCGGATGCATTTCCGGCAACAAACTGTAGCCATGAAAATAACTCAAGGACCAATCCATGCCGCCGCCGGTTTTATTAAATTTAACCGCGGTCTCACTGTTGCGCAGGGTACGCGCCGGACGCGTTTCACGAAACATCATGCCCGGTGGAAATGGAAATTTCGACGGCTCGAAAAACGGTGTGGTGAAAAAAGTCAGAGTATGTTCGTTCGACAAGTACCAATCGAATTTCGCGGCAGTGGTGCCGAAGCGCTGATCGTCCTCGAACGGCAGCATGACGGTGTAATCGTGCGGCGTCAGATTGTCGGTGGGATTGATGCCGTCGGCGCGGCCCCAAGCGATGATCTGCCGTCCGATGCGCAGATCGGCGCTGTCGAAATGCGCGGTGGCGTAGCCTTCCAATAATTTACTATGCGTCGCGCCCTCGTCACCGACGTCCGGATTAGTAAGCCGCGCCTCGATTTTACCGTCGAGCGATTTATTAAGCGTGGGTAATATTTTGAGTTGCGTGGTAGCACCGAGAAAATCGGTGCGGTCGTCGAGACTTTTCGAAGAGCGGTAATAGTCGAGCCGCAGCGCCCCCGTTAAACCTTGACCCTGCAATTTGGACCACAAGTTGCGCTCGGTGTTGGCGACTTCTGTAGTTTGACCGGGTTCCTGACCCCAGGCTGCCGCGCCCGCCAGCAGCAACAGCAGCCCCAGCCGGCGCCTCATTCGCGCTCAATGCTGCGCGTGGTGAACACACTGTCAGCGACGGGAATACCGGCCTGAATATTGTCGAAATGGATAATCGTTTTGTGACCGGTTTGATGATTAATCATCTCACGGCGCATGGCGATCCAACGCTTGGTGTCCGGCTCGATCAGTTTGTGTTCGGTGGCGGTGTGAGTTTTATAGAGCCGCGCGTTCACGTCGTAATATTCCACCTTGGTTTCCAGAAAGTTGTCTTTGCGAATCCAGGCGATTTTCTTACTGTAGCCGCTGTTGCGTTTTTCGGTATCGTCTTTCGGCACCGACTCGATCACGTAGCAATCTTGACCGTCGCAGTTTTCGGATCGCAGTAACGTGTGCTTATAAGCATCAACCTTGGGCAATAAAATATCGCCGTAGGAAAAATCCGAACCCACGAAGCTGTCTTTTTTGTTATTGGCCACGAGCCGCCGGCTTTTCTTAAGCGCCGGCAAATAAATCCATTGATCGTCGTCGGCGTTGCTGTGTTCGATCTGCAGGAAGCCGGTGCCTTTAATTTCCGCGGGCGTAATAAATTTCACCACCAAGCTGGAGTCAACGCCGTTGGCTTGCAGCTTGGAAAGCGTTTCGCTCTTGCGCTCACGTGTCTGACCTTTGTCGTTGATCAGCTGCATGGTGCTGTCGCTTTTCATGGTTTTTATTTTGGTGACGTAGAAATTTTTTTCCATGATGTCATGCGCGCTCAATTCCGCCGCGGTGGCTTGAGTGACCACGGTCGTTAAGCCCAGTAAAGCAAGGTAAATCTTCCAGTTCATTTATTCGCTCCTTCAATGACGGGTACGGGATTGGACCACAATTCGCGGTTTTTGCCGAACACGAAACGCGGCTTAAATAGCATCATCATCGCGCGCAGGAACACCAGCGCCGACACCGCGCTGACCAGCATGGTGGTGATCACCATGACCGCCAATCGAATGTAGAAACCGAAATCGGAAGCGAGCAATACGGCGTAACCGCCCGCGACCGACAGCGCCACGAACACGATGGCCTTGCCCGAGGTCAGCAACGAATTGCGTGTGGCTGCGCCGACGTCGCCGGTGCGCGCCAACTCTTCACGAAAACGGAACAAGAGATACAGCTCGTAGTCGGCGCCGATGCCGATGGCCATGGCCGCGGTCATGGCCGTGCCCATGTCGAGTGGCACGCCGAGCCAGCCCATGAGTCCGAAGTTGGCCAAAATAATAAGCAGCAAGGGCGTGACCACGAACAAACCGCCGACGAAGGAGCGCAACACCAAAGTCGACAAGGCGAACACCACCAACGCCATCTGCGCCATGTTTTCAAATTTGCCGCGCGTCAGACTGTCGTTGACGGCGACGACGTTGGGCACTTGGCCGCCCAAGCGCACGTTGACGCTGGGCGGAAAGTTTTTCTGAATGATGGGTAATGCACGTTGATAGAGCGCTTCGGCATAAGCGGTGCTGTCGTCTTTAAGGTAAACCCAAATCACCGCCTTTTGATAATCGTTGTCGACCACGTTGTCGAAATCCTGCGGGTCGCCGGAGATGGAATACAAAAACAAGTATTGCGCCAGCAGATCGCGTTTATCCGGGATCACGTCATAGGCAGCATCGTCGTTGTGCATCGCACGGTTCATGCGCTTGACTAAATCCGCCAATGACTGCGTCTTGCCCACGTACGGTTGTTTTTCGAGAAATTCTTGCAGCGTCGCCATGCCTTGCAACACTTTGGGATCCTTGAGGCTGTCTTGTTCTTTGCCTTCGACCAAAAAAATCATCGACGCGGTGCCGGCGAAGCGCGCGTTGAGGGCATCGTCGTCGAGACGTATTTCGCTGTTTTTGGAGTTGTAACGTTTGAGACTGTTGTCGGCATGCAGCATGGTCACGCCGGCAAAGGTAACAGCGATGAAAATGATACCGATGCCCAAGAGCCAAATGGCGCGTCCGCTGGCCAGCAAATCCGCCAGCCGGCCGAGCAGGCGATCCAACATGCCCACGCGACGTTCGTTTTCAGCTTCGTGCGTCTTAGGCGCGCGCAGATACGAACGCAACACCGGAATCAAGGTCAATTCCAATATCAGGGCGCCGAGAATGCCCGAGCCCGCAAAGATACCGAAATGGCGCACCACCGAAATCTCGGCGGTGCTGAGAGAATAAAACGTAATGACCGCAATCAAACCGGCGGTGACCATGACCGGTCCGATTTGCGCCAAGGATTCGATAATGGCGGCGCGGCTGACACTGGCCGGGGAACCCGCGTTCGCTTGCGCGCTCAGCCGATGGTATTCCTCGTAATAGCGCTTGAGGATTTGAATTGCGTGACCGGCGGCCACCGCCATGATGAGAATCGGCGTCGTGGTGTTCATGCCGTCCATGTGCACGTCGAGCAATCCCATCAGGCCCAGCCCCCAAATCACGCTGAGCAGAGCGGTAAAGATCGGCAGCAACATGCCCTGCAGACTGCGGAACGACCAGTATTGAATCGCCATGATGATGAGCAAAGCCACGCCGAAAAACAGCGGCATCTTGGCCATGTGAAATTCAAACCAAGCGAGCGCCGGCGGTCCGCCGCCCATATAGATATCGACTTGCGCGTCGCGCTCCGGGTCCACGATCTTGCGGATGTTTTCATACAGCGGCGTGTAACGCGGGTCGTCTTTGGGAAGATTAAAGTCGGCGATGATAGCCGTGGCTTTGCCGTCGGGCGTGACCAGCGTGTTCAAATACATCGGACTGTCGGCGACGGCGGCCTTAAGGCGCGCGATCTCCTGCGGTGTTTGCGGGATCGTATCCATCATCGCGCGCACTTCCATGCCGTCGCGCGTGCCTTTGATGTGCTTCACCTTGCGCGCCGCCAAGCTCAGGATATTGTGGCGGATGGCGTCGGGCATGGTCTCGATGCCGTCCTGGATGCGTTGAATTTTAGCCAATATCGCCGGCTGATAAATATCGCCGGTTTTGGGAACGATGCCGATCACCGTGACATTGCGCCCGCCGAAAACTTGCTCGACCACGCGCGTGGTGATGACGTAAGGATTTTCCTGCGGCGACCAAATGTCGGGGTCCATGTCGATCTTGAGATTGGAGATGCGCGAACCGAGCAGCAGCGTCACGGTTAATATCGCCAGCAGCACCGCCAGCCGATAACGCAAAATAAATTCCGCGTAACGCCGCAGTAAGTTATTTATTTTTGACATGGACTTCTCCTATACAAGTTTATTTATTTTTTTACTCTACCAACAGTTAATGCTGAATTTTTTATAAATTATTAAGCGCCTGGCCAAAAAAATCAGCGCTTGGCCAGGCCGCGAATAAATGTGTTCACCATGTCTTGCGCCAGGGATTCGAATTCTTCCTTGCTGTGCCAAGTAACGAAGTAAGGCACACAAAAAATTGTCGTCGCGGCCATGAGGGTGTCCGCCGTCACGATGGGATTGGGAATGTTAAATTCGCCGGTCTGATTGCCTTCGGTCAGAATCGTCGCTAACAGCGAACGCGCCATTTCTTTGTGCTGCATGACGACGTCGGCATATTCCTTCATGATGGTATCGACCAGCTCATTGATGCGCGGCTGGTCATGAAACTGCTCGTAGGTGTAGTGAAATAATGTCAGCACGAAAGTGTGTAAACGCTGCGCGGCGCTGAGACCGGGGCGCGTAAGCACTTCACGCAAACGTTTTTCTTTTTGCCCCAGACATTGGCAGGCCAAGGCCATGCCGATGTCTTCTTTATTCTTAAAAAAGCGGTACAAGTTGGCGGCCGACATGTCGCAATCGGTGGCGATTTCGACCATGGTGGTTTTGCCATAGCCGTATTGAGCGAAACGTTTCCAGGCCGAATCGAGGATTTGCTCGCGTGTAGAGGTGGTTTGGGCAGTATCCATTCAGATTTTTGGCTGTTTAAGGAGGCAAGCATAATAACTTCATGAAAACTGAATAGTCAATTAAATATTCAGTATTTATTAAAAACACTATATATACGTCTTGGTTACAATCGCGCGATGCCAGTCGCCTTCGACCTGTTTGTGGTTAGCTTAAAGAAGCAGCCTTTTTTGACAGGTTTTTCATACACAGGAGACACAAGGTGAATCAGGAAACAGTCGCACTCGTTCAGAACTCATGGAAAAAAGTCGCCGTCATTGCGCCGCAAGCAGCGAACCTCTTTTATCAAAATTTATTTGCCGCCGATCCGAACCTTAAACCTTTATTTAAGGGAGACATGGATAAGCAGGGAAAAGAGCTCATGCAGATGATTGATGCGGCCGTGGGCAAGCTGAACGACCTGGAAACCCTGGTGCCTATTCTGCAAGGTTTGGCGCAACGCCATGTCGGTTATGGCGTTCAAACCGCACATTATCAAACGGTCGGTAACGCGCTGCTGCGAACCTTGGAGCAAGGCTTAAACGGCGATTTCACACCCGAGGTGAAGGCCGCCTGGACCAAGGTCTACGGTGTAATGGCCGATGTCATGATCGCGGCGTCGAAATCCAAGGCTTGAACGGCTGCTTAAAAAAAACCGTTTTAATTTACTAAAAAAATAAATCCATCATGTACGCCGGCGAACGACTTAATAGCATCACTCATTTGCTGGGTTCGGTACTCGCCCTGGGCGGAGTGGTGGTGCTCGTGGTCGTGGCCAGCCTGCAAGGCGATCCGTGGAAAATCGTCAGCTTCAGTCTTTATGGCCTGACCTTGTTCATGCTGTATGGTTTTTCCACGCTCTATCACAGTCTGCGCGGGCGCGCCAAAAACATCTTTCGCCGCTTCGATCATCTGGCGATTTATCTTTTGATCGCCGGAACCTACACACCGTTTATGCTGGTGACCTTGCGCGGCGGTTGGGGTTGGTCCTTATTCGGCGTGATCTGGGCCCTGGCCATCGCCGGCATGGCGCTGGAATTTCTGCCGCGCCGTGGCGCGCGCATTCTGCCGCTGGTGATTTATTTTCTCATGGGCTGGCTGGTGCTCATCGCGCTCGCACCGCTATGGCGGGCCTTGCCGTTGATGGGCTTGGTGTGGCTGGTAGCGGGCGGATTGTTCTACACCGTCGGCGTTATCTTCTACAGCTTGGATGAAAAACTGCGGCACGCGCACGGCGTTTGGCATTTGTTTGTATTGGCCGGCAGTATCAGCCATTACGTTGCGATATTCTTTTATGTGGCTTAAGGACAAGCACCGTTTAGTCCAGGCTTTATCAAACGAGAGCGGCGCGCCCCCTTCAATTTTGCGTGATATCTCATAGATAAATGGCGAAGGAATATTTGGAAAAATTGTCCAGGCTAATCTTGCAGCTGGATATTGAAAAAGAAGTCGATTTTCGAATAGAAGCAAAACATCTCTTTACGGGAGCAGCTCTTTATGTGAATAAAGTCATTTGTGCGTCGTGGTCCCCTGTAGGCCTAGCTTTTAAACTGCCTGAGAAAGAAGTGGCTAATTTAATAAGCAGTGGAAAAGCCAAACCCTTAAAATATTTTCCAACAGGTCACGTAAAAAAGGGCTACGCACTGTTTATGTTTCCAGAAAAAAGCAGGCCAAAAAGATGGAAGGCGTATTTTGTAAAAGCTATTAAGCATAGCCATGCGTAGACACGCAAACCCATCAAGATAGCATTCAGCACCAACCACCACGGAGAAACACATGAGGGAACTACAAACAGTAATTCAAATTTCAGCACCCATAGACCGAGTTTGGCGGATACTTACAGATTTTGAGCATTGGAAAGACTGGAACCCAATGGTCAATCACGCCAGCGGAAGCGCCACAGTGCGTTCCAAGCTCAATATCACCATGCGTGGGCCAAACTCCCAAGACGCAATGCAATATCAACCAACGGTGCTAGAAGTCAATCCACCGAAAAGCCTCCGTTGGAGAGCAACGATGATGAGCGGCTTCATGTTTACCAATGATCGAGTCTTAGAGCTGAAAGAAAAAAATGGCGGCACGGAGTTTATCAATAAAGAAGAATTTAGCGGTTTAATGGTGCCTTTGTTTTGGAACAAGATGAATCAGTTTGTGGTGCCAATGCTGGAAAAAATGAACAAAGCACTGAAGGATAAAGTGGAAGCTCAATCTTAGTGTGCCGGAAACATCTTGCCATTAATGTAAACCAAACTTTAGCCGCCAATACTAATTTTGAGTTTGGCTCAAGACAAGACCATGGCTTTTAAGCGCTGAAGCAATATCTTTCCAAAGGTGTAGTTGGTGAAAATTTGTTTCGTTCTTGACATAGACCGACCGGTCCACTATATTCTGTTCATGACACAAAAAACCGACACTCGCCAACGCATCTTAGACACCGCTTCTGAGCTGTTCCATACTCAAAGTTTTGACGCCGTGGGTATAGCCCTGGTGTGCGATCAGGCTAAAGTTTCTAAGGGAAGTTTTTTTCACTTCTTCGGAAGCAAGCGTGATCTGGCCCTTGCTGTAATGGATCAGTTCCAGTCGCGGATCGATGCGAGCCTCATTGCTAAGGCCTTCTCCTCAAAATACCCTCCCATGGAACGCCTCGATCGTTTTGTGAAGGAACTGTATGTCTTTCAAAAAGCACAGGCCGAAGAATTTGGCCACATGCCCGGCTGCCCTTTCGGCAATATGGTTATGGAACAGGCAACCCAAGACGAGACGCTGCGTCGGAAGGCAGATGGATGTTTGCGCTCCCTCGCCAAGTATATCCAGTCCGCCATCGCGGACGCCGTACAAAGTGGGGCGCTTCCACCGGTAGATGAAGAAGCTACGGCAGAAGCCATGCTGGCTTATGTGGAGGGTATTCAGCTCCTAGCCAAAGCCCGCAATGACCCTGGATTGATTCGCAGGCTGGGTCCAGCGCTGAAATCGATCCGTGTGTCGCTGAAGAAGTAATTTTTTTGTCAGTAGTCTATACAGACCGGTCTATTTACACGAAAAGGAGATAAGTATATGAGCATCACTGATCAAACCCTAGATGCCCGCGGATTGAGTTGTCCATTACCCATTCTCAAAACTCGCCAGGCTCTGAATACCATGACTGGCGGACAAACGTTGAAAATAATCGCTACCGATCTCGGTTTTGTGAAAGACATTAGCGGCTTCTGTCAGCAGACCGGTAACGTGTTGGTATCGTCGAGCGAACAAGGTCACGAGCACGTCTTTGTTATACGTAAGTCATGAAGCCACCGATCGCTTACTGAAGAAAATGGTCAATAGCTTTACATAAGCCAACTTATTCAATTCATCCAAAGGAAATAATTATGCCTCTTACCCTAACTTTGTCGGAAGGTGTATTGCCAGCCGGAACAGAAAAACAGGCGTTCGCACGCCTCTGCGAAGCGATGCTTAAATGGCATGGTCTTACTGGCAATAAAGTTATGACACCCAACGTTGTCGGTTCGATTCATGTCATTCC
>JACQBD010000164.1 GCA_016194665.1 Gammaproteobacteria bacterium
CCTTCTGGCTCACGCCCTGCCATGCCAACGAACCGAACGCGTGGTATGCGGGCAGCTCGCCGCAGGGTTTATTCCGCTCCGAAGACGGCGGCGATACCTGGGAACCGTTTTCCATCATCAACGACGATGCGCAATTCCGATCTTGGATGGGCAGCGAGCAAGACGGCACGCCGGACGGACCGAAGATGCATTCGATCATCGTCGACCCGCGCGATCCGAAACATCTTTATTTCGCCATGTCCGGCGGCGGCGTGCACGAAACTTTGGACCACGGAAAAACCTGGACAGCGCTGGTAAACGGAATGGAAGTGGTCGAGGGCTTCGACCCCGCCAACATCGCCGTGCACGATCCGCATTGCGTGCAAATGTGTCCGAGCAATCCGGATCGTCTGTATCAACAAAATCACTGCGGCATTTATTTGCTCGATCGACCGTCGAAAGAATGGAAGCGCATCGGCAAACACATGCCGAAGACGGTTGGCGACGTCGGCTTTCCGATGGTAGTGCATCCGCGCGATGAGAATACCGCGTGGGTTTTTCCCATGGACGGCGCCACCGTGTGGCCGCGCACCAGTCCGGACGGCAAACCTTCAGCGTACGTCACCAAGAACGCCGGTAAAACTTGGCAACGTCTCGACGCCGGGCTGCCGAAGAATCAAGCGTGGTGGACGGTGAAGCGCCAAGCCATGAGCGCGGATGCGCAGAATTCCATCGGACTTTATTTTGGAACCACAAGCGGCGAGTTATGGATGAGCAGTGACGAAGGCCGACGTTGGAGCTGCGTCGCCCAACATCTTCCAGAAATTTACGCGGTCGAGGCCGCGGAAGTCGGCTGAGATGAAAGTTTTTTTACCAACGCCGCTGCTTTCTTACACCAAAAAACGCGAGGTCGAAGCCAGCGGCGCGACCCTCGTCGAACTGCTCGCCGACCTCGATCGCCAATATCCCGGCCTGCGCTTCCGCGTGATCGACGAGCAGAACATGATGCGGCCGCACATGCGATTTTTTATCAACAATGAACAAGTGTTCGAGATTACCCACGCGTTGCGTCCGACGGATTCGGTGATTCTGGTGCAGGCATTGAGCGGCGGGTAAGTATGCACGAAATTTGCTTCAGAGCGAGAAGTAACACAGAAGCTTGAATGGATACGGTGTCGTAATAGGAACATGGACATCCCATTACTGCCGTATTTGCCCTTTAGCCTTAAGGTTGGGATTTCGGTTTAGGCAAGGATATACTGCTGTTCATCGACATTATCCGGAGCACCGATATGGGTGACGCGCGCTATACCAAAAACGGATTTTTGATCCCCAGCAAATGGTTAAAGGGGTTCGGCGCTAAGCTACGTATCCAGCGCGGCGCCAATGTCCTCATCATCGAATCCGAAGAGCGCGAGGCTTCCCGCAAGCAACTCGGACGCATGGTGCGCGCGCTGCGCGGATCAGCCGCCAAGCTCGGCGGCCCGACACTTTCGGAAATAGAAAAACTCGTCAACGAAGTAAGAAAGGCCCGTGCGGGTCGTCATTGATACCAACGTATTGGTATCAGGTCTGATCTCTCGCTCGAGTCCACCGGCCCAGATCGTCAATGCTGTTTTGCGGGGCGATATCATCCCCGTGATGAGTCACGCAAGCTTTGCCGAACTCGAAGAAGTGTTGCACCGCCCACGCTTACAGTCGTATTTTCGTAATGCGCGAATCACGCCCTTTCAACTTCTGACCGCCCTGAAAACCATTGCCGAGTTTCCAAAACCCGGCCACAGTAAACAACGCATGCGTGATCCGACAGATCGTATATTTGTCGAGCTTGCAGCCTCGCATCCCACTCCTGATTTCCTGGTAACAGGGGACAAGGACTTTGAGCAAGATTATTACCATGGTGTACCTGTTATTTCGGCGAGTCTGTTTGTGAAAACGATTCTTCGTTCAAAATAAAGTACAGGGATTTCTCAGTTATGAAACAACCCAAGAAACCGTTTCCCCCTGGCGAAATCCTGACGACATGTCGCACACCCGAGTTAACAGACATCAATCAGGCTTTCCCTAAACTCCGACGGCTCAAAGGTAAAGTAAAATTCAGCATCAAACTGTCTGAATTGCGCAAAAACTGATGCGCTGTATCGACACCATTTTGATTTTGGCTGGTCCGCGGAACATGCTAAGCGGCGAATGCGCATGAAAAAACTCATCGTCATCAGCACCGTGCTGTACACCGTCGCGGCACTCGCCGCACTCGGCTTTATCTCAAACTGGTTTCGTGAGCAATTGATTCTCGGACAATCCGTCATCATGACCACTCTGCTCATTGGTCTGCCCGCAGTTCTGATTCTCGCCATCGCCGCTTATTGGAATGTGCATAATCAGTGGCTCGCGCTGTTACTGGTCGTGGTCATCCTGGGTACGAGCGGGTATGTGCTCAAGTCACATCATGACGCCTACGGCGAGTGGCTGCCGTCGCCCGCAGCCCAAGATATAGAAACCAGCGGCAGCGCGACGCTCACTCACAACGGTCAAACATTTTCCTACCGCCTGGAGCTGCACAACCCGGGCACCGTGGCGCATCGTGAATTTCTGGTCATCACGCGCGGCAAGCAAGAACGTCGCGTGCGTCTACCGCTCTTCGGCGATGCGCGCAGCGGTTATGTCAGCGCCAAAACGCCGAGCGATTGGATCGTGATGCAACCCACCGAAGACGCCAATATCTATCTTGCGGAAACCGGGCGTTTTCTTTTCTCGCGCAAATCCTTTCGGGTTAATTTGCAAACTGGAAAAGTGATAGTCCTATCCGAGAAAGCGAATCAGGAGAAACCATGAAACGCATTGGCGCCTGTCTTCTGTTACTGATTTTGTTTTCCCTTCCCGTCCAAGCCATCGGACCGCTCGCGTTCATGGCAAAAGATCTCGTGAAAAGCATCGTGCAAAACTTCGTCGAAGGACAGGTTGATAAAATGCTCGCGAGCGGCGGACCCTGCGGCTTGCCGCTCGGCGGACCAGGCGTAAGCGGCTTAGCCAATATGGCGCGCGGACGCGGTGGCATGCCTGGCACAGGCGCTGCCGGCGCCGCCAAAAGCGCGCTGCCTTCGATGACAGGAATGCCAGGCGGCATGACGATTCCGCCAGGCATGGAAGGCATGATGAAAGATCAGATGGCGCAAGCTCAAGCGATGATGGCCAAAGAACAAGCCAAGCGCGGCGCCAATCCTGGTGACAAAGAAAATCTCGGCCAACCAGGCACGATGCCAGACATGGCGAAAGCCATGAAGGCCATGCAGGAAGGCCCACCGCTGACCAGCGCCGAAGTCGATGAACTGGCTACGCTGCTGGAACGCATGTCGACCGCGATGCCCTCCGCCATACCTCAATGTAAACCGGGAGAATTAAAAACAGTACTGCATCAAGCCGCGGATTCGCCCATGTCCGGTGGCATGCTGCGCATGATGCTCGAACCCATGCGCGACATGCAGAAAAAACTCGACGAGGCGCGCGCCACCTTCGCTAAAATGCCCGAAGCCGAACGCAACGAATACGTGGAAACCATGGCTGCTGAATTTCGCGGCTGGGACAAGGAAAATAAAAAGGCCATGCTCGGGATGGTCGAGACTAATTTTCTCGGCATGCCCGAGACCATGAAGACGCAGTTACTCGCGCGCTTGCAGCAGGTGAAATAAAGCAGTCCGAAAAGAATTAATAATCCGCTCCAAATAAAAATGCGTAAGTAGTTACCATTTCAACGACCCGCTGGTTTCGTCAGGAGGAATGAAACACTTCATGGACATCCAAAAAATTTTGCTCGATAACTTAAGCGCGATTGGCGTAATCGGCGCGGTGGTGGGGATAACCACTTTCTGGTGGTTCTATTTACCACCCATCCGGCTGGTGTGGCGTTGCTTGTCGAACGAAGAACGCTTCCCGCTCTGGTCCACCTTGATGGCGTGCAAGGCTTCCGCGTTCCCATTCAAACCCGCGATCTTCCGCAAACAAATGCGGCTGTGGCTAGAACTGCGCATTTTGCAGCCTAAACCCAGCAGAGAACCGAGCTGGGCATTCCATCCGAAAACCAAACGCTATCAACTAGAAATCGACGAGCAAGCCTATCGTGAGAGACTTTCGGAATGGACCAAGGATATTCGTAGCAAATTCGGGGCGCTGAAAATCAAAGAACAAGAACCCGTGATACAAGTGAACGACGTATTTCGGCTCAACGCCGACACCACTAAAAATGGCATCAAGCAATATTTGCTGGCGGTATCGGAGTTGAAATTATGTCTGGATGAAGCGGCCTCGTTTCTGTGCAAAGTAAAAATTAACGAAGGCTTTCTGCTGCCGCTGAATTTGCTCGCCGGACTCATGGCGCGCTTTGAAGACGATTGGGACCCCATCATTTCCTCCTACGCCAAAATGGCGGGCAAAGGTTTCTCGCCCTTGCAAGCATCGATATTCGATTTGTGGCTGCTGTGGGGACCGAGCGTGCCGATTTGCACTTGCGCGCAGTGGTCTGGGCCGATCACTTTGCAATATGGTTTTGGCGATGAAAATAATTCGGTGCGCGTTTATGTCCAAGATAGCGCCAAGGACGCCTTGCTCGGCGATCTGCGCAAGTCGACGGAGAAACACAGCATCAACGCCTATCCCGCCTTGCACGCCAGCATCGTCGGCACGCTGTGGCCGCCGAGCAGTTTCCTGCAAGGACAATTCTGCGCCGCACAAGTGCAGCAACAAAATCCCGACCGCGAAGCATTCATTCTCAAATACGACAGCCACACGCTAAACGGCAGCGCCGCGGGCGGCCACTTGTTGTACACCGCTTACGTGTGGGCTTTGTTTGTCATCGGCCGCGGCACCAAACCTAAGCTCGATGAAATCAAAAATGAACCGTGGTTGTCGGTCGTGCCATTTTTCGAACACGCCAATATTGTTAACGAAGAAACTTATCAAGCAGCTAAATTACAACTCGCTCACAAAGCCCTCAGCTTCGTCAAAAACAGCAAGCACTTCGAGGCCGATCCCGCGCAAGCGCCGCTAAGCCTGTGGTACGTATGCGCCATCGACGATTCCGGTTGCGGCCACAGCATTGAAGTCGCGCCCAACTCCGTGTCGATTCGTAGCGTCATTGACGGTCTTCTGGAGGAAACCGAATATCGTGGCCTGCGCAAGCAAGTCATCACCGATGACAAATCTTTCGCGGGAATACTTTCGGGCTGTCATTTATCCGAGATGGTGGTGGAATTCTTCAACGCCGTAAGCAAAACGCCGCGCGCGTAATTACAAAAATAATTTAATGTAGGTTGGGTTAGGCGCCAATAAATAAGATCGCTGTATCACCTACTCCTCCTCTCCCGCATGAGCGGGAAAGGGCAAGGGGTGAGGGTGCGCCGTAGCCCAACGATCGACTTGTTGGGGTTTGCTGCGCTCACCCCAACCTGCGTTGATTGGAAGCACCCGAATACTGATGGAGACTGAGTCATGATCGTAATCGTATTTCGCACCCGAATACGCGAGGGTGTTGTCGAGCAGGAGATGGAAGAACTGGGCAACCAAATGTACAAACTCGCCAGCAAAATGCCCGGATTTATTTCCTATAAAGACTTTGCCGCGCCAGACGGTGAGTACGTATCTATCGTTGAATTTGAATCTCTGGGAACACTCGCCACCTGGCGCGATCATCCGGAGCATAAAGAAGCGCAGCGCCTAGGTCGTGAACGATATTTCTCGGAGTATCATATCCAGGTGTGCACAACGGTTCGGGATTATCGGTTTCCTGCTTCTGAATAAGACTTAGGAACACAAAACGGAACGCAGCAAATACGTGGGAGCCATGGCTACCGTCTGAACAGATGAAATAAGCGAATTCTATTATATAAACGGAAATATACTTGGCAACGACAAAGAATCAATCGAGCCTAATCCTAATCGTTCCTATCCGCTGTTTGAAACGTCTTAGCCCTAAGATACAGTGTCATCAGGAGCCATAATTTCGAGGGACAGCATGTTGTCTTACTGCCTAGTGCCAGACCTATTTACACTGCTACACCATTTTCCATTTGAAGTCATCTATTTTTTTCCGAACACGAAGAAAAATATCGGTTACCACGAATGAACATTTTGAATAGCGCCTCCTTGCAATCAGTGCGAGACACGATGCCAACGAATCAGGGTGGCATCTATGCTCGCCAAGGTTTTGCATACCAAGATGATGTGGCGGCAAAATTCTATATTGAGATGTTGTCCAATGAAAACTTAATCGAGGTCGCCTGCGAAACCCATGATGATATTGTGCTGATTTGGAAACGCGAC
>JACQBD010000165.1 GCA_016194665.1 Gammaproteobacteria bacterium
GAAGATTCGTGGTCATGGCGCGCGTAGTAGCGCCCCATGATGCCTTGCAGCTCGGGGAATTCGCCGACCATCTCGGTGAGCAGATCGGCCTTGCTTAATTGCGCCGCGCGCTCGGCCAGCGGCACGTCAGTTTTGAGAAGCTGCGCGATCTTGCCGGAAAGTTTTTCCAGGCGGCGCACGCGTTCAAGTTGGTTGCCGAGCTTGTTGTGATACACCACATTCGCCAGCCGCGGCAGACGATCCGCCAGCCGCGTCTTACGATCTTGTGCGAAGAAAAATTTAGCGTCGGATAAACGTGCACGCAACACGCGTTCGTTGCCGTGAACAATCTCATCCGACTTGGCGGCTTGCATGTTGCTGACAAAAAGAAAGTGCGGCAGCAGCTTGCCCTGCTTATCGCTCAGCGGAAAATATTTTTGGTGTTGCTGCATGCTGATGATCAGGCATTCTTTCGGCACTTCGAGAAACGCTTTGTCGAAACTGCCTGCCAACACCACCGGGTATTCGACCAAACTGGTGACTTCATCCATCAGCTCCTGCGATTTACCCAGATTCCATTGGGTTTCCGCGGCCAGTTTTTTAGCGCCGGCTTCCAGGCCTTGCTCAATCTTTTCGCGGCGCGCGCCAAACGCGGCAATCACTTTGCCTTTTTGTTTGAGAATTTTTTCGTAGTCTTTCGCCTGCGGAATGCTCAACATGCCTTGGCTCATAAAGCGATGGCCGCGGGTTTTATTAGCGCTTTTAATGCCCAGCACCGTTCCCGGAATTACTTTTTTTCCATGCAGCATGATGACGCCGTGCACCGGGCGCACGAACTGTGCATCGCCGTCGCCCCAGCGCATAAGCTTGGCGACCGGCAATTTCTTCAGCGCGTCTTCGACGATCTTGGCCAGATGCTGTTTTAAAAGCTCGCCTTTTTGCTTGGAGGAATAAATAAAATATTCGCCTTTATCGCCGGAACGTCTTTCCAACTTGGCGACATCGACGCCGCAAGATTTAGCGAAGCCCATCAGCGCCGCTGTCGGCTTACCCGACGCATCGAGCGCGCTGGCCACGGCCGGCCCTTTGCGTTCGACCATGCGATCAGCTTGTTTGTCGAGTACTTTAGGAACGAGCACAGCTAGACGACGGGGCGTGGCAAATTCTTCGAAGTCGTTGTGTTCGATAAATCCTTTGTCTTTGAGCGCCGCGGTGATGCCCTCGGCAAATGCATGCGCCAAGCGCTTGAGCGACTTGGGCGGCAATTCTTCCGTTAGCAGTTCAATCAGTAACGGCGCGATCATGGTCACGTGGCCTTTTTCTGCTTGAGCATCGGAAAGCCTAAGCGTTCGCGCGACTGGTAATAACTCTGCGCCACCAAGCGCGCCAGCGCGCGCACGCGGCCAATGTAGGCGGCGCGTTCGGTGGTGGAGATGGCGCCACGCGCGTCCAGCAGATTGAAACTGTGCGAGCACTTCATCACCATCTCGAAGCCCGGCAACGGCAGGTGCAATTCCAGCAAGCGCTTGGCTTCCGCTTCGTAATCGTTGAACTGTTGCAGCAACCAGGTGACATTCGACTGTTCGAAATTATATTTCGATTGTTCGACTTCGTTTTGGCGGTACACATCGCCATAGCTCACGCCTTGCGTCCACGTCAGGTCGAACACGTTCTCGACGCCTTGCAGATACATAGCCAGGCGCTCAAGACCGTAAGTAATCTCGCCCAACACTGGCTTGCACGGCAGACTGCCGACTTCTTGAAAATAAGTGAACTGGGTCACTTCCATGCCGTTCAACCACACTTCCCAGCCCAAGCCCCAGGCGCCGAGCGTGGGCGATTCCCAATCGTCTTCGACAAAACGAATGTCGTGCTTTTTGGTATCGATGCCGATGGCGCGCAGCGAATCGAGATAAAGATCTTGGATATTATCCGGCGACGGTTTGAGCGCGACTTGAAACTGATAATAGTGCTGCAAACGATTCGGGTTTTCGCCGTAGCGTCCATCCTTGGGGCGGCGCGAAGGCTGCACGTACGCCGCCTTCCACGGCTCCGGGCCGAGCGCGCGCAAAAACGTGGCAGTGTGAAACGTGCCCGCGCCCATCTCAATATCGTAGGGCTGCAAAAGGACACAGCCCTGGCGCGCCCAGTATTGAGACAGCTTGAGAATGAGTTCCTGGAAGGTCAAAAAATGTCAGCCGCTTAATTTTGGTCCGCGATTATACCCTGCCCGCGCGCCGGGCACACCGCGCAATCACAGCGAATTACTGGGAATAGAACGGTCTTCCACCGGTGGTTTGCGCGGTTCCTCGATCGGTGCCGGCGGCGGCGATGGTTCGGGAACATCCTCGGCCGGTGTTGATGGCAAATCGTTGCCGTTGTCGGGTGGCGGCACAAACAACTCGGGGGTACGGACATACACTGTGTCGGCGGCGTCGCCCGGATAACGCTCGAGCAGACTCAAAATTTTCTTTGAACGTTTTTCGAAATAGCGCGTGTGTGTAAGCGGATTATTTTTCACCGGGCTCGGTAAGACCGCGATCAGCTCCGCCGCTTGCGCCGCGGACAATTGATTCGGCGCCAACCCCCAATAGGTTTGAGCCGCGGCCTGCACGCCGTAAATCCCTTTGCCGAATTCCGCAACGTTAAGATAAAGCTCCATGATGCGACGTTTGGACAGATGATGTTCCATGCCCCAGGTCAAAATCAGCTCATGCCATTTGCGCAAAGGATTGCGCGAAGAACTGAGGAATAAATTTTTCACCGTTTGTTGCGAAATGGTGCTGGCGCCCAATATCAAGCGGCCTTCGTTTAAGTTGTAATCCATGGCCTCTCTGAACGCGATCAGATCGAAGCCGCTGTGTTGATAGAAGCGGCTGTCTTCAGCCAAGATCACGGCGCGCACCAAATGTTTGGGTATCTGCGAATAGGCTACTGGCTGCCAGTGCAATCGTGGCAAGTTTTTGTGCGTGGCCTGTTGCTTTTCATACTCCAGCATAAAAGCCGATTTGGGTATCGGCCCGCTGGCGAGTTTCTTCCAATCCGGCCAGGTGACGGCGAGATAAAAAAAATCCACGATTAACAGCAGCAACAGCAAACGCAAACCCCAGCGCAGCACGCGCACGAGCTTCGCCAAAAAAGCCGCCAAGCCGCGGCTAACGCGACGAAGTTTCTTAGACATACGGTAATTTCAAATTGATTAACAACTATCGAGCTTCCTGCATAGGTTTATTCTAACATCTCCCCGGCAACGCGCCGGGCACGCATTGTTCGGCAGCGAACACTTTAAAAGCATTTACTCTTATTTATTTTTTCGCTGCGCGCCGCTGGACAGATTCCATGGTTTTGATTAATGTCTCGCGCCTGCAGGCCACGTCTGAATCACTGCGGAGGAGAAGCACCGACCCGATGCAGGTCGGCGCGACAAATGGGCCCGAAAGGGCCCACTTTCATGGGAAATCCGCAGCGCGCCCGGAAGAAGGATGCCGCCACGCCAAGTTTGAGCTAGTATTCCCTCCCCCTGAATTCGCCAACGGTATCCCATGTCATTGCCAGCATCGCTGTCCGCGTCCGCCGCGGCGAACGCCGCTAAACCCAGGGTCGCCGGTGCGCGCAAGGCGGTGGCTTTAATTTCCGGCGGCTTGGATTCCATGCTCGCGGCCAAAGTCATTCTCGATTTGGGCATTCACGTCGAGGGCATTAACTTCTATACCGGTTTCTGCGTCGAGGGCCACACGCAGGCGATTCGCAGCCACGAGCGCGACAAACCGAAACGCAACAACGCCCTGTGGACCGCGGAACAACTCGGCATCAAGCTGCATATCATCGAGGTCATCGAAGAATATAAAGAGATCGTGATCAATCCGAAACACGGTTATGGACACAACCTGAATCCTTGCCTCGATTGCAAAGGTTTCATGGTGCGCAAGGCGCGTGAGTGGATGGAAAAAAACGGCTTCGATTTTATTATTACCGGCGAAGTCATCGGCCAGCGGCCGATGTCGCAACGCCGCGACACCATGCCGGTGGTGGCGCGCGAATCGGGCGCCTTCGATCGGTTGTTGCGTCCGCTGTGCGCCAAACTGCTGCCGCCGACCATGCCGGAACGCGAAGGCTGGGTCGACCGCGAAAAACTGCTCGACTTCAACGGTCGCGGGCGTAAACCGCAAATGCAGCTCGCCGAGCAATACGGGTTTAAAGAATACGCACAGCCGGCGGGCGGCTGCTGTTTTCTCACCAACGAGCAGTATTCGCACAAGCTCGCCGATCTGTGGCAAACGCGCGGCACTAAACAATACGAATTGGATGACATCATGCTGCTCAAGGTCGGGCGCCATCTGCGTCCGCGCCCGCATTTTAAATTGATCGTCGGGCGCGATGAAGGCGAAAATAATTTCCTCAACGGTTATCGCCGGCGTTTTATACATTTGACCGCGACCTCGCACCCCGGCCCCATGGTGTTGCTGGAAGGCACAGCCAATGATGACGATTTGCTGCTGGCCGCACGCTTAACCGCGCGCTTCGGTCGCGGACGCGAAGATGCGCTCGTGAATGTCTCGATCACCGACCGTGAAGGCCAGACGCGTGCACTCGAAGTCACGCCGATCTTGGCGAACGAAATCCCCGCCGAATGGTATTTATGATGACAAGACGAAATCTTTTCCCTTCTCCCTCCGGGAGAAGGCTAGGATGAGGGGGACATTAAAACAGATGCTTATGAAAGTAAGATCGCCCTCACCCCTGCCCTCTCCCGTGGGGAGAGGGGGTTTCCAGCAAGCTGTCACGTTTGTAAATGAGCTGAGCTAGATGAGTCATTCGATTCTGGACGCGCGCAATTTACTATGCCCGATGCCCGTGATCCGCACGCAAAATCGCATCGCTGAATTACAACCCGGCGACACCCTGGAAATCCATGCCACCGACCCCGGCACACTGCACGATATTCCCGCGTGGTGCCGGATTCACGGGCATGAAATTGTCACGGCCACGCGCGAAGACAGTGAAATCCGCGTGACTGTGCGGGTCGGCGCGGCCACATGAGCAGCACCGTGGGACCGAACGTGTTCGACAGCTCCAATCCCGCGCGTTATGCCGCGAGCCGACGCGTTACCTTGGTCAGTGTCGCCTGGAATTTGGTGTTGACCGTGGCGCAGGTGATCGTCGGTTTCATCGGTCATTCGCAAGCCTTGATCGCCGATGGCATGCATACACTGTCCGATTTATTCACCGATCTCATGGTCTTATTCGCCTTAAAGCACGGGCATAAAGACGCCGATGAAGATCACCCTTACGGGCATGCGCGCATCGAAACCGCGGTCACCATGATTCTCGGCCTTACTTTGTTGGCAGTCGGCGTGGGCATCGCCATCAACGCCGGCATGCGCTTGTTCAGCGCGCAAACTTTTGTGATTCCTTCCGCGACGACTTTAGGGGTCGCGATGATAACGCTCGCGGCCAAGGAGGGGCTTTATCGCTACACCATGGCCACCGCCAATCGTTTCGACTCCAACATGCTGCGCGCGAATGCCTGGCATCATCGTTCGGATGCTTTGTCATCGCTGATCGTCGCCGCCGGTATCGGCGGCAGCCTGCTCGGCTTTCGATCTTTGGATTCGGTGGCGGCCTTGGTGGTGGCGCTGATGATCGCCAAGGTCGGGGTCGAACTCGCCTGGAAGTCGGTGCGCGAGCTGGTCGACACCGGCCTGGAAACGAAAGAGCTGGATTCGATACGCCGCACGATTCTTTCGGTCAGCGGCGTTAAAGCTTTGCATTTCTTGCGCACGCGCCACGTCGGCGAACAAGCGTTGGCGGACGTGCACATCATCGTCAACGATCA
>JACQBD010000154.1 GCA_016194665.1 Gammaproteobacteria bacterium
AGCGGAATTTAATCGTCAAAAAGAACTCAATCAAAGCAAAGCCAGTAGTGATAAAGTTTTACAGCAGGCGCAAGCGGAGTTGCTGGATTGGCACGGCAGCGGCACCGGCGTCATGGAAATGAGCCATCGCGGCAAAGAATTCATCGCCATCGCCGAAAAAGCCGAAGCCGATTTGCGTGAGCTACTCAATATTCCCGCGAACTACAAAGTATTGTTTCTGCAAGGCGGCGCCTCGGCGCAATTCGCCATGGTGCCGATCAATTTGTTGCGCGATAAAAAATCCGCCGACTATATCAACACCGGCGAATGGTCGAAGAAAGCAATTAAGGAAGCCAAAATATTTGGTGCGGTGAATGTGGCCGCGACTTCCGAGGCGACGCACTTCACCACGGTTCCGCCGTTGAAGGAGTGGAAACTCGATCCGCAGGCCGCGTATGTGCATTACGTCGCGAATGAAACCATCGGCGGCGTAGAATTTAATTTCGTGCCGGACACCGGCAGCGTACCCTTGGTGACGGATATGTCATCGACGATTTTATCGCGCCCCATCGACGTCACCCAATTCGGATTGATTTACGCCGGCGCGCAAAAAAATATCGGTCCCGCCGGTCTTACTATCGTCATCGTGCACGAGGATTTGCTCGGCCATGCGCGCGCCGGAAACTCTTCGATGTTCGATTATAAAATTCACGCCGATAACGGCTCGATGTACAACACGCCGCCAACCTATGCATGGTACGTGGCCGGATTGGTATTTGAGTGGCTCAAAAAGAAAGGCGGTTTGGCGGGCATGGCCGCGATCAATAAACGCAAGGCCGAAAAACTTTATGCTTACATCGACGGCAGCGGCGGCTTTTATAAAAATCCGGTGGAGAAACAAAGTCGCTCATGGATGAATGTTCCGTTTACCTTAAAAGATGAAAAAATGGATGAACCCTTTTTGAAAGGCGCCAAGAGCGCGGGTTTAGTGCAACTGAAAGGACATCGTTCGGTCGGCGGCATGCGCGCTTCGATTTACAACGCCATGCCCGAAGCCGGGATCGACGCGTTGATCGCCTACATGCGCGAATTTATGCAAAAGCAAGGTTAAAAAAATGTTCAAAATACTGACGTTGAATAATATTTCTTCTTTAGGCCTGGCGCGTTTGCCCAAGGAAAAATTCCAAGTATCCGGCGACACCAAAGAGCCGGATGGCATTCTGCTGCGTTCATTCAAAATGCACGACATGGAAATTCCGAAGACGCTTAAAGCTGTGGGACGCGCCGGCGCCGGCGTCAACAATATTCCGGTGGAGAAACTTTCGCGTATGGGCATTCCCGTGTTCAACGCTCCCGGCGCCAACGCCAATGCGGTGAAAGAATTGGTGCTCGCCGGCATGTTGATGGCTTGCCGGCATATCGGCCCGGCGTGGCAATTTGCGCGTTCGTTGAACGGCAGCGACGCGGAAATCGGCAAGGCGGTTGAAGCGGGCAAGAAAGATTTTGCCGGTTTCGAATTACCCGGCCGTAGCTTGGCGGTTATCGGACTCGGCGCTATCGGCCGCAACGTCGCCAACATGGGCGTGGCGCTCGGTATGAAAGTCATCGGCTTCGATCCCGGTTTGACGGTGGAGGGCGCTTGGCAATTGTCCGCCGATGTTAAGAAAGCGAATAACGTGGAAGAAGCATTACGTGTCGCCGATTTTGTGACGTTTCATGTGCCACTGGTTGATTCGACCAAGAATTTGATCAACGCCGAACGCCTAAAGATGATGAAAGACGGCGTAGTGATTTTGAATTTCGCGCGTGAAGGCATCGTCGACGATGCCGCGGTCAGCGCCGCGATTAAATCGGGTAAGGTCTACGGTTATATCTGCGACTTTCCGACCAACTTAACCAAAACCCATGAACGCGTGATCACTTTGCCGCATTTGGGCGCTTCCACCGCCGAAGCCGAAGATAATTGCGCCATCATGGTGGCGGAACAAGTGAAGGATTTTCTCGAGAACGGCAATATTCGCAACGCGGTGAATTTCCCCGACGTGGCGGCGGCGCGCGAAACCGCCGACCGCTTGATCGTCGCCAACGCCAATGTGCCGAACATGCTCGGTTTGATTTCGGAAACCTTGGGCAATGCCGGTCTTAATATTCACGACATGATCAACCGTTCGCGCGGTAATTACGCGTTTACCATGGTCGATCTCGACAGTCCGATACCGGCCGACGTGTGCAAAAAAATAACCAGCATCGAAGGCGTGCTCATGGCGCGCGCGCTCTGACAAGGCATGAGCAAAAAGCGCAAACCCGGCGAGGCTGACGCAGACATAAAAAAATTGCGTCAGCAGATCGATGGCTTGGATGAAAAAATCCAAACGCTGATTAACGAGCGCGCGCGTTTGGCGCTGGCTATCGCCGAAACCAAACAACAAATCGGTAGCAATAATTTTTATCGCCCGGAACGCGAAGCCGAAGTGCTGCGTAACGTCATGGCGCGCCATCAAGGTCCGCTGGCGGAAGAAACCGTGGCGCGTTTGTTCCGCGAAATCATGTCGGCTTGCTTGGCCTTGGAATCGCAACTGCGCATTGCCTTTCTTGGACCGCAAGGAACCTTCACCCAAGAAGCAGCGCTCAAACATTTCGGCCATGCTGTCGCTACCGCGCCGCTCGCCGCCATCGATGAAGTTTTCCGCGAAGTGGAATCGGGCAACGCCCATTTCGGCGTGGTGCCGGTGGAAAATTCCACCGAAGGCGTGATCAATCACACGCTCGATATGTTCATGACCACGCCGCTTAAGATTTGCGGCGAAGTGGCCTTGCGCATCCATCACCATTTGATGGGCAAAAACGAAAACCGTGAAACCGCCAAGCGCGTGGTCTCGCATCAGCAGTCCTTGGCGCAGTGCCGCGAATGGCTCGACACCAATTTGCCGCGTTTGGAACGGGTGGCCGTGAGCAGCAATGCCGAAGCCGCGCGTTTGGCGGCGGCCGATCCGACCACTTTGGCGATCGCCGGCGATTCAGCGGCGCGGCTTTACGATCTAAAAATATTTTCGTCGAACATCGAAGACCGTCCGGATAACACCACGCGCTTTCTGATTGTCGGCAACCTCGCGACTGCGCCCAGCGGCAAAGATAAAACCAGTCTGCTGCTTTCCAGCCGCAATCGGCCGGGCGCGTTGCAACGTTTGTTGGCGCCTTTAGCCAAGAATAAAATCAACATGACGCGCATCGAATCGCGCCCTTCGCGCGAAAAGCAATGGGAATACGTTTTCTTCGTCGACATCGACGGCCACGCGCAAGATCGTAAAGTCGCCAAGGCCTTGAGCGAGTTGGAGAAGGAGGCGGCATTTTTAAAACGGCTGGGTTCGTATCCGCAGGCCGTGTTGTGACCGAGCTCGCGCAAGCAATCTTGCGCTTGGCGACGCCCGGTGTGCAAAGCCTGGCGCCGTATCCGCCCGGCAAACCGATTGACGAGCTGGAGCGCGAATACGGCATCCACAACATCATCAAGCTTGCCAGTAATGAAAATCCTCTCGGCCCGAGTCCGCTGGCATTGGCAGCGGCGCAGAAAATTTTTTGCGACATCCATCGCTATCCCGACGGCAACGGCTTTGCGTTGAAACAGCGGCTGGCGCAAAAACATGCCGTGGACATGGCGCAAATCACGCTCGGCAACGGTTCCAACGATATATTGGAATTCGCCGTGCGCGCGTTTGTTACGCCACAAAACGAAGTAATATTTTCCGAGCATGCGTTCGCGATTTACGCGATCGTCACGCGCGCCGTCGGCGCCAAAGCGGTGGTGACGCCGGCCAAAAATTGGGGCCACGATCTGGAAGCGATGCGCCAGGCAATAACGTCGCACACGCGTTTGATTTTGATTACCAATCCGAACAATCCTACCGGCACTTGGCTGCGCGCCGCCGAGCTCGAAAAACTGATTCAACAAGTTCCTAGGCATGTGCTCGTGGTAGTGGATGAAGCGTATTTCGAATATGTGTTGGAGCCGGAATATCCCAACGCTATTCCATGGGTGGCGCGCTATCCGAATCTGATAGTGACGCGCACTTTTTCCAAAGCCTACGGCCTTGCCGGCTTGCGCGTGGGTTATGGCATTTCCAGCGCGCCGGTGGCGGATATTCTGAATCGCGTGCGTCAACCGTTTAACGTCAATAGCGCGGCCTTGGCGGCGGCCACGGCGGCGCTCGACGACGCAGCGCATGTCGCGCGCGTGGTAGCGCTTAATCGCGCGGGCATGCGGCAATTGGTCGATGGTTTTACTGAACTGGGATTAAAGTTCATTCCTTCGGCGGGAAATTTTATTTGTGTCGATCTGGGTTTTGCGGCGGCGCCGATTTACGAACGATTGTTGCGCGAGGGAGTGATCGTGCGACCCGTGGCCAATTACGCGATGCCGAATCATTTGCGCGTCACCACCGGCTTGCCGGAAGAGAATCAGCGATTCCTGGAAGCGCTGCGTAAAGTTTTAAAGCAATGATTGAAAAACTGACCATCATCGGCGTCGGCCTCATCGGCGGTTCATTGGCGCGCGCGTTGCGCGAGGCCGAACATGTGCGCGAAATTGTCGGTTACGGGCGCAGCGTCGGCAGTTTGCAGCAGGCGGTGGAGCTCGGCGTCATCGATCGCGCGGAAGTATCGCTCACGGATGCCGCGCGCGACGCGGATATCGTCGTGCTGGCGTCGCCGATCGGCGCCATGCCGGAAATTTTGACCGCGCTTAAACCGGTGTTGAACGATCGAATCATCGTCACCGATGTCGGTAGCGTTAAAGGCGATGTCATCAGCGCCGCGCGGCATATCTTGGGCGCGCACTTTGCGCGTTTCGTTCCGGGACATCCACTCGCCGGCACCGAGCAATCCGGCGTCGCGGCGTCGCTGGCGGATTTATTTCAGCGTCGGCGCGTGATCTTAACGCCAGAGAGCGAAACCGACAGCGCGGCGCTGGCGCGCGTGCGCGCCATGTGGGAAATCGCGGGCGCACAAACTGTGACCATGAGCGCGGAAGAGCATGATCGCATCTTGGCGACCAGCAGCCATTTGCCGCACATGCTGGCTTATTGTTTGGTCGACATGGTGGTGCGCCACGACGATTATCGCGCCATCATGGAATGCGCCGCCGGCGGTTTCCGCGACACCACGCGCATCGCCGCGAGCGACGCGGTGATGTGGCGCGACATTTGTTTAGCCAATCGTGAAGCGTTGTTGGCGGCGATGCGCCAGTATCAAGAGGATTTCAGTGCGTTGATTGCGGCGATTGAAAAGGGCGATGGCGCGGCGCTGTTGCAAACCTTCACGCGCGCCAAGCATGTGCGCGATAGTTTGAATAAAAAATTGTAAGAATGAAAAAATAAAATGGACAGGATTAACAGGATTTACAGGATAAAATTTTGAAAAAATTAATCTTGTTAATCCTGTAAATCCTGTCTAATTTTTTTAAATTATTAACTCTATGCATAAAACGATTGATTATCTGATTCAGCCGGGCGGAAAATTAACCGGACGCGTCCGCGTGCCCGGCGACAAATCCATTTCGCATCGTTCGGTGATGCTAGGTTCCTTGGCGCAAGGCACCACGCATGTAAGCGGCCTGCTCGAAGGCGAAGACGTGTTGTGCACTTTGGGAGCGTTTCGCGCCATGGGCGTGCCAGCCGAAGGTCCAGACCGTGGCAGCTTAACTATCCATGGCGTGGGTTTGCATGGACTGAAGCCGCCTAAAAATATTTTAGATATGGGTAATTCCGGCACCGCCATGCGTTTGATGGCGGGCATTTTGGCCGGTCAGGATTTCGACTCTGAATTAATCGGCGATGAATCCTTGAGCAAGCGGCCGATGAAACGCGTATCCGATCCGCTTATGCGCATGGGCGCGAGTATTGAGACGGCAGAAGGCGAGCGGCCGCCGCTTAAAATCAAAGGCGGCCAAAAACTCCGCGGCCTCGATTACCCAATGCCGATGGCGAGCGCGCAAGTGAAATCTTGTTTGTTGCTCGCCGGCTTGTATGCCGAAGGCGAAACCATCGTCACCGAACCCGCGCCGACGCGCGATCATACCGAGCGCATGCTGCGTGGTTTTGGCTACAGCGTGCAAACCCAAGCCGGGCGCGTTAGTTTGCGCGGCGGCGGTAAATTACTAGCCTGTCACATCGACGTTCCGGCGGATATTTCTTCCGCGACTTTCTTTTTGGTCGGCGCCAGTATCGCCGCCGGTTCCGATTTAATATTGGAGCACGTGGGCATAAATCCCACGCGCATCGGCGTCATCAATATTCTGAAATTGATGGGCGCCAATCTGGAAATTTTAAATTCGCGCACGGTCGGCGGCGAGCCGGTGGCGGATATTCGCGTGCGCGCGGCCAAGCTGCGCGGCATTCACATTCCCGAAGAGCAGGTGCCCTTGGCCATCGATGAATTCCCGGCGCTGTTTATCGCCGCTGCCTGCGCCGAAGGTGAGACGACATTAACCGGCGCGCATGAGTTGCGTGTGAAAGAATCGGATCGCATCGCCGTCATGGCCCAAGGTCTTAAGCAAATCGGTGTGAATGCGCGTGAAACGCCGGATGGAATCGTTATTCAAGGCGGGGCATTGCACGGCGGAGAAATTCAAAGCCACGGCGATCATCGCATTGCCATGGCGTTTGCGATGGCGGGGTTGTGCGCGCGCCAGCCTATTACCGTACGTGATTGCAAAAATGTCGATACTTCATTTCCGGGTTTTGCACGGCTTGCTGCGGGCGCGGGTTTATCGATTTGTGTTATCTAAAAAGGATTTTAAATTAAAAAATCAGACAGGATTTACAGGATCAACAAGATTCCTTGTTTCCAAAGTTTTAATCCTGTAAGTCCTGTTAATCCTGTCCATTATTAATATATATGTCTTATGAATTTTAAAGCACCTGTATTAACCGTCGATGGTCCGAGCGGATCCGGCAAAGGCACCGTCGGGCTGCTGTTGGCGCAGCGCCTTGGCTGGCATTTTTTAGACAGTGGTGCTTTGTATCGGGCTGTGGGCACGACCGCCGTTAGCCAGAAGATTGACCTCAGTAATCGTGCGGCGTTAGTGCAATTGGCCGAGCATATCGATATTCGTTTTATCCCGAAGGCGGGCGATGATTTAATGGCGGTAATGCTAAACGGCGAGGATGTCGGTGACAGCCTGCGCACCGAGGAAAGTGGGCGCCAGGCCTCGATTGTCGCGGCCATACCCGAGGTCCGTCAGGCGTTGTTGCAGAAACAGCACTCTTTTCGGCAGTCACCGGGCTTGGTCGCGGATGGGCGAGATATGGGCACTACGGTGTTCCCCGACGCCATACTTAAGATATATCTCACGGCCAGTGCCGAAGTGCGCGCGGACCGCAGATATAAACAGTTGAAAGACAAGGGCTTCGATGTTAACCTGCGCCGGCTTTTAGACGAGATTCGTGAGCGCGATGTGCGCGACGCCGAACGCAAAGCTTCACCGCTGAAACCGGCAGACGACGCGCACATTCTAGATACCTCCCAGCTCGACATTTCCGGGGTCGTTGAGCAAGTTTATCGCCTGCTGCAGGAGCGGCAACGGCGGAGGTAGCTATGCCTTTCCAAGG
>JACQBD010000155.1 GCA_016194665.1 Gammaproteobacteria bacterium
AATATTAAGTATATCGGTTGCGGGAGCTGTAACACTGTTGAGTGAAGTCCGCCCGTTGTTAATTGCCGGCGCGCCAGCCTTAAGTTGATAGTTATCCGTTGGGACGCTGACAAAAAGACTGGACGGTGTAGTAACGAAGGAATTGGCATCATAGCCCGCGGTTATCCAAGCGATTAAATCGATTACCGTGCTTTCGCCGTTGAAGGATAAGCGGCCGACGAGGGCGTTATTGTTGCTTATGAAGTTGGTATTCGCCACAGAGATGCTCCCGGAGGCGCTGTCGCTGAGCAGAATATTATTGAAGATGGTGTGCCCGCCGAGATCTTCACTCAGTTTGAGCGCCCAGCCGCCGCCACTCGGAGCAAGCAAGGTATTGTTCACGATTTTTAAATTTTTCGGACCGGCAGCGGCGTCTATTTGGAAAGCGCGCAGGGCGTTGCGTCCGTTTTTATAGATAACATTATTCTGAATCAAGGAATCTTGTACGCCGTCCATGTCCAAACCATTATCGGTATTGCTATACAGAATATTATTTTCAATCGTCAATCCGCTGTGCAAGCCATCGCCGCCGACGCTCAAGTCGCCATTAAAGTGAATGCCATTTTTAGCGTTATTGAAACAACGATTGCCGCGCAAGATAGTGTTATCCGAACCGCCGTTGGCCAGATAAATACCATGGCTCGCGGCTGATCCGCTGGCGCTGTTGCCTTCGACCAAGGAGTCCGCGACTTCTGAAAGATAAATATTGGTGGAACCGGAATTTTGCACGGTGTTATTGCGGACGATAAGCCCATGCATAGGATTGTCAGGTGTGGCGTTGTGGGTCGCTAAGCCGTAGCCCGACATACCGGTGATGGTGAATCCTTCGATGGTCACGTAACTCGCGTTGTTGATCGTGATGCCTTCGCCGCTGCTATTGGCTTGATTGATCAAAGCAGAGCTGCCTTGCGCCTTGATCACAATCCGGTTCGACGGATTACCGCTCGCGGCTATCGTGAAGCCACTATAAGTGCCGTCATACACCAGCACCGTATCGCCGGGGCGCGCCACGTTTACCGCGGATTGGATCGTGGAGTATTCTTGCGTCGCCGCTCCGGCGCTGTCGTCGACGCACAATATGGTCGAACTACTGCAAGCCAATGGCGCCGAGGTCGTAAAAGTCCAGCTGTAGTTCGATGCCAAGGCGTTGCCCGCGGCATCTTTTACGCCATTGCTGCCGCCGACAATCGTCGCGGTATAAGTGGTCGAGCTGGCTAACGCGCTGGACGGCGTAAAAGTGGCGCTGGCGCCGTTGACGCTCACGCTGCAGCTCACGCCATTAAGCGTAAATGTCGTCGTGGTAATAGAAGCGGCGCTCATTATTTCGCTGAAGCTAACGGTAATCGCGCCGCTGATAGAAACATTGCCGGCGCCGCTGATAGGAGTCGTCGAAGAAACGGTCGGCGGCGTAGTGTCAGGCGCTGTGTAAGTGACCGTTAAGACATCGGTGCTCATGTTGCCGGCGGCATCGCGCGCTGTCAGTGTGATGACATTGCTGCCGCTTTGTAGTGTGATGTTAGTGACAGTCCAGGAAGTTGTTCCGCTTGCGTTGCCGCTGCCACCGCGATCATTCGCCCAGGTTACTTGCGTTACGCCGACATTATCCGCAGCGCTGCCGCCGATGTTGAGGGTGCTGCTGGAAGTGGAGTAAGTAGCGGTGCTTGTCGGTGAGCTGATGGTGACGGTCGGAGGCGTGGTGTCGCCGGTGGTGCCGGTGGAATAGGTGACAGTCAGGGCGTCGGTGTTGACGTTACCGGCGGCATCGCGCGCGGTGACGGTAATGACGTTGCTTCCCGTTTGTAAAGCGATGTTGTTCGCGTTCCATGAAGTGGTGCCGACGGCCGTGCCGTTGCCGCCGCGATCGTTCGACCAGGTTACTTGCGTGACGCCTACATTATCCGCGGCGCTGCCGCTGAGGTTAATGGTGCCGCTGGAAGTGTTATAAGTAGCGGCGCTGGTAGGAGTGCTGATGGTCACGGTGGGCGGGGTGCTATCGGTGCTGGTGCCCGTGGAATAGGAAACAGTTAAGACGTCAGTGCTAATGTTGCCTGCCGCGTCGTGGGCGGTAACGGTAATGACGTTACTGCCGGTTTGCAGAGTAATATTGTTTGCGTTCCACGTGCTGCTGCCCGTAGCGGTGCCGTTGCTGCCACGATCGTTCGACCAAGTGATCTGCGTGACGCCGACATTGTCCGAAGCGGTGCCGCTAAGATTCAGCGTTGCGCTGTTGGTGCTATAGCTGGAAGCATTGGTAGGACCGGTAATGGTAATGATGGGCACGGTGGTATCGCTCGCACTGCCGCCAGAACCGCTGCCAGTGCCACCACCGCTACAAGCATTTAAAAAAAATGCCGCAGCCAAAAGCAAAGCAAGAATGCATTTATTTCGCATGCTGGCAATGCTAGTAAGAGTTAGGGGTAAATGCCAAGAGGAATCGGACTACCGAGGTATTCCCAGATATAAGTGGTCAATGTGACGGGGCCTACATTTCCCAAGCGTTGGCCGGTGGCGCAAAAACCGCGCGTGGTGCCGGCGCACATTTCGCGCTTGATGCGGTCTTCATTCGGCCACGGCCACAGGGAAGTCGAGCTCAGCGTGTTGTAGCCCGCATCGCCAAAGCGCGCGCCATCCGCACCGTAGCGATACAAAATATTGGCGCCGATATCCGCGCCGCCAAAACCCTTGCCGTTTAGCAATGAGCCGGCTTCGATGCGCGTGAGATATTTAAGCGACGGCGTAGCGCCATCCGCGCGCGGATTGCTGGTGTAGCAGGCAACGGAACAGCTGGTCTGGTTATAGGCGCCATAGGCGGCGCTGTAGACATCGACATAGCTCAGCGTGTACGCCGAGTTAATTCCATAATGGCCGCTATTGGTGGAAATCACGTTGCGCAGAATGCCGCTGGTTAATTCCGGCGCCACGCGCACGCCATCGTCGCCGCGGCCGTAAGCGGTGAGATTTTCTAAAAGACCACTGGGCGCATTGCGCGCGATGTTAAAGCCGCCGCCGGCGGCATCCCATGCCACGGCGTTGGAAATTTTAATGCTGGGATCGGTGGCCGCATCCGGTTCCATGTAATAGCCGTTATCCGGCGAGTTCAGCGACAACGTGCCGAGCCATTCGGCGCGCCCAAAAATCGGACCGGGATCGTGTTGCGCGACCGCGAAATCGGCATACGGTGAACCGCCGCCGAGAATGCGATCGACCACGATAACGTTTTGCAAGGAAACGTCGGTTGAATTGTAGACGGTGATGCCGACGTTGGGATTGCCGCTGCCGCTGCAAGCGGACGTGCCGCAACCATCGCCGCGTACTAGCACGCGGCGCCACACGTTATGGCTGGCGCGGTAATTGATGGCAATGATGCGTTCATTTTGGGCCCAGATCCAAACATCTTCGATCAAGTCGTAGTCGTTGCCGTAGTCATGATCGTTAGTGCCGATGCCAAACGCTCCGTGGAAACCGCAATCTTTGACGGTGACGTAACTGGTGTTATAGAGATCGCCGCCGCCTTCGAAGGTGATGCCTTGAATTTTTATGAAGCTGTCTTTGCGCGTCGAGCGTCCGATAAACAGGCCACCTTGAATCACCACGTTGCCGGGATTTAATGCATGCACATAAGTCATGTTACTGATATTTGTACCCGAGGGCGGTTGCGCGGAAGCGTTACCGAGATAGCTGATATAACCGGTACCGGCGGATTCCGAATAAGCGCCATCGAGCAAAATCAATTCATCGCCGGCTTTCATGTTGGTGAAAGCCTTGGAAAAAGTTTTCCAAGGACTGGAAAGCGACTTACCGGTATTGGCGCTGTCGTTGCCGTTGGGGGCAAGATAAAAAGTAGTGCGCGTGACAGGAGTGCTGATCGCGCCGCTGCTGTAAGTAACGCTCAGTGTGTCGCTGCTGTTATTACCTGCGGCATCGCGCGCCGTCAGCGTAATCGTGTTCGTGCCATTTTGCAGAGCGATGCTGGCTACGCTCCATGACGTAGTACCGCTGGCCGTGCCGCTGCCGCCCAGACTGTTCGACCAACTCACTTGCGTCACCCCGACGTTATCCGCAGCGGTGCCCGCCAGATTTAACGTGTTGGACGAAGCGGCATAAGTCGTGTTGCTGGTGGGAGCAGTGATGGTGAGAGTAGGAGGCGTGGTATCCGCCGGCGCGCTGGGAGCATAACTGACGCTTAACGTATCAACGCTGCTATTTCCCGCCGCATCGCGCGCTGTTACCGTAATCGTATTGGTGCCGTTTTGTAGCGCAATACTGCCGACGCTCCATGACGTAGTACCGCTGGCCGTGCCGCTGCCGCCCAAACTGTTTGACCAGCTCACCTGCGTGACAGCTACATCATCCGCAGCCGTGCCTGCCAGACTTAATGTATTCGATGAAGCTGTGTAGGTTGTGCTGCTGGTAGGAGAAGTAATGCTGACTGAGGGAGGAGTGGTATCGGTGGGAGTGCTTGAGCCTGTCGAAGAACCGCCGCTAGAACTAGGGGGCGGGGGCGATGGGGCCGGCGTAGGCTCGGGCGGAGGGGCCGAGCTGCCAATATAGAGCGATTCATAAGCGCCAATGTCATAAGTAGTTCCTTGCGGACGCACGACATCGCGGATGTCGATACTAGGCGCATAAACGTAATTTAAGACGGAAGTGCCATGATCGATAGCGACAGCGCCATTTTTTAGATCATAGTTTCCCGCGGCCATGTCCATAAACAGCGAAGCCGACGTAGAGATTAAAGAATTGCTGTCGTAGCCTTGGCTTTGCCATTGAGGCAAATCAATGATCGTGGATTCTCCGTCGAGCGAAAATTTTCCAGTGACAACATTGCTGTTGCTAACGAAGTTTGAATTACTGACAACGATACTGCCGTTGCTGCCGTTATTCATGAGAATGTTATTAAAAATGGTATGCCCGCCCTGATCGGCTGTGAGCTTGATGGCCCAGCCGCCACCGTTAGGCACGACAAAAGTATTATTGAATATCCTAAGATTTTTCGGACCTTGCGCCGCATCTATTTGATAACTGCGCAAAGCATGAGGAGTATTGTTGTAAACGAGATTATTCTTAATAGTAGAGCGGCCCACGCCATCCATATCGAGACCGTTATTTTTATTGTTATAAATTATATTTTTTGCCACCGTCAAACCGGTTTGATAACCATCGCCGCCGACACTGGCGTCGCCATTAAAATGAATGCCGGCTTTAGCGTTGTTGAAGCACCGATTCCCGCGCAAAATTGTTCGGTCCGATCCGGCATTGGCGAGATAGATTCCATGGCTGGCGATGGAACCGCTGGCGATATTTTTTTCAATGAGCGAATCGGCGACTTCCGACAAATAAATATTGCTCGAGTTTGAATTCTGTACAATGTTATTGCGTAGCGTGATGCCGTGCATGGGGTTGGTGGGGCTGGCGTTATGCGCCGCCACGCCGTATCTCGGCATGCCGGTAATAGTAAAACCATCGATAGTGATATAGCTGGCGTTACTGAGTGTGATGCCTTCGCCATTATCGTTGGCGCTGTCGATCACGGCCGAAGTTCCTTGGGCTTTGATCGTGATGCGATACACCGATGTTCCGCTGGCGGATATCGAAAACCCGCGATAATTTCCGTCGTACACTAGAACGGTATCGCCTGGCTGCGCGACATCTACGGCTGCTTGAATGGTGGAGTATTCTTGGGTGGCGCCGACCGCGTCATCCACGCACAGTACGGTTGAGCTGCTGCAACTGAGCGTTTCGGCGCCCGAAATATTATTGATACCGAATAAAAATAAAACGCTTAAAAATTTTAGGCAAAGCTTTCCCATGTCCATACGATGAACTCCATCCTTGTTGTTCTAAGCGGTTAGAGTTGTGGAAAGCTAATAGATTCCCGAAGGAATCGGGTTTCCAAGAAATTCCCAGATATAAGTAGTAAGAGTTGTTGGGCCGAGATTGCCCAGACGTTGACTTGAAGAACAAAAACCACGTGTCACACCGCTGCACATTTCACGCTTAATACGATCTTCATTCGGCCACGGCCATAGCGAGGTTGAGCTGAGTGTGTTGTAACCCACATCGCCGAAGCGCGCGCCATCCGCGCCATAGCGGTATAAAACATTCGCACCGATATCCGCACCGCTGTAGCCGATCCCTTTAAGAGCCGAGCCGGACTCGATGCGAGTGATGTATTTCAGCGAAGCAACTGAGCCGGTAACGGCGAGGATCGGATTTAAAACGTTACAGCCGATTGTGCAGCTGGTCTGGTTGTAAGCGCCTCTGCTGGCGTTATATACGTTCACGTAGCTTGGGGTGTATTTAGAGTTAATGCCGTAACCGCCGGCATTTACCGAAATGACGTTACGCAAAGTCCCGCTGGTCAATTCCGGGGCGACGCGCACGCCGTCATCGCTGCGCCCGTAGGCCGTCAGGTTTTCCAGCAAATTATTGGTGCCGGTGCGCGCCAGATTAAAACCACCGCCCGCGGCACTCCAGGCCACGGCATTGGAGATCTTGATGGTTTGATCGACACTGGTATCCGGCTCCATATAATAGCCGTTATCCGGCGAGTTCAATGAAATCGTGCCAAGCCATTCGGCGCGGCCGAAAACCGGACCAGGGTCGTGTTGTGCTACCGCGAAATCGGAGTAAGGCTCATCGCCGCTCGCCAAGATACGATCCACCACCATGACGTTCTGCAAGGAGACATCCATCGAGTTATAGACGGAGATGCCGACATTGGGATTTCCACTGCCGGTGCAAGAAGAGGTGCCGCAACCGTCGCCACGCACCAGTACACGGCGCCAAACGTTGTGATGCGCGCGATAATTAATCGCGACCACGCGCTCGCCCGTAGCCCATATCCAAACATCTTCGACGAGATCGTAATCGTTGCCATTGTCGTGATCGTTGGTGCCGATGCTGAAGGCGCCATGAAAACCGCAATCTTTAAGTGTGACGTAACTGGTATTGTAAAGATCGCCGCTGCCTTCAAAAGTAATTCCTTGGATCTTGATAAAGCTGTCTTTGCGCGTCGAACGTCCAATGAACAAGCCGCCCTGAATCAAAACGCTGCCGGGGTGCAGAGCGTGCACGTAAGTCATGTTATTTATGTTAGCGCCGGAAGGAGGCTGAGCGGAACCGTTGCCGACCCAATTGATATATCCCGTTCCCGCGGATTCTGAGTAGGCGCCATCCAGTAAAATCAATTCATCGCCACCCACCATGCTAGAGAAAGCTTTGGCAAAAGTTTTCCACGGACTCGATTCCGAACGGCCGGTGTTGCTGTTATCGCTGCCGTTGGGAGAAAGATAAAAAGTTGTGCGGCTGCTGCTGCCGCTGTTGTAAGTGACGATGAGTGTATCGCTGCCCGTGTTGCCCGCTGCATCGCGCGCGCTGACTGTGATCGTGTTGGTTCCATTCTGCAAAGCAATACCGCCTATGCTCCACGATGTAGTGCCGCTCGCTGTACCGCTGCCGCCTAAACTATTCGACCAAGTGATTTGCGAAACGCCGACATTGTCGGCAGCTGTGCCTGCCAGATTCAACGTGCTAGCAGAAGAGGCATAGCTGGTGCCAGTAGTAGGAGAGCTGATGGTAACCGTGGGAGAAGTGATGTCGCCGGAACTGCCGCTGGAATAACTAATGCCTATCGTGTCAGTGCCAATGTTACCGGCGGCATCGCGCGCCGATATGGTGATGGTATTTAATCCGTTCTGTAAGCTAATGCCGCTGACGCTCCAGGAAGTCGTGCCGCTGGCGGTACCGCTGCCACCCGCGCTATTTATCCAAGTGACTTGGGTAACGCCAATGTTATCGGCAGCAGTACCGGCAAGATTTACGGTATTGCCGGTAGAGGTGTAAGTGGCGTTGCTGGTAGGAGAGGTAATGACGGCGCTCGGGCGAGTGGTGTCCGCCGTGCTACTTGAACCGCCGCTTGAGCCACCCGAGCTTCCAGAAGTTCCAGAACCTGAACCGCCTGATCCTGAAGTCGAAGACGTTAAAGTGGTGGTGGTCGTACCGCCACCGGTGTTACTGTTATTGCTGCTGGTACCGCCACCGCCGCAAGCGGTTAATAAGACAAATGAGAATAGTAAGGCGACGAAGGACTGGCAGCTTGTGTTTTTAACTGCCAAACGTGGTCGGCGAGTGATTTCCATTTAGCTCCCTAATCTCATTTAATTAAAATTGTTTTTAAAATGTCGCCAGTACCTGGCTGCACTAAAAATGTTAAAGCCTTCAAGACATCGTTAATATAGGGTGAAAACCTGTTATTAAACATAGGGAAGCAGATTTGCGGGAGGTTATTCCTGATGAGTGGCGGCGTATCCGACGGGAGTAAAAGTCTAGGCTGCCAACGGCGACCGCAAAAATTTTTATATCTAAACTCGTCGCCAAATAACGGCAGCGCGGCCTTGGCGCGAAACGATGTAACTTTGGTAATGAATACAATTTAAAAACACTGAGAAAATTGGCAATGAATATATTGATCACCGGCGGCGCCGGCTTTATCGGCTCGCATCTCGTCGAAAAATTATTGGCGGATGGAAATAAGATCAAAGTTTTGGACGATCTTTCTACCGGCAAACGCGAAAATCTCCCACGTCATGCGGCGCTTGAATTTATCGAAGGCGATATTCGCGACGTCGGCAGCGTTAATCGTTGCGTAGCAGGCATGAACGCCATCGTGCATCTCGCCGCCGTGGCCTCGGTGCAGGCGAGTATCGATGATCCGATTCGTACGCATCAAGTTAATTTCGACGGCACGCTGAATTTGCTCGAAGCCGCGCGTCGCTTGGGCGTCAAGCGTTTTGTGTACGCGTGTTCCGCCGCGGTATACGGCGATACGGTAAACGTGCCGGTGGCTGAAACATTAACGCCGAATCCCTTATCGCCTTACGCCGTGGATAAATTAGCCGGCGAATATTATTTGTTGCATTATCACCGCAAATACGATTTGGCCACGACCTCGTTTCGCTTTTTTAATATTTACGGTCCACGACAAGATCCGTCTTCGCCTTATTCCGGCGTGATTAGTATTTTTGTCGATCGTTTGCGGCGCAACGAAGCTGTTACCATTTTCGGCGACGGCGAGCAAACACGGGATTTTGTCTACGTGCAAGATTTAGCTGCGTTGTTGGCGCGCACGGTGCAAGGCGCGGACGGCGTCGGCGGCGTGTTCAACGTCGGCACAGGCGTGCGCCATTCTTTACTACAGTTGTTGGGCCATCTCGAAAAATTATCCGCCAAGAAAATCGAAAGGCGGCATGTACCGGCGCGTCTCGGCGATATTCAGCATTCATGCGCGGATGTATCGCGGCTCAAAAGTATTTTTACCCAGGCGCCGTCGACACCGTTCGATCGCGGCTTGAAAAACTTGCTGGATTCGTTGTGAGAAAAATTAGAAAGGAGTAGAAAAAGAAAAATTAAAAACCACGTCCGGGGAAGTATTAGTGATGATATCTTCGGATACTGAAAACTCTAAAAATTGCCGGCGCGAAATTTCCCAGCTGGCTCCCGCCAAACCTTGCGCACTGTAGGCGCTTAATTGCCGATAACTGCTGCCTTCGTAAAAAGGCGAGTGACCGTCGACTTGCAGGTTAAATGCCAGCTGCGGAAAAAATTTGTGACTGACGCCGAGCGTGCCAAAGCCGACATACTTGCGCTGCAACGACGGCAACACTTTTGTTTCGCTCATCAGCAGAACGCCAGCCCCGCCGTAAGGATTCCATGCATTGCCGCCTTGAGTTCGGGCCGCGCTCAACCACAACGCTAAATCGGTGCTGCCGCTGCCTAATAATTCTTTTTCGTTCCCTGTTGGTAATTTAAGACTTATGCGCAGCGCCGCGTCGAAATCCGAAAATATTTTATTGACGTCAAGTTGTTTTGCCGCGAATAAACGTAGGTCGCCCGGCCCGCTGGCGGAATGGTCGAGGTTAACCAGATCTACGCCGTTACGCGCGTAATGAAAGTCGATTTGATTGAGCGCGACATTTTCGCGTCCGCCCTGCGGCAGGCCCGTGGCCTTATGAAAGCGCTCGATCGTGCTGTCGAGAAAACCGCCGGTATACGATACATAAGGCAGTTCGGCGCCCCATTCCATGCCGCCGCCCAAGCCTTGGCGCCATTCTAGGCTCAGGCGATGCATCTCGCCGTCCAAGTTAAGAAGTTCAACGTTGCTGCGGGCGCCGGTAAAATTGTTGGCGATTTGCATGCGCAGCGCCAGGTTGGATTGATTGTGTGCCAGAACGCGGGCTTCACCCAGTGCCGGCAGACCATAAATTTGAATGAGAGGGCTTTGATTGAAGCTGTAAAGTGGCCGTGTTTCCGAGACAGACGCGGCATAGGCCCCATTTCCGATTAAGAAAAGTAGGCTAAACAGCGTCCTGAATGAAGTGCGAGGAGCGTGAAGCAAGTGACGTAAATCGCTTTTTAAATAATTATGTTCAATATCGATGAGGCATTTTCGCATGCTTTGATAAAAAAACCTATCCTCATCGCGATGTCAGTGGGTTTGATCACATTGCATGAGGTTAAAGGAAAATACTTGCGGCAGATTCATATTAACGTTCGATGGGAAAACCTTCCTGGTTCCAAGCGGTCATGCCGCCACGAACTAATAACAGCTCGCGCAATCCCGCTTGATGCAGTTGTTCGACGGCTTTCGCTGAGCGCCGATCGGTACGGCACAAGACGGCAATGGGTTTACTGGCAAGCTGCCGTATCTCATGCAAGTGTTGATCGAGATCGGCAAGCGCGATTTGTTTAGAGCCGCGGATATGTCCCAAGGGACCGTGATATTCGTCAGGTCCGCGCACATCTAATAAGAATATGTCTTCACCGCCATCGAGGCGTTGCTTAAGTTCGGTGACATTCAGAATCGCGGCCGGAACAATCGTTTGCTTGGGTTTTCGCAGATGTTTAATAAACCGCGGCAGAAAAATGAGCGCCGCTATCAAGGCCAGAGCCAACAATATTTTTTGCACCATGCCTTGATTGCCGGCAGCGACTTCGCGCCCGGCATAGCCAAAATAGGTAAAAGCAAATGCGCCGGGCAGCATGAACACATACGAAGCCAACACGTAATGCCAAAAGCGTATGCGCGTCAGTCCCAGCGCGTAATTCAAAATAAAAAACGGAAACAGTGGAACCAAGCGCGTGAACGCCACAAAACGCCAGCCTTCGGTTTCAACACCGTCGATTAATTGTTTGATTTTTCCACCGGCTTTGCGTGCGACCCAGTCCGACGCAAGATAACGCGCTACCAAAAAAGCAAGCGCCGCGCACAGCGTCGCGCCGGTAAGATTATAAAAGGTGCCGGCAATGGGACCGAAAAGCGCGCCGCCGGCCAAGGTTAGAATCGAGCCGGGCAAAAACAATACCGTGGCGATGGCATAAATCAGCATGAACATTAACGGAGCCAGCAGTCCTGCTTCCTTAACTGCTATATCCAGCGTCACCAGATTCAGCCGATCGCGGTACATAAAGGCAGCGACAATACCGGCGATTAAAACAAACAAAAAAACGATGCGAGCTAAACGTTCCAGGTTCATGCGCGGGGATTTTCCGAACGGCGGTTGATGGCGTAATGAGTCACTTTGCCGACAAAAGGAATCATGAGCATTCCATCGAGACGGCTTGCTTGTTTGGGGTCGCGAAAATCACGGATGCCGATGGTCATTCGTTCATGGCCCTCATCCGGTTGATTCTTATAAGTGCCGAAAAGACGATCCCATAATGAAAGATTAAAACCGAAATTGCTATTGGTTTCGTGCGCCAGAATAGAATGGTGTACGCGATGCATATCGGGCGTGACGACGATATAGCGAATGAATCGATCCCAAGCGAGCGGAATGAACGCATTGCTGTGGTTGAACATGGACGTCATATTCAGTAAGACCTCGAAAATAATGACCGCCAAGACCGGCGCGCCCAGCACCACGATCACGCAGAATTTAATGAGCATGGATAAAATAATTTCCACCGGATGAAAGCGTGCGCCGGTGGTGACATCGAAATCGAGATCGGCGTGATGCATGCGATGCAAACGCCAAAATATCGGCACCGCATGAAACATGACGTGCTGCAAATAAATGACAAAATCCAAAGCCACGATAGATAGCACGAGCGCCAGTCCATAAGGAGTTTTGAAATAATGAAATAATCCCCACGCTTGGTCGGTGGCGAATAACGCCACGCCCACGGCGCCCGCTGGAAAAATCACGCGCAGGATGAAGCTGTTTAGAAAAACGATGCCGAGATTGCTGGTCCAACGATAAGGTTTGGAAATATTTAATACACGCCGCGGTTTGAGAATTTCCCAGGTCGCCATGAGCACGAGAATTGCTACAAAGAAACTCAGTCGAATGATAAGTTGATGGCCAAGAATAAATTCGGTCATACAGCGTTTTCCCAAGTCAAATGGCTTAAACCAGCACAAGATTGTAACCGCTCAGCGGTAAACGCCACCATTAAAAAAATTTAACAAGGCTGGGAGGAGTAATTTTTTTCTGGGAAGAAAAGTGCGTGAATAGCGTTAGCGCGATATTTTTTTATGGCCCGGCGGACGCTCGACATAACACGCCACGCCGCCGCCGGCATGTTCCATAATGGCTTTGCACGGCAAAGTCATATCGGGACGGCCGAGATAATAACCTTGTCCATAGTCCACACCGTATTCTTTCAGTAATACGAAACTGGCCTCATTCTCGACGAATTCGGCGATGGTTTGCTTGCCGAGGGCATGGGCAATTTCATTCATGGCTTTGACCATGGCTTGATCCACCGAATTGGTGGCGAGATTTTTCACGAAGCGACCGTCGATTTTCACGTAGTCGACCGGCAAATCTTTGAGATAGGCAAACGACGCCATGCCCGAGCCAAAATCGTCCAGCGATGTTTTGCAGCCGATCGCCTGCAGTCTGGATAAAAATTTTTCGGCGGCGGCCATGTCGGCGATGGCCACGGTTTCGGTGACTTCGAAGGTAAGCGCCGCGGCATCCAGGCCCGTGGACTTTAGTTTTTTCATAATGAGATCGCAAATGGACAAATCCGTCAGCGCTTGGCTCGATAGGTTGATGGAATAATGGAGTTTAGGCAATTCACGCCGCTGTTGTATTAAAGTTTCGATGGCATTAACGATAACCCATTTATCGATATCGGCGGAGAGTCCAAAACGCTCGGCCGTCGGCAGAAAGCCCATGGGCATAATGAGTTCGTCTTGCTCGTCCAGCATGCGGATGAGCACTTCATAAGATTCAATCTCACGCGTGCGTGTATTCACGATCGGCTGACAGGCCAAAGCGAAGCGATTTTTGTCGATGGCGTTTTTAATGCGCTGCGACCAACCCATGTCCAAAGACATGGCCATGACGTTTTCGCTGTCGCTGGAAGTAAAAAGGTGTATCCGATTGCGTCCGGCGCGCTTGGCCAAATGACAGGCCAGATCCGCTTGCGACATAACGGCCGAGGCGTTCTGAGTTTGCGGCGTGATCAACGCCACGCCGATCGAACATCCCACGTCGACAGTCTCGCCGGCTTTGCGAAAACGATAGTTAGCCAAACTTTTGCGGAACGATTCCGCGGTTTTAGAGGCTTGCTCGGGCCCGACGTTGTACAGCAATACGGTAAACTCGTCGCCGCCAAAACGCGCCGTGACGTCGGTCTTGCGCGCGCGTTTTTGCAAGATTGCCGCGACTTCGATGATGAGTTGATCGCCGGCGGCATGACCCAAAGTATCGTTCACGTATTTAAAATTATCCAAATCGATATAAAGCAGCGCGCACGAATGATTGGTGCGCTTTACGCGCTCGACAAATTGTTCTAACTGGCTGTGAAAGAAAGTACGATTGTGTAGACCGGTGAGGCCGTCATGCTCCGCCATCACCCGCAAATGCTCCACCATGGCTTTGCGTTCACTGATATCCGCGGCCAGCGCGGTATACACGACATCATCGCCTAATTTTATCTCGCTGACCTTCAACGCCATCGGAAAACGCGCACCGTCTTTGTGACGTCCGGTGACTTCGCCTTCATGTCCGATGAGGCGTTGAATCTCGGTGCGCATGAAATGATGCAGATAACCTTCACGCGCGTCGATAATATTCGGCGGCGGAATAAGGATGCTGATGGGGTGGCCGATCACTTCCACTTGCGAATAGCCAAACAGTTTTTCTCCGGCTCTATTTATGCTCTGAATGTTGCCGCCCTGATCGAAGGTGATGATGCCTTCGGCGACGTTGTCGAGAATAGTTTCCAGACGGCGTTGCGCCGTGACGATGCGATAATGTTCATTTTCCAGCTGAGTGTATTGTCTTACATCGCTGATGGTTTTAGAACTTAAATAGGTGACGGTTAAAACGAACGCACCGCCGCCCAGAAAAATCGAAGACACCACCCACACGACAAAAGAAATCGGCTCGCCGAATATAGCCAGCGTGAAAATTATGTAACCGATGATGAAAAAGATAATCAGCAGATACATCATGCGCCAACGATTATCCGGCACCGGCAAATTTTTTATGATTTTGCGCGTGAGCACCAGGCCGCCGCTGAGCAAGATCGCACCAACTATGACGAGAGCACTGGTTAAATAGGAATAGAGCATAGGGAGCGCTTAATTAATGCGTGAATTCATCTTTTCGAAATGACGTGCTTTTAAAGATCTCATCCATATTTAGCATAGTTCGTGCCTAAATATAGGCCGCGCCTTCTAGACCGCTGTATTTACTTGTATTCAAGCATTTCTTTAAGTATTGGAAATGCCGCTGGCATGCGTTACTTTGTGTCCACGATGCGTTACATCCGCACATTTTCCGAGCTGGGGATGCAAGATATCTCTGTGGTCGGAGGCAAAAATGCTTCTTTAGGCGAAATGGTCCGCCATTTAAGCAGCGAAGGGGTGCGGGTTCCCAATGGGTTTGCCACCACCGCCGAGGCCTATCGTTATTTTCTAACGCACAATCAACTGACGGACCGCATTCGTGATCGTTTGCAGGCTTTGCAGACGCAAGATTTGGCGCAGCTGGAGCAAGCCGGCGCGGAAATACGCCGCTGGATTTTACAAGCAAAAATTCCCACGGACTTAGCCGCTGAAATTACCGAAGCCTACGCTAATTTAGCGCGCGAATACGGAGCCGACGCGGATGTCGCGGTGCGCAGTTCAGCCACCGCCGAAGATTTGCCGACCGCGTCGTTCGCCGGACAGCAAGATACCTTGCTTAATATTCGCGGCGCTAAGGATTTGTTGGCCGGTTGCCAACGCGTGTTTGCCTCGCTCTTCAATGACCGCGCGATTTCCTATCGCGCGCATCAAAATTTTTCGCACGAGCACATCGCGCTTTCGATTGGCGTGCAAAAGATGGTGCGTTCCGACGTCGGCGCCGCCGGTGTCATGTTCACGCTCGACACCGAAACCGGATTTCGCGACGTGGTTTTTATTACCGCGGCTTACGGCTTGGGCGAGAACGTGGTGCAAGGAGCGGTGAACCCGGACGAATTTTATCTTTTCAAACCGGCTGTAGCTGCGAAGAAGCAAGCGATCTTAAAGCGTCAATTGGGCAGCAAAGCCGTCAAAATGATTTACAGCACGAGCGCCGGTTCAGTCACGCAAAATGTGCCGGTGCCGGAAGCCGAGCGCCAGAATTTTTCGATAACGGATAACGAGGCCCACGAGCTGGCGCGTTTTGCCATGAAAATTGAGCAACATTATTCCACCGTCGCCGGCCGCGACATGCCCATGGATATCGAATGGGCCAAGGACGGCGTTGACGGCAAACTTTATATCGTGCAAGCGCGCCCGGAAACGGTGCGCTCGCGCGAATCGCGCAACGATTACGAAGCTTATTATATGGAATCGCGCGGCGACGTATTGGTGTCGGGAAAAAGCGTCGGGCGTCGTATCGCCAGCGGACCAGCGCGGGTTATTTTACAAGTCAGCGACATGGCGCAATTGCGCCCCGGCGAAATACTGATCACCGATATGACCGACCCGGATTGGGAACCGGTCATGAAAATCGCCGGCGCCATCGTCACCAATCGCGGCGGCCGCACTTGTCATGCGGCAATCATCGCACGCGAGCTGGGAGTGCCCGCGGTCGTGGGCAGTGGCAACGCCACCGAAGTCATCGCCAGCGGCATGGCGGTGACGGTGAATTGCGCCGAGGGCGACACCGGCGTGGTTTATCGCGGCCGCCAAAAATACCGCATCGACAAAATTTCCCTGGATGCAGCGAATCGTCCGCGTACAAAATTAATGATGAACCTGGCTAATCCCGATCAAGCCTTTGAGCATTCTTTTTTACCCAACGACGGCGTGGGCTTGGCGCGCTTGGAATTTATTATCAACCACAGTATTCAGGTGCATCCGCGCGCGCTATTGGAATACGCCAAGCTCGATTCCACCGAACAACAATATATCGATCGCTTGACGGCCGGTTATGGCGACCGGCGCAATTATTTTATCCGGCGCTTAGCGGAAGGCGTCGGCACAATCGCCGCGGCATTTTCGCCCAAGCCGGTGATCGTGCGCCTGAGCGATTTTAAATCCAATGAGTACGCTTTGCTTTTCGGCGGCGCGCGTTTCGAGCCAAAAGAAGAAAATCCCATGCTCGGTTTGCGCGGCGCCTCGCGTTATTACTCCGATTCGTTCCGCGAAAGTTTTGCGCTCGAATGCGCCGCGCTCAAGTATGTGCGTGAAGACATGGGCTTAACCAACGTGGCGCTGATGATTCCCTTCGTGCGCAGTGTCGACGAAGTAAAACAAGTATTGAGCTTAATGCGTTCGTATGGATTGGAGCGCGGCCAAACGGGGCTTAAGATTTATCTTATGTGCGAAATCCCCGCCAATGCTTTGTTGGCGGATGAATTTTTAGAACATCTCGATGGCTTCTCGATCGGCTCGAACGACTTGACTCAATTAACGCTGGGTGTGGATCGCGACTCGGGCTTACTGAGCGGTTTCGACGAGCGCGATCCGGCAGTGTTGAAGTTAATGGCCTTGGCTATTCAAGCTGCGCGTCGTTTAGGCAAATACGTCGGTATTTGCGGGCAAGCGCCGTCGGATTATCCCGCGATCACGACCTGGCTGGTGCGCCAAGGCATCGAGTCGATTTCGCTCAATCCCGACAGTGTTGTGCCGATGACACGGGTCGTTTTAGAAGCAGAAAGAATGCTGAAATAATCGAACCGCCGGCGTAAAGCCCCGTCTAATGTCAGCGGGTACGGGGCTTTAAATTGTTTTTTTGAGATTGCTTCCAGTATGATCTTGAGCCACGCATCCGACCCCGACTGTCAACTAGCGAGAATTTATAGATATGTGGCGTTTCCTGATTTTTTTTCTAGGTAGTTTTATTTTTTCCGCGACGGTGCACGCCGATGACAAGGAAATCAATCAAATCAAAACCGAGCTCACCCGCTCGTTTCCGGAAATGGCGAAAGCCGTGATCAAGCCGGCGCCGGTGCGCGGTTTGTATGAAGTGGAAATCGATACGCAAATTTTTTACGTCACGCCCGACGGTAAATATTTGTTCATGGGCGACATGATGGATCTCGGCGCGCGCAGTAATTTAACCGAACTTCGGCGTGCAAGTTTACGCGCCAATTTTCTCAATGAAGTAGGCGAGGACAACATGATTGTCTTCGGCCCAGCCAACGCCAAGCGTACGCTCACGGTATTCACCGACGTCGATTGCACGTATTGCGCGATGTTTCATCGCGACGTGCCGACGCTGAATAAGGAAGGAGTGAAGGTGCGCTATTTGTTTTATCCGCGCACCGGCATAGGCAGCGAAAGTTATAAACGCGCGGTCGCGGTATGGTGTTCGGCCGATCGCGCCAAGGCCATCGGCGTGGCTAAGTCCGGCGGTAAGTTGGACATGAAAACTTGCACCAATCCCGTTGAGCAACATTATCATTTAGGCGAACGTATGGGAGTGGAAGGCACGCCTACTATTTTTCTCGACAACGGCAAAAAATTTCCCGGCTATTTGCCGGCGCGGGAATTATTAAATCGACTCGGTTTAAAAACCGACGCACCGGCCACGACGGTACACTGATGATATAAAAGGGGAGAATGGAACAAGGGGGGACAACTCTGGATCAAGAGTGGGTGAAGCTTCGCAACCAGCTGCGCGATAACGAACGCATTTGGTCCGGTTTCCGTGAGATTGAAGTGCGCATGATCGGTTCCCACTCGCTTACCAATCTCCTGAGTATTCTCACCGAGGGAATTCCCGAAACTTTTCCCGGCATCGAATGCGTCAGCTTGGCCTGCATCGATCCGGAGTATGAAATGATGCGCTTGATCGATACCGGCGCTGGTTCCAGTCTACGCCCCAATTGTTTTGTCGCCATCTCGCGCCAAGAATTAGACGCCTTGTTCATGCGTCCTTGGCGGCCGCGCTTAGGGCCGGTGAATAAACATCTGCACTCCTTACTATTTGCCGAACATCCCAACGCCACAGGCTCGGTGGCGTTGGCGCCGCTGATTCGCCGCGGCGAGCTCATCGGCAGTCTTAATCAAGGCAGCCGCGATCCGCATCATTTCGTTCCCAGTACCGCCACGGATTTGCTCGAACACCTCGCCGCCGTGGCGGCGTTGTGCGTGGACAACGCGGTGAATCACGAGCGCTTAAAATTGGACGGCTTGACCGATGCGTTAACCGGCGTATCCAATCGCCGGTTTTTTGAGCGGCGTTTGGTGGAAGAGGTCGAGCGTTGGGCGCGCCAGGTCGGGCCGCTGGTGGGTATGCTGGTCGATGTGGATTTTTTCAAACAGGTAAACGATCAATACGGTCATCAAGTAGGCGATCGGGTGTTGCGTCAAATCGCCAGTCTTTTGGGAAAAGACCTGCGCGGCAGCGACGTGTTGGCGCGCTACGGCGGTGAAGAATTTGTTTTACTTTTGCCCGGCACCACCGCGGTGCAAGGTTTTGCCATCGCCGACCGCCTGCGCGCCAACATCGAGCAAAGCACGTTTGTCATCCCCGAAGGGCTGGATTTAAATATTACCGTGAGCATCGGTATGGCCTGCCTCGAACCGGGTGCTGATTCTTATGGACCCGATCCCGCCGCGTGGCTGTTTCGCCACGTCGACGCGGCGCTTTACGAAGCTAAACAAACCGGCAGAAACCGCGTGGTACGAGCCCAGCCGCAATAAATTTACGGCGTTACTTGCAGCAGCTCGCGGCAGTGGGTGAACAGCAGTATTAAACGAATTTTCTTTTGCGGCCAAAGTTGTTGCACACCCAGCGCGTATTGGCGTATTTGCGGAAAAAAATCCGGCGCCAATTGCCGTATGTTTTGCGGCGTGGCGTGCGCATGGGTTTTGTAGTCGATAAGAATAATTTCTGTTTCGCGAATGATGAGCCGATCCACCACGCCATAAATATCCCGTCCGTTATCGCGATAAAGAATCGGAACTTCATTGCGCGCGTCCTGATCGGCGCGCGGCTCGAACAAATCCCGGAAAGCAGGATGATCCACCACCGCGCAGGCTTCCTTCCAGCAGGCAGCGAATTCTTGATGAGCCAGCGTCGCATCGAATTCGCGGTGCATTCTTTTCTCAATGGATGTTCGATCGCCGTCATTGGACAATTGTTCGAGCATGCGATGAATCGCGATACCGCGATTTGGTAACGCAGTTATCGTTTCGGGTGCGGTCGTATCGGTTTCGTTGTCTTCCACGGGATTCATCCAACTGGGATGGAGCAAGCCTATTTCAGGCGCGACCGGCAGCGGATGCATCAATGCCGGATCGATATGAAAATATTGTATCGCTGGGATCGATGATTTCATTTGTGCCGCGCACATCGCCGGATCGCCAAACTTAAGTTGCGCGCAAGTATTGAAAATGGTGCCGTCGTCGCTGTGTATATGTCGCAGTATCAGGCGGGAAACTTGCGCGCGTTCGGTTTGTTCGGCGGCGCGCAGGCGCTTTTCGATAAATCCATACCAGCCACGCCCGCCGCGGCCCGGCTCGCAGCCTGAAATGAACAGCATTTGTTTGGCGCGCGTGAGCGCGACGTATAACAGATTAGTTTCTTCGCGCTGCGTGGCGAATTTCTGACCGTACAGCAAGCTTTGACTGATATCGTCCTGATATTTCTTGTTGCCGATTAAATGAAAATAACGCGGCCGCGCATCGGTGGCGGGCCATTCCACCAGTGCGCGCGCACCGCTGTTGCGTTGACCGCCGTCGCGCGCCGCGTCCGCTAGAAATATTACCGGAGCCTCGAGTCCTTTCGCGGCATGAATGGTCATGATGCGTACGCGCGGTTCGCGGTTCCAGGCGGGCTCCGCCGGCGTTTCGGTATCGTCTTGCGCGCGTCTTTGCAAATGCGCCAGAAAACGCGACAGACTGGGATAGCGTCCGCTGTCGACGTCGAGCGCGATTTCCAGAAATCGATTGAGATTGGCTTCCACGCGCGCGCGTAGATGCGGCGGAGCGGCGGCGATATAGCGCGCGATTAAATTGCTTTCGCAATAAATTCGATCGAGTAAATCGTGCACCGGTATGCGATCGGCATAACCGTTCCAGTTCGGCAGTAATTCTTGTGCGCGCATCAGCGCTGCAGAGGCTTTATCGGGGCTGTCTAATTTTTTTAGACGCTCAAACCATGAGCCGGATGTCTGCTGCGCTAAAAGTAACAAGTCAGCGTCGGCTACGGCAAAGATGGGCGAGCGCAACACCGATGCCAAAGCCAGATTGTTATAAGGCTCGATAAGCGTTTGCAGCAGATGCATCAAATCGCGTACTTCCAGCGATTGCAAAAACGATCCGCGGCCGGTGCCGGTGTAAGCGATACCGGCGCGGCGCAGGGCGTCTTCATACAGGCGCGCATGATTGCGATCGCGCAACAATATAATGATATCGGCGCCGTTGACAGGGCGGACCTGCGCTTTATCGCTGATCGGCATGCCGATAATTTCTTTGATCTTGTTTGCTATCACTGCGCCTTCTTGATGGTGACGCGTGTCCTCGTCCGTTTGCAGCGGTTGTTCGATCGGATTGCGCCAGGTTGGCGCGTGCGCGTCGGCAAGTTTTTTTGGACGTGCTATTAACGGCAATAATTCCACATGACCCCAGAGTTGTTGTTGATGCGTGGCATGCGCTTGGAAATCTTTTAATGAGTAATCTTCGATTATTTCGTTTTGTTCCGTGGTGCTATCTCGAAAAAGAAGATTGACGAAATCGATGATGGCGGGCGAAGAGCGCCATGAAATGTGCTGCGTGAAACTTTGAGTTTGCGGATGTTGTTGCAGCCAGCGATGCGCCGCGTGAAACAACTGCGGATCGGCGCGCCGAAAGCGATAAATCGATTGTTTTTCATCGCCCACCAGAAATATGCTGCGGTTGCGTTCGGGATCGCCCGCGACCATTTCTTCCAGCAAGGGTAACAGCAGGCGCCATTGGGTGGGGTTGGTGTCCTGAAATTCATCCACCAGCAAATGATCGATGCGTTGATCGAGCTTGTACTGCACCCATTCGGCGTAGCGGCTGCGCGTGAGCAGTCGATAGGTTTTCCATTCCAGATCGGCGAAGTCGAGCCAGCCGCGTTCGGCTTTGATTCGTTGATAAGCCTGCAGCAGCGCCGCGCCGCAAACATACCACGCGCGCGACAGCTTCAGCGTTTGACAGCGTTGATAGCACGCTTGCGTCGCCAGCAGTCGGTCGCCAATTGTCTGTTGCAGATGCAGTAGTTCTTGTGCGCCCGCGGCGCCGATTTTTTTTATCAGCGTTTGCGTAGCTTTGATTTGACGCGGTTCGAGTTTTTCGGTGAAGAAAACCCGCATGACATGCGCGAAGCTGGTGACAGACGACGTGTTATCGGTTAAGGCGTGCGTGATGATTTCGATGAATTCTTGATGGGTCGCGGTGGCATGGCCGGATAATAATTCAGCGTAACGTTTAAGCTGCTGACGGTTAGGTGCATCGTTAAGAAAGTCTCCGTGGGGATCGAGTTCTTCAGAAACTTGTAACAAGTCTTGCAGTTGTCGCGTGGCGGTCTCTACCGGGTGCGCTGCATTTTCCGTGTAAGCCCACCAATCGCTGCGCTGCGTTAAAAAATCCTTAAGCAGCTGGCGGGTGGTGCTGACGCTGCCGTTGTCTCTTAATAAGGAATCCAGGGCGCGCGCCACCGGAGTTTCTTTGTTGCGCCCGAGATTTCGTTCGAAAATAGCCCAGGCGGCGTCGACCAATTCTTCCGTCGATTCGATTAATTCAAACCCCGGTGGCACGTCTGCTTCCAACGGAAAGCGCCGCAGAATTTCTTGGCAAAAAGCGTGGAAAGTGGTGGTGCGCAAAGTATGCAGCGCGCTGAGATGTTTTTCATACAAATCGCGCGCTAACGCGCAGCTTGCGGAATCGGTGGCGGCGCCCAATTCCTTAAGTTGTTGCACCAGGCTTGGTTCGTCGCAAACGGCTAAATTCAATAAGCGTTGTGTGACCCGTTCATAAATTTCCCCGGCGGCTTTGCGCGTGAAACTGATAGCGAGAATCGCGCCGGGTTCGCTGCCTTGTAACAGCAAACGAATAATGCGGCTGGCGAGCAGCCAGGTTTTACCGCTGCCGGCCGCGGCTTGCACTACCACATGGTTTTCCGGCGCGGCCGCCAGCGCTGTATCAATCACGGGAGAGAACGCTGTGATATGTGAGTAAATGCATGAAATTTAACCCAATTCGTTTCTAGCCTTAAACGCTTGCCTTGCAAATGGACTTTCTCGATCTATAGTGAAACCTAGGCAGGGAAACAGAAAGGGACTTACAGCGCTGCCTAAATGGATGTCCACAAGGACGTACCGGGTTTGCAAGGATGTGTCCCGGATGTGCAGATACCCCGTAGAGATTGTATCTAAAAGGCGGCCAAGAATGGCTGCCTTTTTTATTACCGGTTTAAGATATCGTTGCGTCCGTTTCAAGCCACATTTCGCGGCGGCATATTCCTTCCATGTCGCAACGCTCGCAAGTTTCACTGTCGCCCCAAGCAGTCAGCGGCATTTCTTGATCCAAAAGATATTTGAGATGCAGTAATCGTTGTTGCATCGCGATGCCTAGTGTTGCCAGATTTTCTTCATCCAGCCGCATTTTTTCCGTCACGTCGCCGTCTTGTATCGACAGAAACAAGGCCTGAGTAATTTTTTCTGGTTCCATGAGCAAGGCGTAAAAAGGAAGTTGAATTTTTTCGCCTTGCATGACTGAGTCGCGCGTAGGAATCACGCCGGTTTTATAATCGATTAGGCGCAGGCCATGAACGCCGCGATCCAATCTATCGATGCGCCCCGTAATCGATAGCCGCGCGTCCGCGACCTGATAGTCGCGGGTTTTTTTTAATTCGGTCGCCTGTATTTGCCAAGCTGCCGAGCTTTGTTTTTCCCATTCGAGATAAGCCGGAATACAGACCTCCCAGCGATACAACCAACCGCGCGTAAAAAAACGTCGGCGCAGATCATTGGCGAATACCGCGGCGGTGATTTCGCGTAGCAGTTTTTCCGCCTCGGCCATGTTTTGTGCATGCAAGCGCGCGCGCCACGGGCCGGGTAGTCCGGGCACACCGCTGTGAAAAGCTTGTAGAATGCGGTGAACGTAAGTGCCGAAATCGACTTTTTCCATTTCTTCGCGGATTTGTTGTTCCGCGGCCAGACCTAAACCGCAGGCATATAAAAATTGATACGGACAATCCATCAAACGTTGATAGTCCGTGGCGCTGAATATTTCCGGCAACAAGCTTGCCGGTAGCCGCGCTGCCGGGCGCGACACAGATGTTGGCAGCGGCGCTGAGCGTTCGACGATCAGCGTATCGGCTTGCTGCACCAGCCATTCAAGTTCGGCATCGGCCAAACTTTCCTGATACGCCAGCGCATGAAAACTGCGCAGTCTTTCAACCCACGGGCTTGGGACCAGCTTTTCACCCCGATTTTCACGTCGCAGGCTGATCATGACGCTGGGCGCGGCTTCCAGTAAACGCCGAAAATCGGCAAAGTGTTCGGCGTAACGGCGCGCGAGCGACGGTAAGCCAAGCTCGCTGCGTACGCCATCGTTAAAGTAAGGCGGGACACTGATGTTGCCCGGAAGTTGTTCGCGCACCGCACCGGCGATGATCAAGGCATCAAACCGATAAAGCCGGCTTTCGGCGAAGCTCATGAGCTCCACGCCGCGCCCCTGCATCGGCGGATGGAAACGTTGTTGCTCCATATTACGTTTGAGCCATTGATGAAATTCCGGCCATGTCAGGCGCAGTCCACTGTCGCTGGCGGCGCCGCGCATCTTTTCCAACACAGTCAACAGCTCGCGACCGGCGCCGTCATTTTGATAGCTTGCGCTTAAACCTAGTTTCTGAAGGCTGTCGTGCAATGCTTCTAAAAGAGACAAGCCGGATTGCGGTCGATCGTGTGTTAGCGTCGATAAAGTGGCGGCGGCATTTTCCAGTCGTTCCAATAACAACGTCAGCGCATGCACGGCATCGACGTCGAATTCTGCATGCGGCATATTTTTCGTCCGTTCCAGCGCGAAGCGATAATTGTCCAGGCCCGAAGCGATGTTAAAAGCGCGCACGATATTCTGTTCGAATATCGGCGCCATCCGATTCAATTCGCCGCGCGTGAAACCGAGCGAGAGAAACGGCGATTTAAGTAGATCCAGCAGCGGCTGATGCGAAAAATTTTGCTCCAGGCATTCCAACCAGCGCACCAAGACGGTCGCGGCGCTGGTGGTGGATAGCGCCCAGCCTCCCGCGTCTTGCAAGCTGACATGCGCGCGCTCGAGCAGGGCGCGTACGCGTCGCGCCAGTTTGCGATCATGCGTGACAATGCCGATATCGCGATGTCCCTGCACTAACCAGCGCCGCACTTGTAAGTCGATGGCGCGCGCTTCAAATTCCGCATCGGCCGCTTCGTGTATGGTTAGGCGCGCGCGCGCCGGGCTGCTGGCTGCCTGTATCTTTTGTAGATGCGCGCGTTCATGCAGCGTGCCTCGATGGTGCGTATAAGTGTTTTCCAGAAAAATAGAATACGGATCTTTAATAACTATTGGAGCGATCGCGACATTGAGCTTTTGCAACAGACTGGCAACGGGACTTTTTTGATGGTCTGCTTGCTGGTCAACTTGCCCCTGCAGTAACAGTGTTAACCGACGCTGCGCGTGCAGCGCTTTAAGCCATTCGATTTCCGCGGGCGCGAATTCTAAAAATCCTGTTACATAAATTTGCGTGTTGACCGGCAGTTTTTTTAGACTGTGACGCAAGCCGTCTATGGTTTGCAAAGTTTGATCTTGTAGTTGATTTTTGTGTAAGGTTTCGCGCCACGCGCTCCATAAACGATGAACTAAACGAACTTCGTCTTCATAAGTAAAAAAATCATCGGGGTTGGCGCGGTAGTTTCGGAGTTGGCGCACAAATGCTTCGGTGTCGGCGCTGATATCGCATCGGTGCCGGGTCAATTCATCGAACAGGGTTAGCAAACTATCGATCAGCGGCCAGGCGCTGTAATGATCGCGCCATTCAGGAAAATCATTCAGCAAACCCAGTAATAAAATTTCACGCGCACTGGAAGTTAACGAACGTTTGTTGTCGTCGCTGAATTGACGCGCCCACGCGGCTAGCGTGCCGCAGTAAGGAGCGAGTAACGCGGGGTAACCTGCGCGCGCGGCCTGCTCGCGCAGGATTTGCCGAAAACGCGGTACCGCGCCGGCATGCGAAAATAAAATAATCGGCTGACTTAAGTCAGGCAGCGACTCGCGGTGTTGCGCGAGTAGCAGCGAGGCGAGCTGATGTAGCGGATCTACTCCGTAAGGAACAAGCTGAATACTGCTGTCAGCGTTCAAGATACTTCAGTTTGTCGGGTTTATCTTCCCATTCGGCGGCGTCTGCCGGCGCCGGTTTCTTTTCGGTCAGCACCGGCCATTTTTTAGCGAGTTCGGCGTTGAGTTGAGTGAATTTTTTCTGCGCATCCGGCAAATCGTCTTCAGCGTAAATGGCGTTTACCGGGCATTCCGGCACGCATAAAGTGCAGTCGATGCATTCATCCGGGTCGATGACTAGAAAATTAGGCCCTTCATGGAAACAATCCACGGGACAGACTTCCACGCAGTCGGTGTATTTGCAGCGAATGCAGCTCTCTGTGACCACGTACGTCATCATTTTTCTCCAACATTAAAAGCGGGCGAATAATACACGCGCCATTGGCTAGGGGGAATACGCGCGCCGATCTCTTTTACTTACGGCGGGAATCCAATGCTTCGATCGAAAAATCCTTAAATATCAGGGGCGCTTGAATACTTTACCGCTGGCTAGCACAACCGCCCTGGCGGCCGGAGGCAAAAAGCTGTGCTATATAATCAATTGATAGTATTCAGGAAACAAATACCCTCGGAGCGATGTGTGCCGGTGCTTAATCTTTCAATGCCGACGAAACGTGTTTCCGCGTGGATGGCGGAAACCGATCCAAAATACGCGCGCGCGTGGCTCGCGACCTTGCCGTTAGCCGATAGCGCCGAATCAGCCCGAGAGATTTACCAGGCTTTATATACCCTGAATCGTCAGGAGCTCGATGCGGCTTGCCGTTTTGAGCTGATGGAACTTTATACTCGCCCGATTGCCACCGTCACCGCCGCACTGGAGCCATATTTCGCCCGCGCCGCATTACCGCTCACGCCCAAGAAACGACAGCTTGCCGAATTCATACGTCAGTTGCACATGGAGATGGCGTATGGTTATAAGGGATGTTTGCAGGATTTTGAAAAACAGCGCCTACGTTGGACCAAAAAATCTTTGCGCATTACATCGCTGGAGCGCGCGCTGCATTATCTCGGCGAGGTGCTGTTGCATTCTTATCAAGTGTACATGCCGTTTCCCACCAGCACCTGGCGCGAAATCCACGCCATTTATCGTTACGCCGCGGAACAGAACATGACCGCGGAAGTCATCGACGCGCCGCCGCCGGAAACCGGCAAGACCACCTTAGCGCACGACTACGTAAGAATTTTATTGCTTGGATTAAGCAACCCGTATCAATTGCCGCAAAACGAATGCCGCTATGTGCAGCGTTTTTTACAACATTGGGGCGCGAAGGCGGTGTTACGCAATAATTTAGAACCGCCGCATCCCGGCGGACATTTCCTGCTCGACCTATCGAGCGACTCTGCGCCGGTTCCATTTCCGCGCGAACCGCGGTTCAAGCCGGAACAAGATTTGCGTCTATTGGACGCCAGCGAATTGTTGCAGACCGTGCAATTTTTTATCCAACGTTTAAAAAACGGCGACCGCGCGCGTTCGCTTTCGCTCGGCATCGATTGTCTTGATTCGGTTTGTCTGGAAATGTTGCAGCGCATGCTGAAGTCGTGGGGGCTGACGCCGCGCCGCCAATACTCGCGTATTCAGCGCAGCGGCCCGGTATTCTTGTGCGCTGGTTTGTCGGCGATACATTTTTTTTGCAGCGGCCAAAAACCGTTCATGCCGCCGGAAGCCAATCGGCGCGAATTGTCGGATGAGAAATTCATCTTGCCGACGCACATCGAGCAAGACATCGCGCGCGAAGCGGATAATCAGGATGAAGAATTTATAGCGCTGGATGAGCCGGTCGAAAAAGAATCGCCAAGGCCCGCTGTCACCGCGGAATCATACAAAGTCAGCGGTGAAATGATGCATATCGATCGTTGGCAAATTAAGGACACAGCGCCGCGAGGCTTGCAATTGATTCGCCGCGGCGGTTCGCACACCTACTTGCGTGTCGGCGATGTCGTGGGAGTTCAGCAAATGGACGATGTCGGCCGCTGGGGCGCCGGCGTGGTGCGTTGGATGAAAAGTCCTGAGACCGACAAACTAGAAATGGGCGTTGAGCTGCTGTCGTCGAATATTCACGCCGCAGCCGTGGCGCTGGCGCGTGGCGCAACACGCGAATACAAACCGGTGTTGATTCTGCCGGCGATCGAGGCTTTACATCAGCCGGCCACTCTATTAGTGGCGCGCGGTCTGTTTACCACCGGTAACGATTTGTGGCTCGCCGAAGAAGCCGCGGACATTCGCATCGTGCGCTTACTGCAACGATTCGAACACACAAGCATGTTTGAATTATTTGTTTTTGCGGATGTGCTGACTTAATCGAACTGTCTTTAGCGCAGTACTTCCGGCGGCAAATGCAGCTAGATACGACGCAAAATTTCGGTGAATATTTTTGGATTGGCGGCAACGTTCCAAGGCGTCAAGCTAATTCCCAATCTTTGGTCAACATAGGTCAGACAGGATGGATTAGTGGGTATGCCAGAGTATTCCATGTAGCAAGTTGTAGAGATTTTCTATTATTCTTGTTCGCTGTGGCATCAAAGAGAGTGTAATTAAATTTTTTTAAAATATTTGTTACAGCCTCAGCGTTCTCTGACGACACTTCGCAAAAAATTACAGGCCTGATTTCCGAGAGAAGCTTTTTGGCTCCATTGAGCACCAGATGTTCTGCGCCCTCGACATCGATTTTTATAAAGCTAGGGGCTGTATAATTATCAAGCAGCCAATCTAGACTAACGGTGGGAACAAGGTGGACCTCACGAATACCCCCTGTTTGTGTTGATCCCGTGGAATCACTTAAATGGTTTGTTGCTCTGCCGCGTTTTGCGACGTTAAATTTTGCAATGCCAACTTGATCTGATATAGCAACAGGAAGAACATCCACATGTAAGCGAATGATATTTTCTTCCAATTGTGATGATTTGCGCAGAAGACTTACCAGCCATGTATCGGGCTCAATCGCAAGAACTTTGCCAGTAGGCTCGACTAAATTAGCCGCTGCAAAAGTAAACAGACCGACATTTGCTCCAATATCCCAGACTATATCTCCTTTATTGATATGTTCTTGAGCAACGTTTAATAAGATCGGGTCTACTTCTTCCAAACTGGATTTCCAGTAAGACAAAGCAGCAGCGGGAGAAACATACAGAGGGCCGTTGTGAAATGCTGAAGGTAATTTTCTTCTGAAAATTATATGTCGACTAACATGCTCTAATAATTTTCGGAGCATTTTACCTATGAAATATTTTTATCTTGTTTCATTTAAAAAATCCTAGAAATATAATAAGTTCAATTATGTAAAAAATAAAGCGTAAATTTTTAGGATTGAAGTGTAATGTTAAATACATTCTAACGCAGTAACTCTGGTGGTAAATGCGGCTGGATGCGGCGCAAAATCTCAGCGAATATTTTTGGATTGGCGGCGATGATGTTGCCGCTTTCAAGATAATTTTGTTCGCTGGCAAAGTCACTCACCAAACCGCCCGCTTCTTGAACCAGGAGCACGCCGGCGGCGATGTCCCAGGGCTTCAAACCAATTTCCCAGAAACCTTCGTAACGTCCGCAGGCGACATAAGCCAGGTCGAGCGACGCCGAGCCGGGACGGCGAATGCCACTGGTGGTGAGCATGAATTCACGCAGCGTATTTATCCACGGCTCGATATAGTCGTGCGAGCGAAACGGAAAACCGGCGCCTAACAAGGCGTGTTCCAAATCGGTAATGTGACTGACGCGAATACGCCGATCGTTGAGTTGCGCGCCGTTGCCGCGCGAGGCGGTGAAAAGTTCGTTGCGTGACGGATCGAAAACCACGGCTTGTTCCAAGCGGTCTTTGTGCTTGAGCGCGATCGAAACGCCGAAATGCGGGAAACCGTGTAAAAAATTTGTGGTGCCGTCCAGCGGATCGATGATCCATACATATTCATCGCCGGCCTGCGCGCCGGATTCTTCACCGAGAAAGCCGTGATTAGGGTAGGCGGCGCGCAATGTGCGGATAATTTCATTTTCCGCCATGCGGTCGACTTCGCTGACATAATCCTTCAGCCCTTTGCTTTCAACGGTCAAACGCTCGAGGCGATCATGATGACGCATGATAATTTGACCGGCGCTACGCGCGGCCTTGATCGCCATGTTCAGCATGGGATGCATGGTTTTATCCTAAATAACTAGGTTGAGCGGGGATACGCCGATGTGGGCCGGCATTGTAATCGGCCGGCGCGCGAGTGCAAAGCAGAAGCTTAGGCGCGAAGCTTGTAGAATCCCTTCTTATGGCGCTTTCGAATATACGCATTGTGTTGGTTCGGCCGACGCATCCCGGTAACGTCGGCGCCACGGCGCGCGCCATGAAAAACATGTCGCTGCACAACTTATATTTGGTTGCTCCCAAAGATTGCCCTAGCCCCGAGGCGACAGACCGCGCTGTCGGTGCTGACGATGTTTTGCACAGCGCGATCATTTGTCCGTCGCTGGACGAAGCCATCAAGGACTGTCATTTGGTGATAGGCACCAGCGCGCGCCAACGGCGTATCGAGTGGCCGACGCTCGATCCTGCCGGCGGCGCGGCGCGGTTAATAGAAGGTGCACGCCATGGCCCGGTAGCGTTATTATTCGGCCAGGAAAGAACCGGACTTCTCAATTCCGAGCTGGATCGTTGCCACTTGATGCTTAGTATTCCCGCCGATAAAAACTATTCTTCGCTTAATTTGGCGAGTGCGGTGCAGATTTTTGCTTATGAAATCTATCAAGCCCATCTCGCTGAAACTGATCGGGACTCGGACGCGGTGTTTGCCGCCCAATCTAATTTAGCCAGCCACGAAGATTTGCAGGGCTTGTATCGTCATCTGGAACAAGTATTGATGCAGATCGGTTTCCTGGATCCGGAAAACCCACGTTATTTGATGCGTCGATTGATGCGTTTGTTTAACCGCTCAGGTCTCGATCAGAATGAATTAAATATCTTGCGCGGTATTCTTACCTCCGTGCAACAACAGTCAAAAATAAATCTTGACAAGAATAGTCAGGAATAGGTTAATACAGCATAACAACTAGAAGTTTTACAAACATGTTCAAAAACTTACGTGATTATCTTAATAGTATTTTTCAGCGTGATCCGGCGGCTCGGTCGACACTGGAATTGCTGACAGCTTATCCAGGCATACATGCTTTGGCGTTTCATCGCATCTCGCATCGCCTATGGGGCTGGCGCCTCAGGCTGCTGGCACGGCTGCTATCGCAGTTGGCGCGCTGGTTAACAGGCATTGAAATTCATCCGGGGGCTAAGATCGGTCGGCGGTTTTTCATCGACCATGGAATGGGGGTGGTAATAGGGGAAACCGCAGAAATCGGTGATGACTGCACGCTATATCATGGCGTCACCTTGGGTGGTACCACTTGGAATAAGCAAAAGCGTCATCCAACGCTAGGTAATAACGTGGTGGTCGGCGCAGGCGCTAAAATTCTTGGCCCACTTACTATCGGCAATAACGCGCGCATTGGGTCCAATTCAGTCGTGGTAAAAGACGTCCCCGAAGGTGCCACAGTTGTTGGTATTCCGGGTCGTATCATCGGTCCTAAAACAGACCCCAAATCCCAACTCAGAGAGGCCATGGCGAAGAAAATCGGCTTCGATGCCTATGGTCAAAGCACGCAAATGCCGGATCCGGTGGCGCATGCCATCGATTTAATCCTGGATCACCTGCATGTCGCTGATCAAAAGATGAAAATATTGTCCCTGGCGCTAGATAAAGCGGGAATAAAAGTAAATTTAGATATGCCGGAACTAGATATGAACAAGCTCGAAGAGACTAAGAATTCCATCTATCCGCAAAGAGATAGTCCCAAAGAGAATAGTTGACTAAATCCATCAGGTATGTAAACTTACGACGGTACATAAACCGTGTGGGAATATATCTATGAAACTGACTACGAAAGGTCGCTATGCCGTGACGGCCATGTTGGATCTGGCTCTGCGTTATGACAAAGGTGCAGTTACGTTAGCTGATATTGCCCGGCGCCAAGGTATTTCCCTGTCTTACCTCGAGCAGCTTTTTGCCAAACTACGTCGCAGCGGATTGGTCGACAGCGTTCGCGGTCCTGGCGGTGGATACACTCTGGCTATGGAACCCAACAAAGTTTCAGTTGCGGAAATTATTGTAGCAATCAATGAGAATATCGATGCAACCCGTTGTGGCGGCGAGAAAAACTGTCACGGCGACGAAGCTTGTCTGACCCATCAATTATGGGAAGATCTGAGTGTTCGTATCCATGAATTTTTACATGGCATCACCTTGGGAGACTTGGTGAATAAGCCGCATGTACAAGAAGTGGCCTCACGCCAAGAAGGGCGTATGCAGGTTGTGGCTCATTAAAGTGAAAGCTTGCTAAAAGTTTTCCAGGCAAACGAAGGACCCATGAAGAAACCGATTTATCTCGATTATTCCGCGACCACGCCGGTCGATCCGCGCGTCGCCGAAAAAATGTGTAAATATCTGACGCTGGACGGGGAATTTGGTAATCCGGCGTCACGCTCGCATCCCTTCGGCTGGCATGCAGAAGAGGCCGTTGAGGAAGCACGCGCGCATATCGCCGCGTTAATCGGGGCGGACGCAAAAGAAATAGTTTGGACCTCGGGCGCGACCGAGTCCGATAACCTAGCCATTAAAGGCGTCGCCAATTTTTACGGCAAAAAGGGTAAGCACATTATTACCTGCAAGACCGAGCACAAAGCCGTGCTCGATACTTGTAGGCAGTTGGAGCGCGAAGGTTTTGAAGTCACTTATCTCGATCCGGCGGCCAATGGCCTGCTCGATCACGATAAGCTCAAGCAAGCGATTCGTGCCGATACGATTTTAGTGTCGGTGATGCACGTGAACAACGAAATCGGCGTGATTCAAGATATCGCCGCCATCAGTAAAATCACCCGCGCACGCGGCGTGCTATTGCATACCGACGCCGCGCAAAGCGCCGGCAAGATTCCGATCGACGTGAATGCGCTGGATGTCGATTTGATGTCCTTGTCCGCGCACAAAGTATATGGTCCCAAAGGCATCGGCGCTTTGTATGTACGGCGCAAGCCGCGCGTGCGCTTAGAGGCGCAGATGCATGGCGGCGGTCACGAGCGCGGTATGCGCTCCGGCACTTTACCGACGCATCAATGTGTCGGCATGGGCGAAGCCTTCCGCTTAGCGAAACTGGAAATGGCCGCGGAAATTGAACGCATCGGTAAACTGCGTAATCGTTTGCTGAACGCGCTGAAAGACATGCCCGAGGTTTACGTCAACGGCGATCTGGAACATCGTATCGCCGGCAACCTTAATATGAGTTTTAATTTTGTCGAAGGCGAATCGCTGATCATGGCGCTTAAAGATATCGCGGTGTCTTCCGGATCGGCATGCACTTCGGCGAGTCTAGAACCGTCGTATGTATTACGCGCTTTGGGACGCAACGATGAATTGGCGCACAGCTCCATTCGTTTCACCATCGGACGCTTCACGACGCAAGATGAGATTGATTACGCCGCAGCGCTGGTAAGAGAAAAAGTAGTCAAGCTGCGCGACCTGTCACCGTTATGGGAGATGCATCAAGAAGGCATCGATCTCAGCAAAGTACAATGGGCGGCACATTGACCCCCGATTAAAGATTTTATTTTTTTAGGAGGCATCATCATGGCATACAGCGAAAAAGTATTGGATCATTACGAACATCCGCGTAACGTCGGTACGTTTGAAAAAAACGATCCGAATGTTGGCACTGGCATGGTCGGCGCGCCGGCTTGCGGCGACGTGATGAAACTGCAAATCAAAGTCAACGAGCAGGGCATCATCGAAGACGCTAAATTTAAAACCTACGGTTGCGGCAGCGCGATCGCTTCGAGCTCGCTATTGACCGAGTGGGTAAAAGGCAAGACGCTGGATGAAGCCGGCAAAATTAAAAACACGCATATTGCCGAAGAGCTGGCCTTGCCGCCGGTAAAGATTCATTGCTCGGTGTTGGCCGAAGACGCGATTAAAGCAGCGATCGCCGATTACCAAGCCAAGACTAAAGATAAAGATTCAAAAGCGAACGCCGCTTAAGCAGGAGATATCGATATGGCGATTACCATGACTCAGAATGCAGCGGAACGCGTGCGCAAGTTTATTGCGCAACGCGGTAACGGCGCTGGCCTGCGCGTGGGCGTGCGTACTACCGGTTGCTCGGGAAAAGCCTATGTTATCGAATACGCCGATCGTATCGAGCCAGACGATCTGGTTTACGAAAGTCACGGCGTAAAAGTGATCGTCGATCCCAAGAGTCTTATTTATCTCGACGGCACCGAACTCGATTACACCCGCGAAGGTTTAAAAGAAGGTTTCAAATTTAATAATCCCAACGTTAAGGACAGCTGCGGCTGCGGCGAAAGCTTTAACGTCTAAAAACGGAATTCGCCGGCATGCAACAGGCTCCGGGCAAAAATTATTTTGAATTGTTCGGATTGCCGGTAAGCTTCGAGCTCGACGTCAACAATCTGGCCGCACGTTATCGCGATTTACAGCGCCATGTTCACCCGGATAAATTCGCCAATGCTTCGGATACCGAGCGTCGTTTATCTTTACAAATGGCGGGGCTTATCAATGAGGCTTTTCAAACACTCAAAGATCCGGTGCAGCGCGGGCGCTATCTTCTGAGCCTGCGCGGCGTTGATCTTGGCGAAGAAACCGATACCGCCATGGACCCCGTTTTTTTAATGCAACAAATGGAATGGCGCGAAAATCTGGACGAAGTCCGTCAGACTAAAAATCCTCATAAACAGTTGGTGCAGCTGGCAAATCAAATCGAAAAGCGCATGCAGGAAAGTATCGGTCGATTTCGTTCGGCATTTTCCGCTGAAACGCCGGAAGGGCTGAAACAAGCGCGCAACCTGGTGCGTGAAATGCAATTTTTGGGAAAGATGCGGCAAGAAATAGATAGCCTCGAGGAAGAATTGATTTAGCATCGGCCTTCGGTTCAACGTCGCGCGGCGTCATTGTAATCAGCCTCAGTAACCTTATATTAACGATCATGGCACTTTTTCAAATC